>JBMYQA010000012.1:0-45593 GCA_049600855.1 Flammeovirgaceae bacterium | reverse complement strand
ATTTTACCATTGGTTTCGTACGAATTTAGAAATTCGCACGAGCCAGATTTTTGATTTTCGAGTTTTTGAGGGTCAAAAACTCGAAAATCAAGGGTTTTATTATTTTGATGCAATCAACCTAAAAAATCTGTTCAAGTGCTGCAATTGTCAAACTAAGCCCTACTTTTGCAGGGCATATGAAGCATGTGACGTTCATATTATCCCTACTCATCTTTGTCATGTCAGTGCTGCCTTGCAGTGACCCCTACACCTTTGAGGAAACTTCGGTCATTTTGCAAAGCGAGCACGATCATTCAGAAGATGCAACTGATTTTTGTTCCCCTTTTTGCACCTGTGCTTGCTGTGGGGTAAATGTCAATATCAACCCCCAATCTTATCTAAACGATAACCAGCCACAACATCAGCAAACAGACACTTACCTTTTTACCTATACTTTCCACTATTCCTTCTCCTTCGTCGAGCAAGTATGGCACCCGCCAATACTGGTGTAAACCTTTCCTTAAGATCAGTGTGTCCTTTCATTCCTTTATTTATCACAAAACACGATCTACTTAGTAAGCTATGTTTTATGCTGGTTGAAGCTGGTAGCATTTCCTATTCCTAGCCTCAATCTTCATCGCGTTAAGTTTAGATTTTCTGCTTAATAAAGATTAGCATTGCTCAAGAGGCTCTTTGAATTTTTTCTTTCGGCTAAAACTGACCGATTTGCACTCATATTGCATTGCTTTCTCCTTGAATAGATAGCCATTATTCATCCTAGCGGGAAACCGTTTGAAAGCATCTTACCTGAATAAAAATCAATTCACTTTTAGCACTAAACAAAAAATGCAAACAGCCGCTAAGTGATGGTGCATTAACTGTTTAAAATTTATGTTCGATAAAATTATTGCTTATTCCATTAAGAATAAGTTTGTTGTAGGACTTTTAGTCATTGTCCTGATGGTTTGGGGTGGTTTTTCCCTAAGTCAATTGCCCATAGATGCGGTGCCTGATATAACCAATAATCAGGTACAAGTCATTACCATTTCACCCAACTTGGCTACGCAGGAGATTGAGCAATTTATCACCACTCCTGTAGAATTGGCCTTACAAAACATCCAACAATTAGTTGAAATTCGTTCCATTTCTAGGTTTGGCCTCTCTGTGGTTACCGTTGTTTTTGAGGAAGACATGGATGTGTATTTAGCTCGACAATTAGTATCGGAATACCTCAAAGAAGCAGAAGACCATATTCCTATGAATTTAGGAACGCCCACGATGGCTCCCATTTCTACTGGACTTGGGGAGATTTATCAATATGTCATCAGAAATGAAGAAGGAGCTAAACACAACTATTCCCCTACGGAGCTTCGTAGCATTCAAGATTGGATTGTAAAACGTCAATTGTCAGGTATTGAAGGGGTTGTAGAAATAAATACCATGGGTGGATTTTTGAAACAGTATGAGGTAGCCATCAACCCCAACCTGCTAAAATCTATGTCATTGAGTATCCAAGATGTATTTGCAGCCTTGGAAAATAGCAATGAGAATACAGGAGGCGCTTATATCGAAAAAAATCCCAATACGTACTATATCCGAACAGATGGCATTGCCCGATCTTTAAACGATTTAGCGCATATTGTGATTGCTGTGCGCAATGGGCGACCAATTTTAGTCAAAGATGTGGCGCAAGTGCAATTTGGGAAAGCACCTCGATATGGCGCATTAGTGAGAAATGGCGCAGAAGCCGTTGGAGGCCGAGTCATGATGCTGAAAGGAGCAAACTCTGCAGCCGTTACGGAACGGGTAAAAGAACGCGTGAAACAAATCGAAAAATCGTTACCAGAAGGCGTAATCATTGAACCATATTTGGTTAGAGATAAGCTCGTATCTACTGCAATTGGCACCGTTCGAACGAATTTAATTGAAGGAGGACTCATTGTGGTGTTTATTCTGGTCATCATGTTAGGAAATTGGCGAGCAGGTTTAATTGTCGCCTCTGTGATTCCATTAGCCATGTTGTTTGCCGTTGCCATGATGAATGTACTCGGCATATCGGCCAATTTAATGAGTTTGGGCGCAATTGATTTCGGCTTGGTGGTTGATGGTGCCGTGATTATTGTGGAAGCCATCGTACACCGTTTTCAAGCAAAGTTTGCAGGACAACAACTCACTGCCAAGCAAATGGATGAAGAAGTGCAAACTGCTGCACAGCAAATTCGAAGTTCAGCTGCTTTTGGTGAAATCATTATCCTGATGGTATACATCCCCATTCTTGCATTGGTGGGAATAGAAGGGAAAATGTTCAAGCCAATGGCTCAAACTGTGATGCTCGCCATTGGTGGGGCACTTATTCTTTCACTCACCTATGTTCCCATGATGTCTGCTTTATTGCTCAATCGAAACATTGAGTTTAAAACTACGATTGCAGATCGCATCATCAATTTTATGCATTGGCTTTACGATCCCATTTTACAGTTCGCATTACAATTTAAACGCACGGTTGTTTTAGCCACTTGCTTACTGTTTATTGGGAGCTTACTGGTATTTAGCAGAATGGGGGGCGAATTTATTCCTACATTAGAAGAAGGTGATTTAGCTATGCAGCAAATTTTACCCCCAGGCACTTCATTAACCCAGAGCATAGAGGTAGCCAAGAAAATCCAAACCATACTTCTCGATGAGTTCCCTGAAATTGAAGATGTGGTCACCTATATTGGCGCTGCGGAAATCCCTACAGACCCCATGCCTGTAGAAATTGGAGATTACACCATCATTATGAAACCGAAAGAAGAATGGACCTCTGCGCGTACACGCAACGAAATGTTTCAGCAAATAGATAAAGCCTTAGCGGTGGTTCCCGGCGTTGGCAAAGAGTTCTCCCAACCCATCCAACTGCGATTCAATGAACTCATGACAGGCTCAAAAGCTGACATTACTGTTAAACTCTACGGACAAGATTTAGCTGTGCTTTACAGTAAAGCAAAAGAAGCCGAAGCCGTTATTCGTCAACTACAAGGGGTGGGTTCAGTCAATGTGGAACAGACCGTCGGAATGCCTCAACTGGTGATCCGTTTCAATTACAATAAGATGGCCCAATACGGCTTGCAAGTAAAAGAAGTCAATCGCGTTGTAAGAAGTGCCTTTGCTGGTGAAAAGGCAGGAATTATTTATGAAGGAGAACGCAGGTTTGATTTAGTGGTGCGCTTAGATGAGCAATTCCGCACAGGAATTGAGGATGTTAAAACACTCTATATTCCCCTTGACAACGGCAATCAGGTACCTCTTACCGAAGTAGCCCAAGTAGCATTAATGGATTCTCCCATGCAAATTTCCAGAGACAATACAAATCGTAGAATTGTCATTGGCGTAAACGTAGGAAACACCGATGTAGAAACCTTAGTTTATCAAATCGAACAAGCCCTAGACGCAAACATAAAACTACCCTCTGGTTATTATTTCACCTATGGTGGTCAGTTTGAGAACCTCAAAGCGGCCAATGCCCGTTTGAGGATTGCCGTTCCCATTGCACTCACCTTAATTTATATCCTTTTGTATTTCACATTTGGAAGTCTTGCACAAGCAACACTCATTTTTACGGCCATTCCACTCTCTGCCATTGGAGGCATATGGGCTTTACAGCTTCGAGGCATGCCGTTTAGCATTTCAGCAGGTATTGGCTTTATTGCCTTATTCGGCGTTGCAGTATTAAACGGCATTGTATTGATTGGTTATTTTAATCAGTTGAAGAAAGAAGGAATACAAAATATCAATGAGCGTATTCTGAAAGGTACCTATGTACGATTACGCCCCGTATTGATGACCGCTTCTGTTGCTTCCTTAGGTTTTTTACCGATGGCACTTTCTACCTCTGGCGGTGCTGAGGTACAACGTCCGTTGGCAACTGTAGTGATTGGTGGATTAATAACCGCTACCTTCTTAACACTAGTCGTTTTACCCATTTTATACAGTTGGTTAGCCAACTGGCAAGAACAACGAACCCGTAATAAAACATTTGGAAAAGTTTTAATGCTAGGTTTTATTTTTTGCGTCATTGGAGTAAATCAGACTCATGCTCAAAAGGCCATTTCTATGGATGAAGCTGTTGAAATGGCGCTGAGCAATCACCCAACCATGCAAGCTGCCACACTTCAAGTGCAGCAAGGTAAAGTATTAGAAGACCTCAGTTACAGTTTGGGGCCTACGCAATTTAGTTACCAAGGGAATGGCTTATTTCGAGAAAATAACCAGCAAATGAATCAGTATTTTTTTGTTCAAAACGTACCCAACCCCGCAAAAACGAAGGCTTTGAGAACGCTTGGAACAGCAAAAGCTGGACAATTTACCTTACAGAAACAATTGTTGGAGCAAGAATTAATCATGGATGTCAAACAAGTTTACCTTGAATTACAACAGCGTAAGGCTCTAGCACAGCTGTATCATCAGCTTGCTCAAACCTATCAATCTTATTTGGCAATGGCTAAAAAACGAGTCCAAGTGGGCGAGGCTAATCGTATGGAATTACTTTCCTTTCAGTCCTCAGTAAATGAGCAACAATTGCGGTTGGAGCAAACCAAGTTGGAAATTAGCAACTTAGAGACTAAGCTCAGTCAATTAGTAGTTAGCGAAGTGCTTGTGACGAGTGCAGACAGTTTAACGGCTATGCCTTTTACGCTGGCTGATACTGCCCAAACGTTGCAATGGAAATTGGCACAACAGGAAATTCAACTTGCAAAAGCGAATACAGATGTATTAAAAGCCTCCAAAAAGCCTGATCTTCAATTTGGTTACGCAGTCCAGAACTTTGTGGAGGTCGGATGGCTCAATGGCTTACAACTGGATGTGCAGATTCCCTTATTTAATAAGCAGACAAATCAAAAAATTGAAGCACAACAATTACAAGTAGCAGTGGCTAAAGCGAAACTCAAGGCGAAGCAGCTACAGGTTCAACAAGCGTTGATAACTGCCTCAAATGCGATTCAGCTCTATGCGAAAGGTATGGAATTTTATCGAAATCAATTGGAAACGATAAACCCTGAAATGGATCGTATTTCCAGATTGAATTACCAAGCAGGAGAAATCTCTTACCTCGAACTCCTCAATACACTCACGCTACGCTCTAATAATCACAAAAGCTATTTGGAACAAATTCTCTTCTATAATAAAGCAGTAGTGTTCTATCAGTTTTTATCCAACTAAAGATTTTAATGACTATGAATTATATCAATTTTTTCAAGCTTCTTACGATAGGACTCTGCTTTTTAACCGCTTGCTCAACAGAAAGCGGGCATAAGCAGGAGGGGCACAACGTGGAACATGCGTCTCATGATGAAGACCATGAAAGTGGCATTCATTTGACGCGTAAGCAAATTGAGGCAATGGATATCCAATTTGGATCATTTAGTTCCATTAAAATCAAAGATTTTGTAAAAGCTACAGGTGTAATAGGACTTCCGCCCAATGCTTTAGCGGCAGTAAATGCGCAAGCCCCTGGTTACATCAGAAATAGTAATAAACTAGTGGCAGGAGATTATGTAAAAAAAGGATCCATCTTGGCGTATTTGGAAAACCCTGAGTTTATTCAGCAGCAACAACAATACCTAGAGCTTTTGGCAGCATTGGCTTTTGAAGAGAAAGAACTCGCTCGACAACAATCTTTGCTAAAGGCCAATGCGGGCATTGAAAAGAGTGTGCAGAAGTTAGAATCTACAGTAGCCATCAAACAAGCGCAAAAGAAAGGTTTAGCGCAACAACTGAAGTACTTGGGCATTGATGTGACTAAACTTACTATGGATAATATGAAGCAAAAGGTTCCAATATACGCCCCTATGACAGGTTACATTACCAGTATTCGCTTACACAATGGATTGTATGCCACCCCTGCTATTCCATTACTGACCATTGCAGATGATCGGCATTTGCATTTGGAGTTGGATGTGTTTGAAAAAGACATTGCCCAGGTAAAAGAAGGGCAAGCAATTAGTTATGTGGCTCCTGCATTGGGAAATCAAATCTATGAAGGAGAAGTACACGTCATTGGCCGAGCGTTTAATGATCAAAATAAAACAGTTCGGGTACATGGACATTTAGAAAATGGTCAGCCAAGGTTTATTCAAGATTTATTTGTGGAAGCCAAAATTTGGTTGAATGATCAAGTAGTACAAGCCTTACCCGAACAAGCGGTTATCAAAGATGGCGTTTCTGCTTACATCTATGTGGCAAGCCCTACTGAAAAAGAGGAAGTGAAATTTGAGGCTATAAAAGTAATTAGTGGCACTACTACTGATGGATATACAGCAATCAAATTGATTGATCGCCTACCTGAAGGCGCGGAAATTGTTACCAAAGGCACTTATTACGTGTACGCACAATCAAAAGCAGGCGTGCTACAACATGAGCACTAATTCCCCTAACCCCGTGAACGAAATCATAGCAGCGAAAATCCAAAAAAGTACGGGCGAAAACCTTTCGCCCATTTTTCCTATCTCGCCCATTTCCTCCTTTCACCTATCTCTTCCTCAAATACCAAGCAAACCCAACCACAACCGCGATTCCAATGCATAATGCCATCCACTCCCAATAAGTAGGCTGGTTCAGTGGATGATTGTCTCCAACAACAATGAAACTCCCCCATAGAAAAGGATTTGCTTCTTGAGGTCCTGCCTGTTCCAAGTAGTTCAGTTTGGCGGTTCGGAGCGCTAAGGACTTGGCTAAACCATCGTCAAGCAGCTGGTAAAACTCCTCCATGATTAAGGAAGTAGCTCGATCATCCACTTTCCATTGGGACATGACCACCGCAGGGCAACCAGCATAAGCAAATGCGCGACCTAAACTCATCATCCCTTCACCACCTTCGAGTTTACCCACTCCTGTATTACAAGCACTCAACACGGCCAGTTCCGCATCAAACTCCATGTTATACAGTTCGTATACATTTAATAAATCATCTTCCAAGCTATCATCGGTATACGTGAAGACCAAACGTGAGCGTTCTGGATGCTGGTCATCCAGTAGCGCATGCATGGCTAAGTGCAAGATTTTTCCATCTTTAAAACGATCCTTAAACACTTTTTCAGAAGCTTCTTTACCATAATAGGCTTCCCCTTTCCATTCATCGGCAATGCTACGCACCTCATCGTCACTCCAAAGTAATTCGCCCACCTCACCCCTGAATTTTTGATTGATATTATTTAATGCATTAGAATCCGCATTTAACGTTGCGTAGGAAGGTGCAAATGCAATCAGTTTATTATTTACACGATGCACATCTTCCTTTTCGTTTTCCAGTGCCAACTGAGCCGCATATAAATACCGTATCGCATACTCATAAATCAAATAAGGCTGATTTTTATACACCTGCGAAGTAGAAGGTGCTGTGAGTAACAAATCAAAATTGACATACCACAAATGTCGATCAGGCACAATCGTCAGCTTTGTGGTGGTTAGTTTCTTCGTTAATGGCTTAATCAGAATATTATACAATGCGTAGGCTTCAGTTGTATATTGTTGCCATTTCCGATGTAACAAAGCATTTCGAAAGTTATGTACTTGTTGTGGATGTACTTCCTTCAAGCTTTCCACCGTAAATTGCTGTTTATCAATGATAAAAGCCAAGGGTTTTCCTCGTAAGAAAAAATACTCTACAAAGGTTTCATCCTCATCTAATGATTGTTGTACAGCACTGATTGAAATGGGAGCTTGCGCATAGCGCAGTTGATGATATTCGGGATAGGCGCGTTCTAATTCATGGATAAACTTCGTGAACTTGTGTTGCGTATCGATGAGCTTTTTTTGAAATTTAGCAGGACTTTTTCCATCCAGAATTTTCTGCTGGTAAAAAGAAATCAGCGAAGAATACTCGCGTTCTTTATTTAAAATAGAATCGGGAAGATGCGCAAACTGTTTGGCTTTGCGCGTTTGTTGTACATCGGCCAACACCCCTGCCTTACTGCGCTCTGAGAAGTAAAATAGATCATTCCAATACGATTCATCTTGTTTCATTTGATACAATGCCCAACTCGTCGTATTGGCTTCCTCGTAAAACGCATGTAACAGTTTGCCCAAACGCACCTTATCTTTTTGAGTGGTATACCTCCTTCGAATAAAATCAACAACCTGATCTGCCAAATAAAACGTTTGTAAAGATTCTTGTAGAATGGAGCGTTCATTTCGTTCTAAGCCTTCGCGTTGTAAAACCGTGGCTTTGCCATAAAGCGATTCAAATAAGGATAACGGATTGTAACAATTCTCAATAACCAACTCAACTTGATGCATGCGATCGTAATTGGGAACATTAAGTGCAATGGCTTGTTCAAAAGCTTGTCTGGCATCAGCCAATTGATGGAGTGAGAATAATAACGTTTGAGCTTTCTTATTCATGAACTGATACTTGGCAGTTTCATCAAACCGAAAATTACTCATGTTTTTATCTACTCCCTTTTGATGATAGATTACCGCCTGTTCATAATCACCTAGCGCTGCATAGTATTCAGATAAATGCAAATAGGATTTCATGCGATAAATGGAGTAAAGCGAGTTATCGGGCATGTTTTCCCGCATCTCCAAGGCTTTAAACAGATACTTTTGCGCATTTTTAAAATCACCTAGCTTGGTATACGTGGCACCAAGGTTGTCGTAGGAGTTGGTTAGGTAAGGATGATACTCAATTTGTTTCCGAATTGTGAGGGATTTTTGATGCCACATCAGTGCGCTTTCATATTGCCCCAGTGCATAATAGGTTTCACCTAAGTTGTTGCACACGCTGCCCGCTCGGAAGTTAATTGCTCCAAAGCGTTGTACACTTAAGCGATAAGCTTCTTTATAATACGATAAGGCTTTTTCATATTCGCCAACCTGACGATACACTTCGCCAACTCGGTTATATTCTTTGGAAATTTGAGGATGATTGTCGCCCAAAGATGCCCTAAAGTACGGAATGGCTTTATTATAATAAGCGAGTGCTTGGCGATATTCTCCAACTAAGTGATACAATTGCCCAATTCGAGTGTTTGTGCGGTGTGCTGCCTCTGTATTCCTGTTTAGCATCTCAAGCTTTACGACTTCTTTATGTGTTTTAATGGCTTGTGCAATATCTCCGTGCTTTTCATAATAAAACGCTTCGGAACTCAATAATGCATTTAGGTCTTTAATGAATGGACGAACTTCCCGATCTAAATACGCTTTTAGCGAGTCTGCTTTGTGTAATTGCGATGACGTGATGTAATAATCTAATTGAAGATAATTGGCATGTAATTGCTCTTGTACTGTACCATAGCGATTGTAGTAGTTCACTAATTCGTTTACATATTCTTGAGCTTCCACAAATTGATGGAGTTCCATCGCCTGCCTCAATTTGAATCCCCAATAGAATTCAATGTAGGAATGATATTCACTTGGGTTGCGCTGAGCAATACGGTACAATTCTTCTAATAGTGGATTGAGCTCATCAATAGTAATGTGTAGCTTTTTTATCGCTTCAATATAGTGTAATAATACCGTTAGGTAATGTTTGGTGTTCGCATGCTGATCTGCCAACTGTTTCGCTCTCAAAATGTAAGGATAAGCTTGATCCCATCCCTTTTCAGCTAAAACCGTTACGTATTTGTCTGTGTACCAGCGAACAGAATCTTGTTTATTTGGCTTACACTCAATTTTAAAAGATATAATGACAAGACATAATAAGCACGTTGATAATAATTTCATTTGTGTTCAATCTTTTCTCCAAAAAGTTAGTTATATCATCTTTCCAAAATAACTGGCTCCATTAAGACGTAGTTATTTCGAACCTTTTACTTAGTTCATTTTATCCATTATAAAGTAATGATTGTAATGTATTTAGATTGGTTGATATGTAGGCTACAAAGATAAGAAAAAAAGGAATGGAGGGGAGTGAAAGCTATGAGGAAATGTCATTGCTCTTTTAATACAGGTGCAAGAAATCGGGGTTTTTATTAGCTAAACAAAGCTTTTTTTTTCCATATCCACCCCACGCCTAACACTACCACAAGCAGGGAAGTCGCGATATAGGTATTTTTATAAGAAGGCTGACTCAACGGTTGGTTATTTCCTACCACAATGAAACTGCCCCACAAATAGGGATTGGCTTCTCGTGACCTCGCATTTTTGAGGTAGGCAAGTTTCGCATTTTTCAAGGCAACTGATTTCTCCATTCCTTGGTTTAAATAGAAGTAAAACTTTTCCATGATCAATGAAGTAGCTCGATCATCGACTTTCCACTGCGACATGACAACCGCAGGGCAACCAGCATAGGCAAAAGCCCTCCCCAAACTCATCATGCCTTCGCCTCCTTCTAATTTCCCTACTCCTGTATTACACGCGCTCAATACTGCTAGTTCTGCTTCTATCACCATATTGTAAAGCTCGTACACATTGAGAAAATCGTCCTCTTGCGCATCTGCCGTATGCGTAAAAACTAACCTTGATTGTTCAGGATTTTGGTCATTCAATAGCGCGTGCATCGCCAAATGTAAAATTTGACCATGACGAAATTTTTCTTTAAATACCTTTTCAGAAGCTGCATTTTCGTAATAAGCATCTCCTCCCCATGTTTGCGTAATTTGTTCCACCTCCTTATCATTCCATTGGAGCTCTCCTACTTCACCTCTGAAGTTTTCCCCAATGCTATTGAGCTTTGCAGAATCCGCCTGTAGGGATTGATAGGAAGGTGCAAAGGCAAGCAACTTCGTGTTGGAAAGCGCTTTATCTTTTCGGGTTAACCCCAGCTGTGCCGCATAACGATAACGAATAGCGTGTTGCTTCAATAAATAGGCTTGGTTTTGATAAGAAAATCCTTGTGACACTTTACTCAATAATAAATCAAAATTGATGTACCAAATTAAGCCATCAGGAACAATCGTTAACTTTTCTTCAGTAAGGTCTTCCGCAATTGGTTTTATCAGAATCTCATGTAATTGGTGAGCAGCAGTGGCATACTGATTCCATTTTCCTTGAATCAAGCCATTTCTGAAATTTCTAACCTGAACCACACTAATTTCTCCAAGTTGTTTCACCTTAAACTGCTTTTGAGCGATCACAAAGGCAATTGTTTGATTTTTAATGATAAAGTATTCTACCAATACCTCATTTTTAGTCAACGATTTTTGAATTGCTGAAATCGAAATGGGTAATCGCTCAAACTTTAAGGCATAATATTCAGGGTGATTTGTTTCCAACTCTTTGATAAATCGGGTATAGGCATCTTTCGCTTCTAAAAGTTTGATTTGATTCTTCGCGGAATGGGCTCCACCTGCTAACACTTTTTGCTGATAATAGGTAATTAAACGAGAGTATTCTCGTTCTTTTGCAATCACCGCATCAGGCAGGTGTGCAAACTGTTTGGCATAGCGACTTTGTTGTACTTCCGCAAGCACTCCTGATTTACTGCGTTCCGAAAAATGAAATAGATGATGCCAATACGTTTTATCCTTCGTCTCTTGGTATAGTTCCCAACACAATTCCCCCGCATCTTCATAAAACGCTTGAATTACTTTACCCAACCTCACTTTATCTTTTTGGGTCGTATATTTCTTACGCAACAAGTCAATCACCTCATCAGCCCAGTAAAAGTTATCTAATGCCTGCAAGTAATCCTGATGATTACCCGATAACTTACTCTTTAATCGAAGGGCTTTTGCTTTACCATGGAGTGTTTCTAATAAGCTGAGTAAATCATGGCACTCTTCCAATTTAGGTTGTGTTTTTTGACCATATTGATAGCTCGGCACATTTTCAAGAAACGCATTTTCATAATTTTTTAAAGCTTCATCAATGTGAGATAGGTAAAGTTGTGTATTGGCAATGTGGTTCAAAAACTCATATTTAGCCATGCCCTCATTTCGATAATTAACGTTGTTTGCTGCTAAACCTAACTGGTAATAATGAATGGCCTCATGGTAATTACCAAGCGCTTCATGATATTCCGCCAAATGCAGATAGGATTTCAAACGATAGGGCAAATAAGCAGAAGCCTTGGGCATTTTTTCGCGCATTTCTAGGGCTTTTTGCAAAAATTGTGTCGCTTTTTGAAAATCGCCTAATTTCGTATAACAAGCTCCAATGTGATCGTATGAATTGGTCAAATAAGGATGGTAGGCAATCTTCTTTCTAATCTTTAATGCCTTTTTATGCCATTTTAAGGCCTCTTTATACTGCCCTAGCCCATAGTAAGTTTCTCCAATGTTATTACAGAAACTACCGACTCTGAAGGTGTATTCCCCCATATTATTCGAACTAATGAGGTAACCCTGATAGTAATAATCTAAGGCTTTTTCATATTCGCCAACTTGACGATATACTTCTCCTAATCTAAGGTAAGCTTTAGCTGCAGCAGGATGTTGTGCCCCAAACCCTTTAATTTTGATTTGCAACGATGCATTATAATGTTCGAGCGCTTGCTCATATTCACCGATATTCAGACTCATGGTTCCGATGTCTTCATGACGATCAATTCGGCTACCTCTATAATTCGGATTTGCCAATAAAGCTTTGTTGACTTCAATAGCAGCTAAAAAATCACCTGTAGCGGTATAATAATGAGCATTAACGGCAAAAAAATGAATTTTGTATGCTTCAGGAACGGTTGGGAGTATTTCTTTCTCTAAATACGCTTTATAAGCAGCTGCTTCTTCGAGCCGATGAGCAAGTGATAATATACTCAGCTTTCTTGCAATGAATAAATAGTAGTGCTCAGTATCATGTTTTTCGGCAAAAGTAATGGCCGAATCCAACAGATATAAACTACTATCAACCAAGCCTTGTCGATACAAACGTATTCTTTGTTGGTTTAATGAACTGAGCGCGTAAAGCGAAAACTTTTCAGGCTGTTGGAGGACAATGCGTTTAGCAAGCTGATATTTTTTTCGAAATTTTTCATTTTTAATTCTCAACGCTTGCTCTTGGGTAAAAGTAGCATATTGCGTTTTTACAAATAGTAAGGTATCTAATTCAAGTGTACTAATCCGTTGGGCTTGTACGGTATACTTATAAGCAGCTTGAAATTGGTTTTTAATTGTCCAAAGGGAATCTGATCTATCTAAATACCATCTGATCGAATCTTTTTGATTGGATTGTGCGGCAGCATTAAAACCTAATGGAAGGATAAAAACACCCAAAAATATTGTAAATAATGCTTTCATGAAATGCCCATCTTTCATCTAACAAACCAATTAGGGGATTAATTAGCAGATTAACTGGTAAAGATAAAAAAAAGAAATGTTACTGCATAAGGATATCAGAAAACCCTTTTTTGATGGATACAAGAATAAGGAAACACTCGTGAAGTTGAAATCTTTTATAACTTCACTTGTACTGCCACATAGCCCACTCTTGGCGCAGAAGGAATGATGCCAGGGCCAGGATAACCCGTAGCCCTGCGGGTAAAATAGGTATTATTTAACACGTTATTTAAGCCAGTTTCCACTTTAAATCGTTTAAAACGATAGGATAAGGAGAAATCCATCACATGATAAGCAGGAATAGAGCCGCGGATGCCACTCTGATTATCATTGAGATCTTGCTCGGCATTAGAGGCATCGGTAAATTGTTTGGAGAGGTAGGTGAATTGTAAACTTCCCAATAGATTTTTATACCCAAAACGAATGCCTGATTTATGGTTGATCAATGGAATAAATTCTACTTCGTTCCCTTCCACACCAGGGATTTGCGACTGTAAATAGTTGGATCGTGTAATGGCTGTATTTAGGAAAATATTGAGCCTCAAATCTTTCCGCTCTTTAAATAATGTACCAGCGACATTCCAATCAAACAAACTTTCTATTCCATACATAAGTGCCCGGCCAATATTTCCCCTAAATCGGATAATTCGACCCGTTTGTACCAGTTCTCCATCGGCATTTAAGCGTTCTTCTGCACGTAATACTTCGCCTAGTCGATCATCATACAATAAGGCAAAACCGCCAAAATCATACGAAAGGATGCCTTTCCACTTGCCCCGTACGCCAACATCTGCGGTAAATCCACTTTCATCCGTAATATTAGGATCTACTTGAAAAGATGGATTCACTACCTGAATGTCATTGAAGGTTACTGAACGGTAGTTTTGCGAAATATTTCCATAAACCTCCAGTCCTTCTTTTGGTGTAAAACTCGCTCCAATACCCAATAAAACAAATGTACGGTTAAAGTCGCGATTATCGTCAAAAGTGGCATCGCGAATCGGATTGCCTGCTAAGTCAAAATCAATCTTCCTAAAAGTTCCTTCACTTTCTGTTCGAATGTGTTCTAATCGGAAACCAGGCGTTAATGAAAAGTTGTCAGATAGGTAGAAAATATTCTCGCCAAAGAGGGCTAGGTTTATGTTGGGAAAGGTAAAATCGGATTGATCTCTATAAAAAGGGAACTCAGCGGTAGCCAAATTAAAATTGGCATCGCCTCCATTTGTCCCTGGCCCTTGGATGGCCGCATTGCGAGATTGGTAATACTTATTGCCAATTAAGAAAATCGCATCACGATTTTTGATGCGATAGCGATGCAATAAACGGGTTTCCACTCCCCAGTTGTTGAATTCGCCAATCAGTAAATCTCTAGGAGCATCTAAATCATCTTCTTGCGAGACTCGATTTGTGCGGAACCCTACGGCTTTTCGAGAGGCATCTAAGCCAAATAGGTTAACACTCAAATCTGTTTTAGCAGAAAATTTATGTTCAAATTTCACTGAAGCTAATTTCCAATCGACCTCAAACCAGTTTCGCGTACGATTACTGGTAAATGGATCGTTGTAAAACTGTGCATCGGTTAAGCCTCCTGCTTGTTGGGCGAGGTAGTTCAGGTAAGTAAATTCCACACTTACATCTGTAAATTCGCCTAAGTTATAGTTGACATACGCATATAGATTTTTCGAATCAAAGGAAGAGTTGGGCCGAAAGCCATCTCCTTTTTTATAATTGAAGTAGGTATAATATTCGACCTTTCCTACAGTTCCTCCCAAACTATTAAATGAGGTAAATAAGTTATTAGAACCGATTGCTTGGCGAGAAATCAACTCAATTTTCTTATTTGGATTAGGCTTTTTCAATTTAAAATTGACCAATCCGCCAAACTGCGTACCGTATTGTAAGGAAGCAGCTCCCCGAATCACTTGAATTTCACTCAGTGCTTCTGCAGGTGGTGTATAATAACTTTCAGGATAACCCAATACATCGGCACTAATGTCATAACCATTTTGTCGCGTATTAAAATTAGCCGTCCGATTTGGGTCAAGTCCTCGCCCTCCAATGTTTAACTGAAGCCCTGCATCATCGGCTTCATAAATGTTAAGCCCAGTCACCTGTCCGTAAATTTGGCGAGCATTGTTCGAAGCAATATTTCCTACAATCTGATCTAACAACACCACTTCATTCTTCTTTCCCGCGTAAATTGCTGTACCTTCCACCTGACGTAATCGCTTCAGTGCAAATACTTCCTCTAACTGTTGACTAATGACTACTTCGGATAGCTCAAATTGTAACTTCTCCATCTTAAAGTTCAATTCGAGCTGATTTGCTGAAACCGTTATCGCTTGTTTAAGCACATGATAACCATAAGCAAAGATTTGGATTTCATAGGTATCAATAGGAAGATGCTCAATTTGGAAAATCCCCCGCTTGTTGGTTTTGTAAAACTTTCCTGTTTTCGCAATGTAAATTTCTGCCTCAGAAATGGGCTGATTTGTCACTTGATCGGTTACAATTCCAGAAATCTTATAATCAGCAAAAGCTTGAAAAGAGATTAGGAATAGCATAATGGTACTCGCGATACAACTAAAGTCCTTTAATTTCATCGTTAAATGGTAAAATCCAAGTCTTGTGCTTGAATGTTGATTGTATTGTTGTTAAGTCAATAGTAGGATCAATAAAGGGCTGACTTCTTCGGCCATTTAAGGTAACATAGCTTTCCACATAGATTTGTGGGTTACTGATCCCTTGATTTTGAAAATGTGTTTTTAAATATTGTGCAAACTCCCAAATAAAGTCAGGCTGTGTAGCCATTTGCTTTTCTTGAAATGGGGTTAAAAAATCGGCATTATCCACATAAAACTGCCTATTAGTTTCTGCGTCTTTTACCTTGAATTGTGCATATCCTACTTTTTCCATCAACATCACCCGCCAAGAAAAGCGATAGCCTTCTTCCGTCCAAAACAACTCACCTGGATACAGTAAATAGCGGAATGGGAAAGCCAATTGAATCATGAAAAATACCGATAAAATTGGCACAGCAAGGCGTTTTAAGGAAAAGTGAACTGAAGATAGGGTTTGTGTATTATCGAAAACCGTTTTATTAATTCGAAATAACTTGCTGATGAAGTCCAGCATTTGATGATGTAAGCGGTGGTGAAAAAAGATAAGCGTGCTGACAATCATAATGTATGGAAACATGCCTATAGGAAACAACCATCCTGTTAATAGATGGAAAATCACTACGGCTAAGAAGGCCAGTTTGCGCGTTTTTCGGTAAAGCAATAAAAAAGGGACAAACAAGTCGTACAAAGCTCCTGACCAGCTGAAAGCATAATGTACCCACCTTTCTTTGAATAAACCACCAATAATCGCATAATCATAACGTGCTGGTAGCCATATGCTTAAAGGCATGGCATCAATTAGCCAATCTGAATTGAGTTTCGCCAAACCTGCGTAGAAATAAACAATTCCCAACATGAGTTTAACGGCATCAATGCTCCATTGCGGAATGTATTGGGCACGAATCTGCTGGTTTTGCGCTGCATCGATGGAATAGTATGCGTTTGCAGGCAAAAAGATGAGTATAAAGCCCATTAAGCTGGTGAAGTAATAATGATTGAGGTAGGTCGTTTTATCCATCAGCTCGATGTAGGTAAAGCTGAGGAAGAAGGTGATGGCTGCTAAACGGTATTTATACCCAAGGACGATGAATAGACAGGACAGTACACATACAATAAATAATAAATACGTATAATCTCCGAGTGGTTTTACCCATTCAAATCCATCGTAAGAAAAGAATAATTTGGGCTGAAGGTAGAAGCTTTCTATCCAGCCATTCCAATAAAATCGGATCATGCTAAACAACATGATCAAACCAAAAAAGATACGGAATACTGCTAATGGGGCAGCGTCCGTATCTTTCTTTAAATATGTTTGAAAGATTTGAGTCATTTAATTGAAACTAATCACCATCCGCATCCACAAAATCAACATTGATACTCATTGCAGAAAGCATATCTGTTTTTAGAAATACTACATTTTTCTGCAATTCATCAAATGTTTCCAACATAAGGGTATTATTTGAATTAATCTGCTCTACAAAATTATCATTCAGGGTAGCTGCTTTGGCGCGTGCAGTATCGAATTGATCGCTAATTTGGCTACTCAAGCTAGCACCATCCACATTGGTATTCAAAAACTCAAGGTATGACTTTAAGCTCTCACCTGTTGTATTTGAATTGAAGTGTTTGCCTTCAAAAAAGTTTTTAGAAGCATCAATTGCAGCCAGCAACAATTCTTTAGAAATGTCTTTTTTGTAAAAGGCTTCTACATTTTCTGGTAATGTTGATCCTGAAAAATTACCAGCAGGAATCCCTACTTTTCCAGCTCTTAGCGCCTTCTCATAGTAGAAGATATAATCATTTACATACTTATCGGTAGAGGCAGTAGCCGAAGAACCACTGTTCGAAACAAAAGTATCGCGATACCCTGAAGTCCAATCTGTAAGTACTTGATCGGTCAAATCTTCCATTCTCGTGATCACATCTGTCAAATAGGTTTTGTAGTTTTCAGCATTGCCATTCGTGGTATAAAAACCGACAATATCGGCATCGGTAGCCGCTAAACCATTGATCAAGTAATCCAATGCAGGAAAACCTTGTGCATCATATAGGGAAGGTAGTTCCAAATTATACGTACCACTAGCAATATTGTCCTCTACCTCAGTAGTATTCACTGGATAAATGTTCATGTTATTTCGATAAAGTAATTCTTCTGCTTTACCAATCTCAAACATGGATACAGCTTGCCAAGCGATATAGGCATCTTTCCACTCCGTTCTTAAGGTTGCTAAATTTCCTTCCGTTGGAGTAGTCGTGAAAGTTGTTCCTGCAGTTTTAAGCGCAGTAAGTTCAGTAGAGAATGCTGTATAAGCAGGAATAATAATATTATCTGCCCAGTTGGTCAGCATTGCAGATCGATCATAAACTGGTCCATCAGTGGCGCCATCATCAGAGCATCCAAAGATGCCCATCATCAAAATCAAAAATGGGATTACTCGTTTCATGAAAGCCTTATATTTATTTATTCTAAATAAGGATTGCAAATATAAGCGTTGTTCGACCAAAATGTTTTGGCCTCGCTTAATTTTTTAGTTGATTTTTATCAGGAATTTGTTTTGCCGAACGACTTAAAATACATCACGGACAACATCATTGGTGCTGTCCGTGTTGTACTGAAAGTGACGATTTTCTTAGTTTGTGCTTGCCGCTTGAGTTATCGTAAAATCAAACTTATCAGCGATTGTAGCAGACATGGCATCGAGGGTTGTTCCTGTTACATCCCACAAACCATTTGCACCGTCACCCATCAATTGATCAATCAATGCGTCTACTTCTGCTTTAGTGAAGTAAGGAGCGCCTGTATCTGGGTTGTGCGTGAAACGTAAACTATAAATGAAGCCGTAACCTTCTGATAAATCGTGTAGTGCTGCACCCATTTCTGAATTCGCGATACCCGATTTCGCTTGCTGTAGGTAGTATACCGCTCTAATTCCGATAATTTCAGAGACTTTCTTACGGATAATTGCAGCTTGTTCGTCTCGTACCGTATAGTTTTTAGCAACAATAGCAGCACGACCTAATTTGAATGCATCAAAAATATCTGCAGCGATACCAGCAAAATCAGGATCGCCCTCTACACGTCCAATGTACTTGTTTAAGAAGTCGTCATCAGCACCAATTGTTGCATTCGGATCAGCAGTATTTGCTGAAGTACCATAGGCATAACCATAAGCTTCATCCCACTTATGCTCCATCGTAGTGTAGTTATTACTACCATCTAAGGTTCCTGCATCGTTATCCGCTACATTCGTACCAGCATCCAATACTGCAGTACTCAAGTAGTGATTCAACATTTGATCAGCTACTAATGCACCAATCAAACCTTTAATGACGGCTTGATTGTATTCCAAGCCTTCAGCTGAAACGTAACGCGGAGTAGCGCCTTCAGCAATCTGACCAGCAACACCAGCCTCAGCTAATGTATTTCTGTTTGGTCCGATTTCAGTAACTTGCTTAGAAATCCAAGATTCAAAGTCTGCACGAATGGTAGCTTGTTCGGCAGTATTACTTGCAAATAAATCGGCAGAAGCCGCTACTTTAGATTTGATACTTTTCGTTTCTGCATTCAAATCAGCATCCGAAAATGGGTTCGCATCTCCACCCGCAGCGGTTTCGTTGCGAAACATCTCTAATAAATTTTCTTCTGTGAAGTTTTCTAAATTGAGTAATTCATCGTTTAGCTCTGCTCCCATTTTAATTCGAGCAGTTTGTCCGCTAAAAGATACAGTAGATGCCCCATCTCTTGTAAAGGCATAGGTAGCAGGAGCTTCTACACTCGGAGTATCTACACTATCGTCGTCACAAGCAGTAGTTATAGTAAGTGCGCCAATTAATGTTAACAGTGGCAATCGGTTAAACTTGATCATCAGTAAATCTGTATTTATTAAGATTGATTAAAAATAACGGCGCAAAACTAGAATGGCTTTTTTTAAAAATCAATTTTTATTTAGATTAATTACAAACAATCAATAACACCCTAAAAACAAAAAAATGATGAAATGATAAAAATCAAGGTTTGGCTTGATGCTGAGCAGGAATAGAATAGGGATTTGCCCCAAAAACAGCTCATTTGGAATGTTGGAAAAGTGAGATTACTGCGTTTATTTATCTTAAAACGTACACCAAGTTGAAGCTATGAAGCTTTAACTAGCAGTTTAAAAACAGATAGATTACTTCCCTTTTGTACCGTGTACTCGTGATCTCATGGTTAATTGATTGCTGATGATTGCTGGACACTTCATCAAGCACTTATTCTTCTAACCAAGAATAGCCCAATACTTGAATATCTGTTTGCGATTCTTCTCTAAACCATTTGCCATAAAAACCACCAAAAGTCCGAACAGCAAAACCATAAACTGACCACCACATAAACTTAGCATCTTGCAACATGATTTTGAATAAAATGTCAGACTCTTTTCGGCTAATTGGGACTTCTGATTTAAACTGATAGATGACATCGTGAAACATGGAACTGTAGTAAGTGATGGGCTTTTCTGTGCGGTAATCTAATTTCCCATCAGGCGTTCCCCACATCAAATGTATGAAGTTCCATTTAGGAGAGCAGCCATCCCAAGCATAGCCCCGATCTTTACTGCATCTTAGTGAAATTTTTCCATCAGCTGCTATCTTTAGCCACTCATTCTCAAACTCACGACCAAGCAAATTAGTTTGTATCCAATCGGTTTGATGATGCACAAATTTATATACTTTATCTTTTTCAGAACTTGATCTTTTACTCATTTTGGTGCTTTTAAATAATGATATGTTTTTTTATTTCAGAACCCTAACTTCTATAAGTGAGCTAAATATAAGATGTATAACTAACGCTTTCTTTTATAATGATTTTGGACATGTGCATTCAAAAACACCTTTGATTCCACCAATTCAAATTCTAGCAATTGAGGAAGATCAGCAAATAACGGTATACCTCCACCAAGTAAGATGGGCAATACATTGATGGTCATTTCATCAATTAAATCTTCTTTTAAAAAACTCTGAATGGTTACCCCACCATCAATGTACAGTCGATGGTAACCCTTGTCGTGAATCTGAGCCAACACCTTTGTTAACTCCCCTTTCACTAAATAAGCTTTGTCTTTATAGGCTACGGGCAGCTCTTTCAACGAATTGCTCAGTACAAATACAGGCTGTTGATAAGGCCAATCTACATCAAAACCGCAAACGACTTCAAAGGTTGATCGCCCCATCACTAAGGCATCAACCTCTTCCATAAATCCCACATATCCCATATCAGTACCCTCAGGAATTGGAATAATATCTAACCATGCGAGGCCATCATTTTTATCGGCAATGTAACCATCTAAGCTCGTGGCAATGAATACGCTATTTTTCTTCTGCATACTATATAACGATGAATGAGGTTGCCTAAGGTAAGTCTTTTAGCCCAAAGACACTTACTTTAAACAACCTCACTTTTAGAAACTATTTGAATTTCAGTTATCGAAACGAGCAACAATGACTTACTGCGTTACCAATTGCTCTACCGTATTCTTCAGTAATCGTTCAATACTCGATGCCTGCAAATCTAGCCCGATAACTACCAGCTTTGATTCCACTTGCTCATCCCACTCGCCCAAATCGGTGCATTCGATGTTGCGCCCAATGGCCTGCACAAGTGTTTTTCTATTTTTTTCACTTCGAATAATCCCTTTAATTCTAAATATTTGATGTGCATATAGCAGCAGTGAAGCGTTCAAAACTGTTTTTAGTTTGAAGAGATCAAACGCATGAACGGTTTGGTAAGACACACTATTTATTTTGTGTGCATTGGAAGTGTACGTAGGCGGCGATTCCAACGGGAATTTTTCTAAGTGGTTACTTTTCCCCTCAAATAATGCTTTCGATACTTTTCCCATTTCGGCGGAATGCACTTGGGCAAATTGATTCACCCCATAAATGAGTTCCTCAATCGAATCCAGTTCCGCTTTGCTCAATCCTGCTACTTTATTAATAATTACGGTATCTGAAGCAATAATTTGGCGGCTGACTTCAATCGCTTCCTCAATACGTTGTTTGATATTTGTAGCATCTACTACACAAACCACTGTCCACAAATCAAAACGCGAGGCGATATCAGGTCGTTTAAACATTTCGATGAGTGCCGTTGTATCAGCCACACCCGTTGCCTCTACCCACAGTCGATCTGGACGTTTGCCTTCAAACACAATCTTTCTGAGCAGCTCGTAAAACTCATCATTTAATGCACAACACAAGCAGCCGTTATTCAATTCATACAGCATCTGGCATGAATTAGCCACCAGATTTCCATCAATCGCGATTTCTCCAAACTCATTTTCTATAACGGCATTGTCTTGATCTGAGAAATGATCGAGCACCTGATTTAAAATAGTCGTTTTACCAGCTCCCAAAAAGCCTGTAAATATCGTTACGGGTATTTTTTTCATCAATGTTATGTTGTTTACTCCCAAGCAGTCATGTTGGTATCCAAGCGCAACAGCAATCGATGGTCTGTTGGATGATTAACTGCTGGAGATTTGTGCAATAATGGCGGATATTCCTCGGTTGCAGAAAGAGCTCCTCTAAATAAAAGGACTTCACCTTCTTTCAACGATTCCGCAGACATTTGCTCAAATAAATCAGAACCGGGAATGCTATTTTCTGGTCTTATAATTTCAGTGCCCACACCTTTATACGTACACAAAAGTCTGTAATCTGTCACATCAGTATGAAACTTTCTGCACATTCCATTGCGAACAGGTATAAAAGCAAAACGCACACTTTCAGTACCTACAGCACTAAAAAACAAGCTCAATAAATGCACAATATCTGCTTGAATGGCAGGATAATGTGCTAATTCCTCCAGTTCTTGGATTAACTCCTCACGTGTGCCCAAAGCTCTAATTCCTTCAAAGTCTGGATCATTCAGCAATTTCGCTGCCTCTTCAACCATTTCTTGAGGCAATTCGCGCTGACAGATTACTGCTGAAGCTTCTTGAATAGTAGAAAGTAATTGGATGTCGTTGGCTACAACAACAGATTCTTTAAGTAGACTTTTCATATACACAACATTATTAATGCAACACTGTTGCAAAATTAAAGAAGTCAGCACAAAAAGCAATACTAATATGCTATTCTAATTTTACTACGGCATCTTTCAGCATATAATTACAGTGCTCAATATCTACGGCATTTAGCTCAAAAACTCCCGTAATGGTTGCGAGTTGATCTGTACGATAGCGTTTTGATTTACTCTTTAATTGAACTTCAACAATAGATTCTGGTCCAGCCCCTCCACAAAAATAGCATTGTGCCATAGGATACCTAGAGAGTACATATATTCCAGCAGCAGGATCTGATTCAATCATATAGCCTTTCAAATGTGCTTTTTTGCCATCCATTTTCTTGATTTCCTCTGAAAATGTGGGATACAACAGCACTAAATCTACAGACTTGTTATACTTTTCGGTAAATGAAACGTGCTTTTTCAATAAATCCCAAGTTAATGGGTAGCTGTCGCTGTCATTTTGAGTAAATGCAAATAATAGTGGTAAGCATAAACCCAGTAGTATTTTCCTCCTCATGATTTTATATTGAATTTGTCAATTAATGAACGTGTTTAAAACTGTTTCAAATACGTTACCTTCCCGATGAATTGGTGCTCTTGAAATGGAGTTGCGAACTCATCGATTCGCGTATCATTGAAAACTAGGTACAGAAACGATAACGGTTTATATTCCCAGCTTGCACGAACATTCCACCTCCCTTGCTCATCAAAGGTATTGTATTGATAAAAGGCTGAAAGTTGTATACGTGGGTTTAACGCAAACCTTGCTCCTATCGTAGTCAGATGGGTTTCAAGATTACTATTATCCTCCCCCACTCCATTCAAGGCATTAAATTCATAATCAATCGTCAGCGTTGCATGCGGAATTGGTGCAATTCGTGCTGATGTTTGTATGGTATTTCGAGTGCCATTATAAAACTTTCCAAAATTATACCCAAAATCTAAAGACCACTTTTTAGAACGATCGGTATTGTATTGAATCCAATAGCGGGTATAGAAATAGTTTCCTTCCGCAATTTTCAATCCTAATGGCGCAAAATCAAAATTGATATTTTGCCAAGTGGGTGTGAATGACACTTCTAAGAAGCTATTGTCTTTAAACCATAAATAAACGGGGAAGATGTAGATACTTGCTTGTTGAAAGTTGGCGGGATCTGTGGCATCGTGGTTGTAATTCACAAAAACTCCTGGATCCCATCGCCTGATCCAATTAATTTTTTTAGGTCGCCAAATGTAGTAACCTCCAGGGTTATGCCTAATCACATTATTTTGGCGAACAAAGCCAATTCCGGGGTTGTAATTTTCATCGGTATATTCCGTCACCCATCCAAAATAATATTTATTACTACGATTTCCTGCAAAAAGCCGTCCTGCATAACCTGTTTTTCCCGTTTCTTGATCAATGGAAGTGGTAAATAGGTATTGCATGTCCCATTCGCTTGTGGGCCGCAATTGTCCATCTATGGTGATTGTTGTGTTATTATTTTCGGCTAGCCCTAATTTAGAGCTTGCATCATCTCTTCGGTGTGTCACCATCATTCCAATGTTATTTTCCCGACCAAAGTTTCTTAAATAACGAACCACTCCAAAATGTGCTCCAGGCGAATCGGATGTTTCCCCTTGCCGAACATACAACCCTGCAACTGCTTGTTTATCGGTACGTTGAGTAAATCGTGCGCCCACATCAATTGGCGCTGGATTTGCATTAAACTCTCCACGCAAGCCTATTCTTCTACTGAAAAAAGGGCGAATCGCTTGTTGTTGTCCTCCCGCCCAAATTCCAGAGTTTTCCAGAAAAAACTGCCTTCTTTCAGGGAAAAAAATATTGAACCGTTCGAGGTTATTGACTGCACGATCTACATCAGCTTGGGCAAAATCCGTATTAAAGGTAAGATCAACTACAGCGCGAGGGTTAATAGCCCATTTCACATCTCCGCCTACTTTAAAGTTTCTGTCAGTTGTTGTATTTGTGCCCTCTTCCAAATTCTCGTATTGATAGAGCATGTAAGGCTCTATGCGCACATTTGCAGATGGAGGAGGAACTTCTATTCCTGTAAGCCGAGCAGCATAGGTCATGCGATAGGGGGTAAAAGATTGCGGAATTGCAGGAAAAGAGGATACTTCAATATCCCTTCTCGCATACCTGACTAAAGTAATTCCCCAATCTACAAACTTGCTGCCATCAGCGGGGAGATTATACCTTAAGGATTTAAAAGGAATTGCAAATTCTACCGTATATCCATTTTCTAACCGTTGTGTTCTCACCCTCCACAGGGTATTCCATCCTGTATCGAAGGTATTGCCATTGAAGTTTTGTAAATCGCGCTGATTGCCATAAGGAGTCGTTTGAAAAGCCTGTGCGTACTGTTTCAGGTTTTGAGGATCTAAAGCAATCCCAAAAATATCATTTTCCCCCCAGCTAAAATCTCTTCTTAAATCTTGTACTCTAATCCCTTTAATTCCTACTGAATCTTTGCAAAAAGCGCCTACATACAGGTATTTGTCGTCATACACAAATTTTACTTCTGATTCATATCGAATGGTTCCTCCTTGCCTTGGTTCTCGTCGAAAAAACTCCGTAATCGCGTTTGCTTTAGCCCAAATGGACTCATCGAGCCGTCCATCAACCTGAATGGGTTCGGTCGTTTTGATCACGTTAACCTCAGGAGGATTTTCAGGAGGTGGGAAGTTCTGATCATGATCTTGTGCATAAAGTGATATGTGCTGCACAAGTGCTAACATACACAACAACAAATTTAAGCGTTTCATATGCTTAGTTATAACGTTTTAAACAATCTCACTATCAGTTGGTTATCTCATGTTTATGTATGTTGCCGAAAAGGCTGTGCATTTCTAGGTTGAGCCTAAATAATTAGGCTACAGAATAAACTCATGGGACTCAAATTCATCAATCAAGTTGAATTGAATGCACTAGAACACCCATTAAAAATTGAAGGAAAAGCAAGGTATTAGGCTATGGGAGGACTTCGGAGAGTGGGAAAAAGGATAAATACGTTGACAACATCTGGTAAAAAATGATATTGGATTGTTGTAGTTGGCGTTTCAATACAAGCAGTCACAGCAGTTTGAGTGACAGCAACTTGATTATGATATAGCTCACAAAGAACACAATCAGTCACATCTTGCACAAGGATTGCTTCAACTTGAGCATGCTCATGCATATGATGCTCATGGGCTAATCCATGTAATGCAAATAAGAAAGGAAGCATAAAGAAATACGCTGCTAAAATTCTCGCTCCTGTCTTTTTTGCTTTTTCCATAAGTACAAATGAAAAAAAAGTATAATTAATTTGCAACACAGTTGCATTTTAAAAAATTATACAGTCCGCCAAAAACGACATGCTCATTAGTGAAAGGCATAAAATAATTACGGGCAATACAGTACTTCATTTCCTGTATTGCCGTAATTAAATTCTACTAAACAGTATGTTTATCGAGTGCTACTCAGACTAGCGACAAGCAACTCTATAAGTTACCCCACTTCGAGTTACAGTACCACACTGACGAGGAGCGCCATTACGCTGGTGTAAGATACCTGCAACTACTGGAGAAGCCATTGAAGTTCCACTTAATGTTGCGTAACCACCGTTAAGGTAAGTAGAGTATACACTTGAACCAGTAGCGATCCAGTCGATAGGGCCTACACCAAAGTTTGAGAATGATGAGAATGACTGACCACAAGTCATAGAAGCTACTGTGTATATTCTTGAACCGTTAAGACAAGCTGGCTGGTATAAGTTTGCATTAGCAGAAGAGTTACCAGCAGCAATTGCTACATGTGTACCACCATTAGCTACACGGTTAACTGCACTTCTGTAAGCGCTACCAGAAGAACATCCGCTTCCGTAGAAACCACCTAAGCTTAAGTTCATTACATCACCAGAAATATCATTTGCAGCAACATGGTCAATACCAGCAATAATTGTAGAAGAGCTACTTCCACCGCTACAACCAAATACACGAATAGGCACAACAGGAACACCAGCAGAAACACCACTGATACCAATGCTATTTGAGATAGCACCAGCAATACCAGCTACGTGCGTTCCGTGTCCATTACAATCATTTGCAGAACCACCTACAAAAGAACGCGCATAAGAAGTGTTAGTCACTACATTCAAATCAGGGTGATCTAAGTCGATACCGCTGTCTACTACCCAAACCCAAGTATTTGAACCTGAACCATTTCCAACACCACCAGCATTACTTACTGCACAAGGTGTTTGACGAGCAACTACATTTTTTGCAGCAGCTTCTTCCGCAGTTTCTACGCTTTCAACCCAGAACTCTTGCATGAATACTTCACGATCTGGCTCAACAGAAAGTACATTTGGATCAGCTTTCAATCTTTCTACTTCCTTATCAGTTAGCTCAGCAGCAAAACCAGCAATTGCAGAAGTATAACGGTGACTTACTTTCTCTGCACCAATTTTATTAGTGCTTAAGAAGCTTTCCATTTTAGCAAGTGATTCGCCTGATTTACGAGCAGTGTAAGCAATTTTAGCAGCACGATCTGTAAAAATTGGCTCGCTCATACGGCCACTGGCGATGTAATCATCTTGAAAAACAACAATGTACTTTCCTGGAATTTCTTGCTCTTTTGAAGGCTCATCAGAAAGCTCTACTAACTCTTGTTCTTCTACATTTGAACAGCTGTACAGTAAAGCTGCTAGCGCAAGCATAAAAAGTAAATTAAATTTTTTCATAATGAGGTTAAATAGTTTTGAAATACATATTAGATACGGCGGCAAAACTATAGATGCGTTTTAAATAAAAAAATCAATGCTTCAGTCATTAATCTGCAACAGTGTTGCACTTTATTTATAATGAGTCTGCAGCGCTATTTTCAAAAATTATCGGATAATTTCAATTTCTAATCCAACTACTTTTAAGGCTACTTATGAACAAAAAAACATGTATCTAAATAAAATTAAGGCCATAAATAAAGTAGAAGCCCCTTCGTGAATCCATGTAACTTTTAGACCTAATTTTAAAAAAAGTACAACTCTAAAAAAGTACTTGCTAATAAATGTTAATTAAACTATTCAAACTTATCTAGGTAAAAGTAGAAATTATTATTTAACAATTAGTTAACAAAAAATCATTTTAGTTAAACTTAATGTAACACAACATCGCTACACACCTTATACAGACTCATCATTGAAGGGTAGACTAGAAACCTTCGTTTTGGCTACAACAACCTTAGATTTGGATACATTTCCCAGCTTCTCCCTTGCGACTTTTGTAAAAAACAAATCCTTAGAGACATGAAAAAGAATAAAATTGCATTAGTAACAGGCGGAAGCCGAGGTTTAGGTAGCGATATGGCGATTAATCTAGCTAAAAAGGGTTTAGATGTTGTCATCACCTATCATTCCAATCAAGCTGCAGCCAATGAAACTTGCACTAAAATTGAAGAAGCAGGTCAAAAGGCCATCGTCTTACAATTAGATGTAGCTGAATATGATGCATACGAACCGTTTTTCAATGAAAAATTGATTCCTGCACTTCAAGCGCACTTTAGTGTGACTACCTTCGATTATTTAATTAACAATGCGGGAAGAATTGCGCCCTCACCTTATCCAGATGCTGCCCTTGATGGTTTTAACGACATGGTAAATGTTCACCTCATGGCACCTTTTTTCATCTCCCAATTTGCACTAAAAAGTATGAATGACGGAGGAGGCATTATCAACATCTCTAGCGGTCTTACGCGATTTGCCATTCCTGGTTTTGCGAGTTATGCCATTATGAAAGGAGGCGTAGAAACACTTACTAAATATCAGGCAAAAGAATTGGGCTCGCGTAAAATTAGAGTAAATGTTATAGCCCCCGGAGCCATTGAAACGGACTTTATGGGCGGTGCTGTAAGAGATAATCAAGAATTAAATCAAGCGTTAGCTGCTGATACAACATTAGGACGTGTCGGCTTGCCTACAGACATTGGTGCTGTGGTTGCTTTCTTGTGTACCGATGAAGCATATTGGATTAATGCACAGCGAATCGAAGTTTCAGGTGGCATGAACATTTAAGCAGGTAAGCCGAACAGTTGGATTACCGAATTCGTCTGGAATGCATCAACTTATTGCTTATCTTTAATCGTTAGTGTAACAATTGAATAAAACATGGACAATTATCAAAAATTCAACACACTTAGTGAGTTTCATCGGGCCAAAGGACTTCCTCAGCCCGAACATCCTTTGATTAGCTTAGTTGATTATGGCGCTATGAACCATTCTGAACGTGAGTTAAAGTGGATACAAAAGTTTTATTCAATTGCTTTGAAAAGAAATGTGGTTGGCAAGTTTAGATATGGTCAATTAGATTATGATTTTGATGAAGGCTTGATGTCTTTCTTCGCACCTAATCAGGTTTTCACTATAAAAATTGACCAGCGATTTGCTCAATATAAACCATCAGGATGGATTTTACTGATCCATCCTGACTTCCTGTGGAATACGGTTTTGGCTAAAAAGATTCAGCAGTATCAATTCTTCAACTATTCCCTTAATGAAGCCTTGTTTCTTTCTGAAAAGGAGGAAAGCATCATTGAGGGAATTCTACAAAATATTCAGCGCGAATACCGCTCAACCATTGATGACTTCAGCAAAAATATCATGATTTCTCAACTGGAGTTGTTGCTGAGTTATGCAGAACGTTTTTATAAACGCCAATTTATTACTCGCGAAAAACACCATCACGAAATTCTCACTCGCTTAGAACAACTATTGGCTGATTATTTTAATGATCATGCGTTAACCACTCAAGGCTTACCAAGCGTTCAGTTTATAGCTGAAACACTCGCCATTTCTCCCAACTATTTAAGCAGCATGCTCAAACATTTAACAGGACAAAGCACCAAACAACACATTCAGAATAAGGTCATTGAAAAGGCAAAAGAAAAACTATCAACCACCCAATTATCGGTTAGCCAAATTGCCTACGACTTGGGATTTGAACACGCTCAATCGTTTAGTAAACTCTTTAAAAAGAAGACTAACCTGTCTCCTTTAGCATTTAGGCAGTCATTTAATTGAAATAAGTAGCAGAAACCATATCATTTTGCACCTACATAAGTATCTACCTTCGTGTTATCTACTAACAGTTTTCTTGCTAACTTAAATTGATTACAGACTTTGTAAACGCCCTCTGTATTTACAATCACATGGGTGGGGATACTTCTAAATTCAAAGTCTTGTTTCGTTTCGTAGCTGTTATCAGCAATGAGTTGAATGCCTTGAGGTTGTTTTTTGTTTAGATAATTCATCCAGCGGTCTTGATGATCATCAATAGCGATATCTATAAAAGCGACATTCGGATCATGTTTGAATCGCGTTTTCAACTTTTCCAAATGCGGTTTTTCACGCATACAGGGTCCGCACCAAGTCGCCCAAAAGGTAATGAAGAGATTTTTACCCTTGTATTGCTCCAAACTCATACGTTGTTGGTCTTGAGTAAAATACGACTGACTTGATGGTAATTCTTTGAGTTGGTTTTCAGCTGTTCCCCACAATACAAGCGCATTTACTAATTGCCCTTTTTCATCATAACCAAAGCCACTCTTTTTAATAATCAAAGGTTGAGCAAACAGGTAAAATGTAAAAATCCCAGCAATAGTCAATAAGGATAATCCCTTGTAGTTCCATTTCACTTCTTTCCTAGACAACACTAGTGCCAGTGCGCTTACAATCACTAAAACAAAGACAAATGGAAATTGTAAAAAGTGGAAAAAGTAGAGTACTATGAGTTGAACAAATAAATAAGGAAGGTAGTTGATTGGAGTTTCCCTATTGTCTCGTCCACTCATCCAAAATCCTAAAACACAAAGTAAAATGGGGATCCATTTCAGTGTGGCATAATTGTGAATTGGGATAAATTGCTTAACTAAAAAGTATCCTCCTAAAAAAACTGCGGCAAACGTGGTAATACCTGAAAGTAGCGCTGAAGATGTTTGTTTTGTCATTAGTTAAAATTCACACGTTATTGCTAACCCAAACAGCACTACAAAAATTCTTGTTCCCAAGTTGATGCATTTTTGCCCCATAGCAGTTGAGCCGATTTAAACGTGTATACCTCCTCCCTTCAACCTCATACAGAAAAAGTTGCTGAACACTCAAGATTCAATGGCTTCTTCAATGCTATTGCGGTATTGGACATCTAACTTGGCAATGATATTGTCTGGATAGTCATTTTGAATTTTAGCTCGACCTGCTTGTACAGCTTGTTCAAACCAAGCGAGTTTTTTTGGCAAAATCTTCCGATGGACACTTAAACCAATCTCCAACATTTGCTTTTTCCATTCGATAAAATACCATTCCATAGAAGGCTGATGGAAAGCTCGAAGGTTTCGCTTATCAAAAATAAACTTCTCGATCTGATGCTCCTTTACTAAAGGTGCCATCGATAAAAATACGTATTTGAAATTCTCTATTGGTATGTATTCCTTTAAAGCCTCACAAATCAGTACCTTGTGCCCTTCTACGAGGTAAACTTTTGCATATTCACTCTCAAATACAATGGTGAGCGTGTATTTATCTTCTAATAAAACTTTCATCCAAAAAAATAATTAATAGTTAATACCAATAATTAAGATGTCATCAGTCTGTTTAAGCCCTCCTTTCCAAGAAGTAATGTTCTCAATTAATTGTTTTTTCTGTTGTGCCATAGGTAAATCATGATGTTTCAGAAGAAGTTTTCTGAAGTTTTTCTTCATGAATTTTTGGTTTTTTGCACCACCAAACTGATCAACGTATCCATCAGAAAATAAATAAATACAGTCTCCTTGCTTTAGGTGAATTTCTTGTGTGTTGAGTACTTTCTTCCGTTCAGAATTATCGCCTAGCGAATAACGTGCTCCTTTGTATTCCACTAATTCGCCATTACGAATAATATAAACAGGTAAATGCGCTCCCGAAAAATAAAGAATATCTTGATCAGTATCAAAAACACAAAATGCAATGTCTAGTCCATCTTTCACTTCTACCTGATGCGTTTCATCACTTAGATGATAATCTACCAGTCGATCTAGCTCTGCTAATATTCCTTGTGGATTTCGCAACTTACGTTCTTTTACGATTTGAACCAACAGCGAATTCACTAAAACGGTTAACATAGCTCCTGGTACGCCATGCCCTGTGCAATCAATGGCAGCGACATACTTAATGGGGCCATCTTGATAAAACCAATAAAAATCCCCACTTAAAATATCTTTTGCCTTGTAATAAATAAATGCATTGGGAAAAATTTCATTCACATGTTCGTAGGACATTAATAAAGATTTCTGAATGCGTTCAGCATACTTAATCCCATCTTTCATGTGTTTGTAAGCCTCCGAGAGCTTAGCTTTAGAATCTTCTAATTCTTCGCGAATCTGTGTCATGTAGGCACTCGTCATGTCTAACATCATTTGCTGTGATTCGCATTTTTCCTTCAGTATTTTATTTTCCTTTTCTATATCAGTTAGTTCGATCATTATGTATTGGCTTTTGTAATTTTTGATACAAAAATCAAAAAGATAACCCTGCTGAAAGGCTTATTGTTTTCAGCAATTCTCGAATAACGCTAACTAACTCCAATTTTGAACTGCTCAACAGATCAAGATGACTGTTCTACCCTGTTTTTTTAATAGAAAACAAACAAACGATTACATGCTATTCATTTCCCTTTTCAACTTTGTTTCGGTATCATTACATTCCAGTTTTAGGCATGAATTATCCCTCCATTTGAAAAGTAAAATTGGGGTATATTATTATTGGATCCATTTAAATCAATCTGAATACGATGCTAAAGTCTATTAACCCTACTCAAACTGACGCTTGGAAAAAGTTAAAAACTCACTTTGAGCAATCGAAATCCACGCACCTTAAAGATCTTTTCGCTGCGGATTCTGATCGTTTCAATAAATTCAGTACGCGGTTCGAAGATATCTTAGTGGACTACTCCAAGAACTTGATTACCGAAGAAACCATGGAGCTTTTAGTCGCATTGGCTAGGGAGTGCGAGCTTGAAGATGCGATTCAACAACTCTTTTCTGGCGCAACCATTAATGCCACAGAAGGAAGGGCAGTATTACATGCTGCTTTAAGAAACCAATCTAACACGCCCATTTTGGTAGATGGGAAAGATGTTATGCCAGCCGTGAATGCTGTATTGGCACAAATGAAAGCTTTTTCTGACAGCCTACTTTCAGGGGGATGGAAAGGCTATACCGATAAAGCCATCACGGATATTGTGAACATCGGTATTGGCGGGTCAGACCTTGGCCCTGTTATGGTTACTGAAGCATTGCGTTCCTATAAGAAAGCGCACATCACCACACATTTTGTTTCGAATGTGGATGGAACACATATTGTGGAAACTCTGAAAAAGGTTAATCCTGAAACCACGCTTTTCATGATTGCTTCGAAAACCTTTACCACACAAGAAACCATGACCAATGCCCATACCGCACGCGATTGGTTTTTGAATGCGGCAAAAGATAAAGAACAGGTAAAAAAACATTTCGTAGCGCTTTCCACGAATGCCAAAGGAGTTGCCGACTTCGGCATTGACACGGCGAATATGTTCGAGTTTTGGGATTGGGTAGGCGGACGTTACTCCCTCTGCTCAGCCATTGGACTTTCCATTGCCTGTACCATCGGATACGACAATTTTGTGGAGCTATTGGCTGGCGCACATGCGATGGATCGGCATTTTGCTTCTACGAAATTTGAGGCAAATATCCCTGTAATCCTAGCCTTAATTGGCATTTGGTACAATAACTTCTACGAAGCAGAGTCGGAAGCTATTCTTCCTTATGATCAGTATATGCACCGATTTGCCGCTTACTTTCAGCAAGGAAACATGGAAAGCAATGGGAAATACGTAGATCGCTCAGGCAATAAAGTGGATTATCAAACAGGTCCAATACTCTGGGGAGAGCCGGGAACCAATGGGCAACATGCTTTCTATCAGTTGATTCACCAAGGCACAAAGTTGATTCCTTGTGATTTTTTAGCTCCCGCCATTAGTCAAAATCCTACAGGCGATCACCATCCAAAATTATTGTCGAACTTCTTTGCCCAAACCGAGGCATTGATGAATGGAAAATCAGAAGAAGAAGTGGTAGCTGAGTTGGAAAAAGCGGGCAAATCTGCCGAAGAAATTGCCTTTTTGAAGCTGTTCAAGGTATTTGAAGGAAATAAGCCCACCAATTCCATTTTATTCAAGCAGCTTGATCCAAGAACACTTGGCGCTTTAATTTCCATGTACGAACATAAAATTTATGTCCAAGGCGTAATTTGGAACATCTTCTCGTTCGATCAATGGGGCGTAGAACTGGGTAAACAATTAGCCAAAGCCATTCTCCCTGAGCTCACTGACGATACCACAGTCAGCTCACACGACAGCTCGACTAATGGGTTGATTAATGCGTATAAAGCTTTTAGAAGCTAGGCGTACAAATTGTTACACACTCAAATGATTTGATGAGGATGTCTGGTAAATTTTGTAATGAAATTTATCAGACATCCATTTAGCTCAATCTCCCAATAAATACTGCTCTAACTCTTTTACCATGTTGATCGCAGTATTGCTGTTTCCAAAAAAAACAAAGCCAAATTTTTTACTTGGTAAAATCATGTAGTAACATTGAAAACTCGGATTCATACCGCCATGAGTTAGCTTTAGTCCCTGTGGTGTAGTTGCCCGAATTACGCCTAATCCCCACGAATCGAATCCATCTTCTGTTCTCAACGATTCCTCCTTGGGCAATACCACTTGTTCACGATATAATTCCTTGTATGCTGCTTTCGTCAATCCCTTACGCTTCATTAAGGCGATCATGAATTTTGAAAAATCAACCGCTTCTGAGTGCAAGCCAAATGAGGCTCCAAAGTACGGTTTGATTAAATCTGCTGGCAGTCCATCACTGTATTGTCCATCTTCATAGCCCAAAGCTTTATGCTCTGTGAGTTGATCCGTCATGATAAATCCTGAATTTCGCATGTTTAAGGGCTGATACACCTGCTCAGCAATCACTTTCTCTAAGCCATTAAAATCCGTATGCAGCAAATGAGCCAAGACTTTTGCCAAATATTCATACCCTTCTCCTGAATAATAAAATTGTGTACCCGGCTTAAATTTAATGTCCAACTTGCCATCTTCATTGTGAAAACGCCAATTCGGAAATCCAGATGTATGGGCCAACACCATTCTAGCCGTAATCAATTTGTAACGTTCATCGTGCTCAATGTCTTTGTGGGGCATGTAGCGATAAAGGGGCGTATCTAAACTCAATAAGCCTTGATCTACCATTTTCATAGTAAAATATGCAAAAACACTTTTAGACATCGAAGCGGCTTCAAAAATTGTGGAACGATTCACCGCTGCTTGTGTTTGGGTATTTTGCACGCCATAAGTCTGATGATACACTAATTTTGCTCTATTAATAATGGCTAGTGAAAGTCCGGGAATCCGATGCTTCTGCATTTGCTCGCGAATAAATGCATCGACTTCATCGGTTTGAAGCGTTTTACCACTTGCCGTTTTTAGCTGCGCATGTATGGATGGTTCATAAACTAAGAGCAGTAAAATGACCAAGCTGGAACAGTACAATCCACGCTGGAGGTTCACAATTAATGTCGACATGTTCATTGATTTTGTGTTGAAAAACTTAGTAGAACTGGATGATTCGTTGTTTTGGGAACAAGCACTTCCAAATAGGCGCTTGCTGTGCGATCAATCGGGTATTTTCCTAAAAAGCTGAAATAATTTTCTTCATATCGAATCTTGCTTGAACGATTACCTATCGCTTCCTCCAAAGCATTTGCATTGCGGTTTGCCTTCGTCCCGTTTCCCTTAAATAGGCTATCTAAATAGGTAAATCGCTCACAAGATGATGCATTTGATTCTGATTTTTCACGCATATCTCTACTCACTAAAGGGAAATTAGTGTGGTAAATCACCGAATCCATTGGAGCATAAGGCAGCACTGCATTGGCAGAACATTCAAAATCCCAAATTCCTTGTCGGCCAACAATCATCAAGTTTTGTGGTGCGCCAAAGGGAGTAGATTTGAGTAGCTTAATGGCTTCTTGTTCACTGGCACATTGCAACATTTTTCTCACCATAAAAGGGAGTGGTAACCCATTAATATCCATATTCAGTTCTGAGAGCGAATTAGTGGTTACCACAAAATTCCGATTCATGCCACCTGTGGCAATAATACCAGGGAAACCATAAATAAATTGCTGTTCATCCTGCAACACCACGGGTTTGAATTTCCTCAAAAAATCAGGAAGGTCAAGGTTATACGCAATCAGGTGTTGCGTTTGTGTTTTCGCACCAATGGTGGTACATTTTTTATACCCCTGCGAAAAGTAAATGATGATTTCTTCAGCCATGTTGAGGCATAAAAGGTGATTTAAGGGTACCTCTGCCCCTTGAGCCATGCCTTCAAGCTCCTTAAGTAAGTCTGGCGCATAGTGATGAATCGCCTGTACAAATCCTGTATTTTTTGCAATTTCCCAGTAAAGCGAATCTTGGGAAAGGTCAAGCTCTTGTTGAATCAAGGCTTCCCAAACAGCTAACTGCCCTTTGATGTCCTCTTTTGCCTGGTCCCCATATTGGAACCCTTTTTCGAATGCCGTTCCCTTTCTTTTGATGAGCGTTAAAGACTCCACCTCATTCTCAGTGATTATCTCTTGTCGTAAAGACTGATTACAACTGAAGCAGCAGCTTAGAGATAGTATCGCAACAATGATTTTATCATTCATAATTCAATGTTTTATGCAAAGGAATCATGAATATCAAAGATTAAATTGTATAAAAACGAAGTTCTTCTTTGGAATTGGGAATAAAGTAAGACTTTGCCTGAAATTGACTAGGCACGGTATGAAATACGGTTTTAAATGAGCGAATGAAATGCGATTGATCGTAAAAACCACTACTCAAGGCCAATTCCGTAAGGGATTCGTGTGAGGGGTTATAGATCATGTTTTCCACCGCTTTTCTAAGGTTTACTTTTAATGAAAACTGCTTTGGCGTTAAACCAATGTGCTGTTTAAACTTTGTTTCCATGGTTTTAGCAGAAATCCTAAACTCGGTCAATAGTTGCTTTTTCACATTTCCAAACTCCAAGTTTTGTATCATGAGTCTTTGCGTAGCTTCTTTGATAAATAATGAAGTGGAGGCATTGTGGGAACTTGTATGCAATTTGGTATTGATGAAATGCATCAAACTGGGAATTGTACTTATTACATGTACCTCTTTAATAGTAGAGGCAAGTGATGGGTTAATGTCAGCAAGGGCGATCACTTGATTGGTAAGTTCCACGAATGGTACAACTGTTACCATACCATTAGCCCAAGCATGGAGCTTAAAAAAATGCACTTTCGTTTGTGGGGCTAATATTAATGCTGCTTTTCCTTGCAACTGTCCGATTAAATAGACTCCCGAATAATACGTTTCAGCGTGATCGTTCAACTGAATAATGACTTGTCCTTCCACCAATATCAACTCAATATACCCATCTGCGATCAGGGTGCCCGTAGCACGGCTCCTAACAGGGTGTGGGTTGTGAATCATCCAATATTTTTTTATTGCGGCAGTATTCATATGCATTTATCAATAATGAGTAGACTGTGAACTTGCAGTCACCAAATTACGTTGTCAAATCTTGCGCTGGAAAAAGTCAACCTTTACCGACGATCGACCGACTCATACCACTTGTTACCAAGTAACAACAGATACTATAGTACAGTTTCCCTCAAAAACATGGTATAAAAAACAGATCGATTCATAATGGACACTATATTTACAAAACGAATTTAATAAACAGTACAGAAGTGAACCAAGCAACTAACTAACATGATGAATAAGGAGAATTTATTTGAGAAGCTTGAGAAATTATACTTAAGTCAATCAGATAATAAAAAACAAAAAACGCGATATTACGAATCAGACCAATATATATATCGCTTTGGTGAAGTACCCAAAGGTATTTTTTACATTAGAAAAGGAGCTGTTAAAATCACTCGAATTGGGGCTAATGGAAAAGAAATTATTATTAGAATAGCGAATTCGCACGATTTTATTGGCTATCTTTCTTTACTAAAATATTGGTCTTACATGACTTCAGCCACTGCCATCGAAAATACTGAGATTTATTTTTTTCCTAAAGATATTTTCCTTGCAGCGATTAAAACAGACAATGAATTTGCCTTTGAAGTGATTGATTTATTGTGCGAACGATCCATAGATTCTATTTCGGGCATGGTGGACATGGCATCAAAAAGTGTAGAGCAACGTTTATGTGCCGCCTTACTGACCCTAGACCAAATAGCGATCAAGAAATATGGGAAGCCCAGCATTATTAAGCTCCGAAAAAAAGACATTAGCTCAATGATTGGCTCAGTTCCAGAGACTGTGAGTAGGCAATTGGCTAAGCTTGAAAAAGAAGGATTTATCACAACCACTGACAAAGGCATTGAGGTAATCAGCAGGCATCATTTGGCAAAAATTAGTAATTTAGGGGATTAATTTTGTAAATTATAATTGTAGGCACTTGACAAAAGTCAAGCTCTATCTGTGTATTTTTCCTTTTTTTTGTTTAATAGAGTGTAACGCCTAAGGCATAAGCTAATTCTATGATAGAACAACTTATTCATTTCGAAAACGAAGCAGGGTTTAAAACGTTATTCCAATATGCAACAATTGGGATAATTGTTATTAATGAAGAAGGGCGAATTGTAGTTGTTAATCCTAATGCTGAAAAGCTTTTTGGTTATACGAATGCTGAATTAGTGGGCAGTACGGTGGAGCGATTAATTCCTAAAGAATATCACCGCAAACATAGACATCATACACAAAATTATTTTCGTAATCCGAAGCCTCGGGAAATGGGCTCAGGTCAAGAGTTATTTGCCCTCAGAAAAGATGGCAGTAAATTTCCTGTAGAAATCAGTTTAAGTGTGTATTCGTTGGAATCCAGCAAAATGGCGGTTGCTTTTGTGAAAGATATCACCACCCAAAAAGTAAATACTGAAAAGCTAGAAAAAGAAGTTGAAATTCGAACACAACAACTTGAAAAATTATTACTTGATGAACAATCCTTAAGTGATTTAAAATCCAAGTTTATTTCCATTGCTTCCCATGAATTTCGCACCCCGCTAAGCACCATCTTATCCTCTGCAGGTCTCATTGAGAAATACATCGAACGAGGAGATATCGCCTCACAACTCAAACATACAAATAGAATTAAAAATGCGGTAAAAAACTTAAACACCATTCTCAGCGACTTTCTCTCCTTAGAAAAACTCGAAGAAGGAATGGTTGAAAACAGTCCTGTAGCTACAGATTTGGATGAATTTATACAAGAAACGATTTATCACTTAGAAGGGTTAAAGAAAAAAGAACAACGTGTAGAATATCAATTTCAGGATGATAATGCATATGTGCTTATTGATCAAAACTTGATGAAAGCTTGCATTACGAACCTATTATCTAATGCCATTAAATATTCCGATGAGGGTGCTACCATTTACATCACCTTATCCATTGCGGATTCCATCATAATTGTGGTAAAAGACCAAGGAATTGGCATTCCTCTTGAAGATCAAAAAAGACTCTTTAGCCGCTTTTTCCGCGCAAGTAATGTAGGCAATATCAAAGGCACAGGATTAGGCCTAAATATTATTAAAAAGTATGTAGAAATTATGGGAGGAGAGATCTCATTTGAGAGTCAAGAATTAAAAGGCACTTCATTTACCATCACAATCCCGAATTAATTGTATGAATCACTTATCGCAATGATGTCCGTCATAGTAAATGATTAATATATTCTAGTCCTTTGTTACATGATATTTGTGATTTCAGACGATATTACCCTGGCTGATAACCTCAATGAAATTCTATTATTGAATGGGGTTCAGCAAACAAGGATTAAAGATAATTATATCCTTCATGACGATGATATTGCACATGGAGTAGAGCTAATTATTTACTTTAATTCGACAGATCCGTACGGGGAGCGGTTGAAATGGTATCTGTTGGCGAATCAACTCGATCACATTCCTGTGATTTTCTTAGCGTCAGCAGCTCCACAAAATCATAATCCACTTCATAAATACATTAAAATTCCTTTTGAGATTAATGATATTTCTTCTGCGATTTCTCATTTCTTTGCGTTGAGGTAATTTTAAGCGATTCTTTAAAAATTATCTTCATAAACACCATCCTTCAAATAGATATAGGCAGTATAAATCAGTGTTAAAATTCCAAGGCCAATCGCTAAATATTCCATATTACGTAGTAGTTTAAGGTTAAAAAATTCATTTTAAAGGAAAACAAAGGCAAAATGCCTTTGTCTTCCATTTTTAAATCACACAATTACACTATTAGTGTCACAATACCGTGCAAGTACTTACTTGTTTCCAGTAAGGCATGCTTGCGCTTTTCTTAACTTTGCGGTGTTTTCTTTCTTTTTTCCATTGATTAATGTTTTTCTCCACCTTCATGGCTGTTTTGTCATGATTAGGAATTCCTGCTTCATTTGAAATAAAACTCAGTTGATCAGTTTTCATGTTTACTTTTAAATTGAAAAATAGATATTGGTGAAAGTTTCTCGTTCACCGCGAGTTAAGCCTTACTAACACGTTGTTTCGACTAAAAATTGAAGAAACGAATGCTAGGCGAGCTCATTATAAAGAATATATCGCTGCTCGAATATTATATTCTTGCACCAACTTTCGTGTAAATGATTTATGCCCTCTGGGAGTCAACAGATGCAACTTCCCATCTTTTAGTGAAGCCATCGTACTTAGTAACTTCCATCGAGTGACCAGTCGTTGTGGTTTTTCGCTTTTCAGCGCGATATCTGTGTAGTGCTTCTCTCCCTTTCTAGTGATAAAAGAAAAGTCAGCTTGAACTTTTTCTTGACTGGCCCGACTCGTAAATACTTGGGGATCATCGTATCCATTATTTTTAGCTTTTATTGAAACAGAAGCTCTTTTTTTTACCCAAGTAAGTGCTTTCTCTAAGTATTCATGTTTAGTCATTTCCTTTGATTTTCGATTAATAATTAAAAAGTAATTGGTTATCGGAGCATTCGGATATGTCCGAATTTTAATAGGGCTACAAATACAACTCCTCCCAAAATGTTTCCAAGTGTTGCCCAAACTAAGAAATGGAGGTAATCATAAAATACGATAGAATCGTGTACCAACATTCCTGAAAAAACTTCGATTGATCCGACAATACAGTGATGTAAGCCAGCTATACCAATCGTGGCGGTCACTAAAATGATCACGAAGATTCTACTGATCGTTTCTTGCGAAGAAGTCAGTAACCAGCCAAGTAAACCCATCATCCATCCTGCAACCATGCCACTCAGTAAGATATTATACCATTTATGATGGGTAAGCTCATTTGCTAGATGTAAAAATGCATCGTCGTAAATGAAGCCATTCATAATTCCAATTTGAGAAATTAGTAAGCTAAACAAATAACCTCCTAATAGATTACCTCCATACACTAACCCCCAGAGTATCATCAAACTACTTATGCCAACTGAACGATTTAGCACTGGTAAAACGGCTAAAGCAGTATGTTCAGTAAATAATTCAGAACGTCCAATGATTACAAAAATGAAACCGATTGGATAACAGAAAGAGAGTAACACGTGTAATAGCTCAGGACTTACATCATGAGCAAATAGCGTAAAAATTGTTCCCATTAAGAGCACACTGAATCCAACCTCCATCCCTCCTGCAAAAGAGGAAATAAATAAGCCAATATTTGAGCGGTTAAATTCATGCAAACTAGTTTCTATTTGTTCATCTAGTATTTGCTTAACGTCTTTTGGCTTATCATAAATTTTCTTATCGGAAACGCTCTTTCTTTTTTTTTTAAATAACATAGGCAATTTGGAATCGTGGGAATAAAGGTTTAATCACTCAATGCACGTTGATTATTCCAATACCTCTATATTCATCACACCAGTATTTAGGTCAGCAACTGATAATCCAATTCCAGAAAGTAACTCTGCCTTATGCTGATTATTGAGCTCAAAACTTTCTACACATCGCATGGCATTGGTGAGCCGAAACGCCAAATGCACTTTGCCTTTCATTTGATATGCATCAAGCGGTCGTCGCAAAAAATCATCAGCACCATTTTCTAATGTTTCAAATACTTCCTTACTACCAATATGCTCTTCTGCGATGATCACCAAACTGGAATAAGGTTGTTCACAAATCCCTCTTAGGTTCTCAACTTCTCGTCGAAATTCCCAAGAGACAAATACGATATCAGGTTTTTCTTGTTGAATAATTTGTTTGGCTCTTGCCATATCTGTAGCAAAAAAGTGGGCGTATCCCTCTTTTTTTACCATAAAAGTTAGTTGACTCAGGTATTCATTGTCAGGAGCAATAAATAAAATTGATTTACGTGATAATAAGTGATTAATCGTTAGCATATTGGTAATTATTTGAGTGAAAAGTAATGAACAATTAATGGTTTTTGTTTGAGGTAGTGCTTTCACATTTACTTCGGAATAGAAGTAGTAGAAGGGATCATATCCTTCTTTTTCATCAGCTTGCGTAAAAGTCGCTGTTCGTGATTCAACGCATTTTCAAGCTTTCTAAGTTGCTTAGCATGGCGTTTCATCCGTTGTAACAATTGCGTTTTCGCTTGCTGATCTTCTTCCATCCGAGTAACTAATGCCTGAATATTACGTTCCCAAATCTCATTCTGAGCTTGATACTTTAAAATTTCCTGTTGTAAATAATCCACTTTTAGCTGGAGCTCTGTCATCCGCTGTTTTCGCTGATCAAAAGCAAACTCTTCCAAGAAGTTATTCGTAAAGCGCTTCATCTTTTTATAGGCCCTAGCATCTTCAAAAGGCGATAAAAAATATCCATTCCCATAATCCGCATAAAGCTTCATATAAATTGCTGAATCGCTTCTTACAAATTGCGTGTAAAGATCTACTGTTGTTCCAGTAAATGAAGTTGTTGGAATCGCTTCTTCATCCAATAAGGTATCTGAAGTAACAGTAAGCTTTCGCTCCAAGTAATTCTCCCAAGCATATTGCAGTCGGGGTAGATTGTCGTAGTTGATTTCCACATTTATGCTAGGTACTAACTCATCTTCATGATGTGTTAGCCCGTTTTCTATGTCATATTGTGCGAAAGCACTGGATGACATCAAACATAAAATCAGTGGTGCAAGTAAAAGTTTTGTTAAATATTTCATGATAATAAAGATTTAATAGGTGAATAAATGATTTATGATTTTGTGGTTATTTTAAATATCTGGTTAAGCTGGTTGTTCAGTAAGCTCGCTCACGGCTTTATCAAATAGCCAAATTCCCTGATTTTGAGTACCTATAATACGGTATAACTCTTGTATCCTCCGTGTGATTTTTTCTTCTTCTCGTTGTTCTTCAACGAACCATTGGAGAAATTGTAAGGTGCCAAAATCTTTTCGATCTAGGCAAAACTCTACTAAACGATTAATGCTCCGTGAAACACTCAACTCGTGTTCTAAAGCTAAGTCTAGTACCTCTTTTAAATCGGTAAAAGCATTTCTTACTACAGGGATGGCAGGTATTTGTGCTTGTCCGCCAACATCGTTAATGTATTTGATCAACTTCATCATATGCATCCGCTCCTCTTCGGCATGCTGATACATAAATTTTGCGGTTCCTTCTAGTCCTTGAGTATGTAACCATGACGCAAAAGCTAAATAGTGTTGCGAAGCAATTGCTTCTTGCTCTACTTGCTTATTTAATTTTACTTCAATTTCGTTGGTTAATGATTTCTTTTCGGTGAATATGGTTTCCATAATGATGGTATATTTAATGGTTTAAAATAGAAATAATGAACAGTCGTTAAGTGTGATTAAAATTCTTGGAGAACTTCTTGATAAGCCATATTAAACTCATTCATTCGTAATTCGAATTGGCTTTTCACATGTTTCCAATGCTTATTAGAAGCGGCTTTCATCTCTTCCAATTTGAGATGTAGAAAATCTTTGCGGGTTCTTAGCATCAGAATGCGTTGCTGAAGGCCCTGCCCTAAAAATGATTTATGCTTCCTAGCTTTATGTTGGAGTTTTTTCAGCTTATTTTTCCATCTTGCTAATTCTCTCTGAGACTTCTTAATAAATTGTCCTTTGCTATTTTCAAACTCAGGGTTTAATTCTAATGTAGCCTCTTTCCATTCAATGGGTGAACTAGCAATTTTTCTCAGTTTGTCTTCAATTACCTGTTTCTCCGTTATGAGTTCAACGGCTCTCAACTCTACAGAAAGCCGAGTGACTTCATCTGTAAAGGAGGTATTTTCAAAAAGCTGAACAAGTTCTTCATTAATATCATCTAACGATTCGGGTGATACTGCCCGATTGGTTTTAGTAGTCATAGCTGTCAATTTTAAATTAAACGTTTTTGGTAGGTAATGCTTGTTACAGAATTAGTTGTCCATAACGACCATTTTAGGCCTTGCAGCATTCGTAGCTTTGTAAAAAGGAGCCGCAGCAATTTCGCCGAGCGCAGCTTTTTCCTTTGCACCAAAATTTAACGTTCGTGTTGGGAATGGAATCTCAATACCCTTACTCGCAAAAGCATTTCTAATTGCAATAATTGCTTCGCTTTTAGCTTCTAAATAATCAGATTCTCCACACTGTTCAATCCAAAATTGAATAACAAAGTTGATGGAACTATCACCAAAGTTTTGATAATAGAAAGTTACAGGTTGATTAGCATCAAATGCTACATTTCGATGGATCGCTTCTAAAGCGATAAATTTCACTTCCTCCAAGTTTTCAACGTAGGAAATGCCACAAACTAGTTCAACACTTCGTGAGCCTAAATGTGAGTAATTCTTCAAAGGTGCTTGAATAAGCATTCTGTTAGGTATCATCACTAACTCTCCTGATAGCTGTTTGATATGAGTATGTTGTAGAGTAACTTTTTCAACTGTACCCATTAAATCATTGCTTTCAATTAAGTCACCAATTTTATACGGCTTTCTAAATGCAATTAAAGCACCTGATAATGCATTCATCATGGAGTTTTGGAATACTAGACCAATTACTAGCCCCAGTAAACCAATACCTATCAGTAATGCAAAAGCATATTGTATTTCTAAAAATAAGGAATTCATAGTTACGGGATTAAAATGCAAAACAAAAGTTAGCATTTGCAGTTTTTGCCCTGTAAAATGCATTAAGCTTTATAGTTATAAAACTAAAAGCTTATATTGTTCCTACTGCGTTAAATCAGTTTGGAACACACAATAAGTAATTAAGGAATAGTTATCCTAAATCAATTTACAGGAAAGAATATTTGGCATAAGACAAAACGCCATGGAGTTAGATCACCTGAGGTGGGCTAGTTAATTTAGAGGAATACATATGTTTTACTTGCTGAATTTGAAGGTACATATTGTTAAAAAAATTAACTTTCTAAAATTGTCTTACACTTATATAAACGGTTAATCGAAGAAATAGTTTCACTTTTCCGACTTTTTTTCGGAAAAAATTTCAAAAATGCTTTTTTATTAATCAATTACTCAATAATAGTACTTACAAAGGCTGTTCATCAGAAATGTTATAATTCATTAGATAACACTATATTCGTATAAATTCTAAATTCCAATTAAGACCATGTTCAAACATATCCTCGTTCCTATTGACTTCTCCCAACAAGCTATGCATGCCGTAGACGTAGCTACTGATTTAGCTAAAAAGCTAGAT
>JBMYQA010000011.1:0-45902 GCA_049600855.1 Flammeovirgaceae bacterium | reverse complement strand
CCATGCTGCAAGAGGCTAAAGAAAAATACCCCGAAAAGGCATTGTATTGCGCTTCTGCTTGGGAAATACCTGTTCCAGAAGCTTATTACGATGCTGTGTGTTCTATGCACCTACTCATGCATTTAACCAAGGTAAGGTTTCGGGATATTTTAACCGAAGTGCATCGTGTTTTACAGCCTAATGGACTATTTATCTTCGATTTACCTGCCGCTTGGCGCAGAAGAAAACTGCAATACACCTCCAAAGGTTGGCACGGCAATACCGCTTACGATATACCTGAAATTAAATCATTTTTGGGAAATAATTGGGAGTTTGTTGACTATAAAGGCATTTTATTATTACCCATTCACCAATTTCCAAAACCCATTAGAAAACAATTTTTGCGCTTAGACGCGTTTCTTAATAAGTACTTTTTGAAATACTATGCCTCTTATTATTTAATAACTCTCCGCAAGAAGCCATGAAAAAACTGCTGAAACGTATACTTTCTCCAAAAATCCGCATACAACTCAGACTTCTATTCATCTCCCTAAAAGATCGCGTCAAATCATTACAAACCCCATTTGTTCAAGTCACACCTGAGCGTATCGAAGCAGGCGAGCAGTTGCCCAAACTATTTTGCATTACACAACCCATTCGATCAACGACGTATGCTGTTAACAAAGTACATAACATTGAATTGGCACTAACAGCTATCAACAACTTAATCATTTATCCTGGGGAGTTATTTTCCTTTTGGCGCTTAGTTGGTGAACCAAGCGAAGCTTATGGTTTTAAAGTAGGAAGAAGCATTATTGGCGAAACCCTTTCTGCGAATGTGGGGGGAGGCTTATGCCAACTGTCGGGAATGCTCTATTACCTAGCAATACAAGCAGGTATAAATATAGTAGAACGCCACACCCATTCCTACGATTTATATAACGCAGAAAGTCGTTACACTCCTTTAGGCTCAGATGCAACCGTGGCTTATGGTTACAAAGATTTACGGTTCTTCAATAATGTAAACATCCCTTTCTGTTTTCGATTTGAGCTTTCACCTCACAAAATCACTGCTTGGCTCTGTGCCTCGCAAGCACTATCAACTGGAAGAATTGACTTTGAGGTGGAAGAAAATGAAAAAGGAAAATTTGTCAGAAGTTATCGTTTAACAGCCGAAGGGAAGCGTGAATTCATCGCCGAAATGGTTTATAAGCATTACGATTCTTCAAAGGAAAGTTTATAAATAGTTAACTCAGGATTTTTGGGATGATGATTGGTTTTTTCAACGATTCTACTCATCTTTAAAGAAAGTGTTTATGCAGTACATTTTCCATAAACGGTAAAAACAGACCATTGAACATTTCCGTTATCATTTTGTCATTATTCAATTGCTTGCAAAATAACCAAACTCATCATGGCTAATACTTCCTTTCCCATTATAGATATGCATTGTGATCTGCTCAGCTATTTATCTGAGCATAAAGGCGCTCATTATGCCAATACCGAAGACATTGGTTGTGCGCTACCTTTTATGCAAGAAGGTAATGTGAAGCTTCAAGTACTCGCAGTTTACTCACCGAGTGAATCTGGAAGTACAGTGTATGCTCAAAAGCAAATTCCTGCCTTTGAATCGTTAATTGCTCAACAACCATTTAAAGCAGTGACTCAAGCAGCCAAGTTGCCTCACACACTAACCAACGGAGGTGTAGGAGTAGTGGTAGCTATTGAAAATGCTTCAGGTTTAGCCGAGGAAGACGATAGCTTAGATAAAGTTTTTGAGCGTTTAGATCATTTTATTGAGAAAACTGGTCGAATTATCTACATCAGTTTTACACATCACTACGAAAATCGCTTTGGAGGGGGAAATTATGCAACGGTAGGACTCAAGCCTGATGGAGAAAAACTATTAGATTACATGAGTGGTAAAGGCATTGCCATTGACCTTTCTCATGCGAGTGATGCTTTGGCCTATGATATCCTCAATTATACCGAAAAACGAAGCTTAAAAGTACCCGTAATTGCGAGCCACTCAAACTTTCGCACCGTTTGGAATCATGTGCGAAACCTAACCGATGAGATGGCTCAAGAAATCATCAGAAGGAAGGGATTAATTGGAATGAACTTTTTAAGAGAGTATGTAGATCGGGAAAATCCAGATACGCTGATTGAACATGTACTCTATGGGTTGGAGCAAGGAGGCGAAGATGTGTTGTGCTTTGGTGCAGATTACTTTTATGTCCATGCCATTTCTGACCCTAATCGTTTTCCACTTTACTTCCCTGCGCACGATAATGCCTCCTCCTATCCTCATGTGTTAGACCAATTGAGAGAAAAAGGATTGTCAGAATCGTTTTTAGAGAAGTTGGCTTATAAAAATGTCATGGATTTCGTAGAACGCAGTTGGGAACAGTAATTCAAAAAGTTTAGTGTATGACAAGCCGACCAAAATCCATTTGCTGTTGGTTGGCTTTGAGTACGTAAACATAAATCCCCTTTTGTAGTTTATCCGTTTGAATATTGATTTGCTGTAGTCCCTTATGCATCGTCACTTTGGCTACACGAATGCTACGACTACGGCCAACATTATGTACAAATAATTCTACTTGAGATCGTTCAAGCAAATTAAACTCAATGCTGGTCTTTGGAGTCTGGGCATCTACTCTAATTTCTTTCATCATTATCTAAGTTTAAAAAATAAAGCTGGCTACATCAGGTGTTTCATAGGATTGTAAACAAACTACCCCAATACAAATATGTATAGCTAAAACGTACTAAATCGGACTTTCTTTAGCCAAAATTGAACTATTTTGGACTTCTTTGGTGGAGATGCTTCATTCAATTGCTTGGTTTCATATTTTTGAAGCCAATATATATCTTATAACACTATCAAATATTAATACCAATGCACCAAATCATCTTTATTACAACCTCTGAAAGTACTTCTTTTATTTCAGAGGTGATAAGATCACTCTCTAAAATTGATTCATTTACAACAATTACATTAAATCTTGATTTAGAAAATTCAAAGAGTATACATGATCTTTTAACAGATGACAAAGATTATTTTGCTATTGTTTCATTTATCGCTAGTGATGAATGGGAAGATAAGTATGCGGGTCAACTTGAACAAATATCTGCATATGTAAGGAAGCAAGAAGCGGAGAGTTACGAAGTAAACATTTTTAACCTTATCGATAGTCGGGTTAACTATAATAAAATTTGGCCTATATTTTTAAGATATAAAGTCTTTACAATTAATTTTCATGATGCGGTTGATCTTGACTTAATGCCTTTTGAGAATGAAATTAAGGAGGTTTATAAAAGAAAAGAGAGGGATGCAAAAGAGGCAGAAAGATATTATGAACAGGTCAGTAATACAGCAATTGACTATTTAGATGAAAGAATTGGGGAGATTAATGCTGATAAAAAAGAATTTAAATTATTCACCATAATTAGTTTTTGTACTGCTGCCGTTGTTGTTGCATTTGGGATTGGATTACTTGTCAAATTCGCATATGAATTTGAAGGTAACTCTGCTTATGAAAGTAATAATTTAGTCATTATCATTTGGGGATTAAAAGGATTGGGAGCATTAATTTTAGTACTTACACTAGCAAAATACCTATTTCTGCTTGGTAAATACTTTATGAATGAGTCTGTAAAATATTCGGATCGAGAACATGCTATAACCTTTGGGAAACTTTATGTACAGTTGAAAGAAGATAAAATTACGCCTGATGAAATTCAGAATGTCTTCTCTGATTGGAATTTATATAATAAATCAGCGTTTCTCAATGCTGACCATAAGGACTTTGACCCTCAAATACCAGAAAAGATTGTAGATGGATTTAAGGAATTAAATGATCATCTAAAAGAGTTTAGAAAAAGTAAGAAAAATAGCTTTTAGTAAAAAAAGAAGCTACAGAACGCAGCTCCAATTATCAATGCGTTTTGAAGTATTGTAAAGCTACTGAGAGACTTTTGTTAGCAATGAGCTTGTATGTTAATAAAAATATATTCACTACCGCACACAAATAAACTTGTCAAAACACTTGTAGTAATAAAGAGCTGATTATAGGCAAGTTAATCTATTTTTATTCACTAGTGGGCTGGGTTGTCCTTTTTTGCTCTTGAAAAAATAAATTATAATCAACTGACTATTAGGTAGTTATAATTTTACTTTTTGGGCTGGTAGCGAGGTTCTTCCTCGTCAACACTTGATCAAAAAAGGGCGAAAAAAATCAAGAAAATCTGATCCTGCCTACACACGATCGGCAGATTTTCAGACCTACGCTCGCTAAATATTTTGCAAGCTTTTGGTCATATTTCTAAGTCAACTCTTCGACTAACCAACTTGTTACCTCTTTTGCTTCAGTACTGAAACTAACTCCAATGCCCAATACTGGTTTGCCATTTCCCAAATACGGCTGTGCATAACCATTATTTTTGATCTGCTCCAAAGCCTCTTGAGCTGAGCTGTCTACCTTGAATTCAAAAATATAGGTCGTGTGATCAGTGTTTACGATGCAATCTAACCGCCCCTTGGCTACATGGATTTCAGACTGGATATGCACTCCGATGAGGCTAAATGCCAAGTGCATGACGGTATGGTAATACGCCTCATTCTTTTGATGTAAATCGTAAGGAATAGCGCCCAGCAAGGCATTGATTTGAGTTTTCAATTCATCGGTGTGTCCCTGTAGTAAAGCATGAGCCATGAGTAGAGCTGGTGCTGCAGAACGCCCCTGACCTCCTTTCGTATAATCTGCCAATAAGTACTGAAGCATTGATTCTCGCACTTCCTGATTTGGATAGCCTAACTCATATAAGCCCAAACCCAAGTCTTTTTTTATGGCAATGTACCCCGTTTGGAAAAGCAACGTTTCAGGGGAGATATTATTCAAATCAAAGCTTCCAAATGAGGCTGATGTAGCCTGAATACTTTCCATATCATATACGCCATGGCGATTCAATAGCTTGATCAAGAAGGTGGGTGTACCTGATTCAAACCAATAGTTCATAAACTGGCGATCTTGATACAATTGGAGTATCGAAAAAGGATTATATAACCGTATCGCGCGATTACCCCAGGCATAGCCATTGTACCACCTTTTCACCTCATCTCTTACCCAAGTATCATCCTGTTCAAAATCTTGGGCAAGCAATTTTCGGTGTGCTTCGAAATAGCTATCTAACTCATCCTGTGTATACCCACAAATGCTACTGAATTGCTTAGACATGGTCAGGTCTTTGAGGTTATTCAGCTCAGAAAAAATGGAAGTCTTACTGAATTTCGATACGCCTGTAAGGAATACAAATCTCAAATTAGCATCTAAGGGCTTGATTACTGAATAAAAACTCTTTAGAATATCCCGATTTTCCTCTGCTTTAGGAAGATCTTCAAGGTAGTCAATAATAGGTTTGTCATACTCATCTACCAACACGGCTACCTTTCCATGCTTTTCCGATATTTTCATAATTAACTCACGAAACCGATCTGGGTAGGAAGAATAGTCAAAACTGATTCCAAAAGCTTTGGCGTGCTCATCTAAGCGATCCAACAAATAAGCCTTCAAACCAATTTCTTTGTAGGCCGCATTATTGAAACGGAATTCCAACACTGGATTCGTTTGTGACCAATCCCAGTTAGTTGCTATCCATAAATCTTCGAATAGCGCTTTGCTACCTTTGAAGATTTCGGCTAAGGTTGAAATGAGTAAGCTTTTGCCAAACCTTCTAGGACGGGATAAGAAGAAATATTTTCCACTAGTAACAATATCATGAATTAGCTGAGTTTTATCTATGTACAAAAATTCTTCTGTACGCAACTCCTTAAAATCTTGGATACCGATGGGTAGTTTTTTCATAGGTCAAATATACAGTTTTGTTGGTGATTTTTCTGTAGAAGATGGACTTTGTACTGTGTTGTACAGCTCCGATGTATTTCCTCCATCTTTCTACCTGTAAAAACACTAAAAGCCAGCCTTTCGACTAGCTTTTAGTATTCAATAGTCCCAAAAAGGAACCCTATTCTTTTAGTTATTTATCCATCTTCAGTTCTCCTTTGAGCTCATTGATCATTTTTTGCCGAGCCTCTATCTTTTTATTCTGTTCAATTAGATGAAGGGTAAGTTCTTCTATTTTTTCCATCAAAAGACGATTCATCTTCTCCAAATCCACTCCTGAAGCCGCTACCTTTTCGGCTGGGGGAATGTTTGGCAAATGCTTGTGCGTGTTGATGTATGCCTCAACTTCTGGCAATGACTTGAGTTCGTAGCCCTCGTCAAAGACATAATCAGGCCAATTCGCATTTAATTGTACCTTAATCCCCTCACAAATCACCTTACCCGCTACGGACATCTTATAGTCGGTAGGAAGGTTTAGCGTATTTACTTTCAATGTATTAAACTGGGGGCTGCCATCGCTGAAATTATGTGTACTCACTCCTTTTATGGTGCCACCCTCAGTATCAAAGCTTGCATCTACCAGTAAAGTTTCCTCAGAAGTAAGCGTGGAAGTATAGAACGTAGTCCCATTTTTCTTGTATTCAATTTGGCCATTGATTCTTTCAATCTTGAAGGTGTCCCCCTCAGTAAATGCGCCAAAACTCCCTCGGAATAATCCACTTTCATATACCTCAGCAAAACCTGTCGCGTGAAGAAAAATCGCATAACCTATGCTATGCAAATGATAATCTACATCACCATTCGACAAACCGAGTGCTCTGTGGCGATTTCCTTCTGAGGCAATGAATTGCACCCAACCATCAATACTTGCTGCCAACTTATCTACGGAGATGGCCCCTGCATTCCATCCATTCCCTGCACCAGTCTTAATTAAGTCATTATTTACATCTACGGTTACGCGCTCTTTGGCTGTCCATGTTACTGTAGATTGCGCCCAAGATGCGTGAGCAAACAAACCAGTAACCAAAATCGAAATCATTAAAATATGAATCTTTTTCATAAGTGTAGTATTTTATCTTGTCACAATGATATTTTTCACATAGCACTAGTGCTGTTGTCATTATTTGTCGGTGCCTTCAATTTTTTGCTTTAAAGCGTCAATATCCTTTTGTTGAGCGGCCAGTTTTTTATTACTCTCAATCAAGTAAAGGGTCAATTCTTCTATCTTCTCCATCAATAAGCGGTTGACTTCTTCCATTTTAATACCATTGGCCTCTAGTACTTTAGCTGATGGGGTGTTAGGCAAATGTCCATACTTCTTAATATGCGCTTCCACTTCAGGCAATGTTTTCAATGGGTAACCTTCTTCAAACACATAGTCAGGCCACTCCGCTTTGTACTGTACCTTCATGGCTTCACAAATGAGTTTGCCAGCAATTGCAGCCTTGAAACCAGCAGGCAACTTATCTGTATTCACCTTCAATGAGTTGAGCTGTGTAGTACCATCTCCAAAATTCTCAGTAGTAACAGCCGTCAAGGTTGTTCCGAAGTTATGCATGGAAATGTCTACGATTAATTTAGTCTCAGAAGTAATGAGCGAGGTATAGAATACCGTACCATCGTACAGGTACCGAATTTCATTATTGACCCGTTCAATTCTGACGATACCTCCTGTGGCAATGGGATTAAAGTTGATTCTATGTGCTCCTTTCTCAAATACTTCGAGTCGGCCATGTTCATGTAGTATGACTCCAAAATCAATAGAGTTCAGGTCATTTCCTCCATCTCGTTCAGATAAGCCAAGCATGCGTGATAGATTCAGTTCGCTGACTACTGCCTGCACAGCACCGTCCTGCCCAGCCGCTAAAACTTCCTGAGAAGCAGCACCCGAATTCCAACCCCAACCAGTTCTTGACCTGACGAGGTCATTATTTTGATCGATGATGACCCCATCTAAATTAATCCAAGTAACCGTAGATTGGGCAAAAGTTCCTACTGCTATGAGATTCAGTAAGAAAATATAAATGATAAGTGATTGATTCTTTTTCATTGGAATACTAGTTAATGTTTGAACGTTTTATTTTTAAGAGATAAGAAATGAGTTGATAGGATCGCCTACTTGAGATTTTTTATCTTCTTTTTCAACTCCATCAATTCTTTTTCTTGCTGTTCAGCTTGCTTGTGTTGCTGAATGAGGTGCAAGGTCAATTCTTCCACCTTTTCAAGCATTAGTCGATTCATTTCGCCCAAATCAAGTCCATTTTCTTTCACTTCTTTGGCTGAGGGAATATTGGGTAAGTGTTTGTGCTTCTTGATATAAGCTTCCACTTCTGGCAGGCTTTTCAACAAATAGCTCCTATCAAATACATAATCAGGCCAGCTTTCATCTAGTTGAACTTTTACCCCTTCACAGATCATTTTTCCCGCAATAGCTACAGAATACCCTGAAGGAGCCGTGAGTGTTCCCACCTTGAGTGTAGTAAATTGAGTGGTGCCATCACCAAAATTACTAGTAGTTACATTTTGGAGAACAGCATCAGTAAAGTCAAGGCTGGTATCTACGATCAGTTTACCAGTGGAATAACCCTGAGAAGTATAAATCACTGTTCCATTCTTTTTGTAGATGATCTGCTCACCAACACGCTCTACCCGAATGGTGTCGCCAATGGCACACGCTCCAGCATTATGTCTAAATCCCCCCTGCTCATAGATTTCAAGATTTCCGTGAGGATGTGTATAAAGTGCATAATCAATGGAAGTATAACTTGCATCAAGGTCCTCATCAGACAAACCCACCATCATTGCCTTATTGTTGAAAGTAAGTATTGCCTGTACCCATCCATCTTGGCCTGTTGCCAGCGTCTCTGTAGAAGAAGCGCCCGCATTCCACCCTCCAACTCCCGATGACTTGAACAAGTCATTATTGGCATCAACTGTAACGCCTACAATATTGGTCCAAGTTACTGTAGACTGCCCTAATACATTGATTTTCGAAAAGGCAATCAATACGAAAGCGATTAAAAAAAATGAGATTTTTTTCATAATTATAACGTTTAAAACTTTGATTGAATCTTATTTATAATCCTATTTCATAAAGGATTGAATTGGCCCGCTCAAAGTAATCTAAGGGTCTAGAGCGGGCCGATATGGTTTACTTCTCGATTTTAATTGCTCGAACCGTTTTCTGTTTGTTATTTTCCATCACCATTCTTACTAGATATACTCCTGAAGCAAGTCGGGTTCCATCAAACTTCAGCTCATGTGTTCCCTTCGTCTTCCATTGTTTTTCCATCAAGCTCGAAATGAGATTACCTGCCACATCGTAGATATATACAGCAACGTGTTGGTCTGCTCCCAACTCATACCTGATCGTTAAGCCTTGATTAAATGGATTCGGAAATACATCGAGGTGATGACTTACTAATGGTTCCTCTATGGAAAGTTCATCTTCCTTATCTGCTACAGTTCGGTATACAGGAGCACAAGAACTTGGGTCTAATCGAATCTCTCCGAAACTACCCAAGCTGGCAAAGAATACTGGGTCAACCTCTACTGAATCACAGCCTACTACATCAAATGTTCCATGATAGTAATTTTCATCTACCCATACCGTAATCAACTCAGAAGTAAGTGCGATGCCTGTACTGATATGGGCAATGGCATGAATGGTGTGCCTTCCCTCTGAACCCCATGAGGCCATCAAGTTGTATGGAGCAGTAGTTAAGACTCCAAGTTTCACATGATTGGAAAATACCTCTACACTATCTATCGTGCCTGCTGTAGTCGAAGCATCCACTGCAATTTCAACAGACTGATTCAATCCAATCAACTGGCTATCAAGTGGATTGGTAATACTAATACTGTACACTTCTGTTGCACAAAGTGATGGATTGAGACGGATGTCTCCTGTACTACCCAAGTTAGCATCAAAATAAGGCCCTACTTCAACGGAATCGCATCCTGAGATATCAAATGTAGAGGTATAGATATCATTTTCTAAAAATACCGTGACGATATCCGAAGTGTTGCTTTCACCTAAGCTGTTGTGAGCAACTGCATATAATTGGTATTCACCTTCTGTCGCCCAACTTGTTTGGAAGGTATACGGAGCAGCAGTTAACACCGTCAACTTCGTACCACTAGCAAATACCTCCACACTATCAATACTGCCTTGAGCGCTAGAAGCCTCAACAGTGATCGTTAGCATCTCATCCACCTTATAATAATTACCATCTTGCGGATTGGTGATTCGAACCAAGTCAAGGCAAGACCCTCTCAATCGGATATCTCCCTCGCTACCCAATGCCGCATAGAATGCAGGATCAACCTCAACTGAATCGCATCCAGAAATGTCAAAGGTGTTGTAATGGTAATTTTCATCCACTAATACGGTTACTGCCTCCGAGAACATGCTGATACCTGAACTGAAATATGCCTTCGCTCTCAAGCTGTAGTTACCCACCGTAGTCCAACTGTAAGATAGTGTATAAGGCATTGCGGTAAATGTACCGAGTTTAACGCCATTCGAGTAAACTTCTACACTGTCAACCGTGCCTATGGAGGCCGATGCTTCGACAGTAATATCGAAAGCCCGATTGATTCCAAGCGATTGACTATCCAATGGCGTGCTAATGCTTACCGTATACTCAGGTATTGGATCACAAAGTGTATTATTTAACCTGATTTCACCATCACTGCCCATTTCGGCACTGAAATACGGATCGATAATCACCGAATCACACCCTGTAATATCGAATACATGCCCCTTGACATGCTGATCCGCTATCACGGTGATCAAAGAGGAACTACTCACTAGGCCATTACTGCCATAGGCTTTTGCCTGAAGGGTGTGGGCACCTGCCGTGGTCCAACTGGTTGAAATCGTATAAGGCAATGCGCTTACTGTTCCCACCTTATTGCCATCCGAGTAAAGCGCTACACTATCAATGCTTCCCATAGTGGTATAAGCCGTAATCTCAATATCGACTAACTCATTGAGTGGCACCAAATCACCATCTGATGGCTTGATAATCTCAACCACTTGGTAGCAGATGGTGTCCAACCTAATTTCACCATCACTGCCCAATTCGGCATAGAACAACGGATCGACCACGATGGAATCACAACCTGCCATATCAAATAAACCGGAGAAGATATTCTGGATCACACTCACCGTAATCGGCTGAGATTCACTGATCGCTCCAGAACTGAGGTAAGCTACGGCTTTCAAGCTATAATTGCCCTCAGCTCCCCAGCTTGTCTGCAAGGATGTAGCACCACCTGTCATTACCCCTTTACTCACATTGTCAGACATGAGTACAATGCTATCTATCAGAGCTACATCGATGGTCAATGCCACATCCACATTAATCAACATGTCCATACTTAGCTCATCGCCATTTGCAGGATTAGTGATGCTGATCAGTGATGTTGGGCATGAGGCACTTGATGTTTGTGTGTTAGAATCTGTGAGACCCTGAGGGTTCACCCAAGAGATTTTCACTGTATTTTCACCTGGAATTGCTGGGGTCAATAGCGAAGATTGCCCTGGTGCAGCAATGCCTTCACCTTGAATGCTGGTACCCAACACTTCCCATGTATAGTTCACATCAACCACATTGGGGTTGGTAACTTCCCAATTCCTTGATAGGCATGGCTCATCTGCATGTAACTCTGTAAGGTTTAACTCAACAAAAGTGGATAAGACATTGAGTATTTGACTTGCCGTTGAGGTACATCCGTTAGCATCTGTATAGCTATATGAAATCTGATGGGTACGCACACCGGCAATCACTGGATCGAAATTTCCAAGACTATCCACTCCATTACCTGAGTAGGTACCGCCTAAAGGTAAGCCGCCTGCCAAGGCAAATGCAGCATCACCCTCATAGACATCATCGAATGGCGCCAGACTGACCATTGGTGCAGGCTTGACCGTGATTGACTTACTGGCAGAATCTTTACAAACACGTCCAAAAGTATAGGTAATTTGATGGATTCCTGGCCCAGCCTCACTTGGGTTGAAGTCCCCGAAGGCATCCACTCCATTGCCTGAGTAGGTTCCCCCTAAAGGCAAGCCACCTGTTAGTTCGATCTTTGCTTCGTTCTCACACACCTCATCCACAGGTAAAGCCGCTAAACTTGCCGAGATCATGGAATCAACTAGGATGAAACGACTATCCGTATTTGTACATCCATTACTATCTGTGTAGATGTAGGTAATACTATGAGAGCCAAAGCCCGCAACACTGGGATTGAACAACGTATCTTCTGCTACCCCAATGCCTGAGTACATACCACCCGAAGGGAAACCTCCCGATAATGTAAACGCTGGATTGTTAATACATACACTTGGCAATCCGGCTAAACTTACCGCTGGTTTGGCATTTACGGTAAAGTAAGTTTCGCTAATGTCGTAAATAGTGCTATCCGCATTGGAACTTATCCGTATCAGTATAGAACCTGTCTTGCTACTTGGTACAACCCAGTTGTATTTATCTGTAGATGTAGCCACAAAATCAGCAATCGATTCATAAGTCGCCCCACTATCTAGTGATACATCAATATCAATTCTGGAAATCAAGGTACCATCCTCCCAATCAATTGTGATGGTATCGCCTATACAGTAAGATTCGCCTCCATTGGGAGCCATCAATTTCAAGCGATCTACCGTAATCGAATCCACAATCGAATTGGTACAGCCAAGGGTATCTGTGAAGGTATAGGTAATCTGATGTTTGCCATGTCCAGCTAATGCAGGATTGAAAACACTGTCATTCACTACTCCTACGCCAGTATATGTTCCTCCATTTGGGAAGCCTCCGCTTAAGGTAAATGCCGTATCGTCAATATTCACCGCTGGCCCGACATACAAACTCACAAATGGCAGTGGATTTACCTCAATGAACTGCTTAGCGGTATCAGTACAGCCATTGGCAGCTGTATACTCATAAATGAGCTCATGGGTTCCCGCTCCTGCTACACTCGGATCGAAGTTCCCTGCCTCATCAACACCTATTCCAGCATAGGTTCCTCCTAGTGGCATGCCACCACTCAGGGCAATGGGTAAGGCATTTTCGCACAAGCTGTCTAAGGCAGCAAAGCTTATCACAGGAGCTGGTTTGAGCGTGATTTCCACACTATCTTCGGCCAAACACCCATGACTATTCTCTACAATCACACGATACTCACCAGAATCATAGACCGTGAGCGTCTGGGAATTACTAACTCCACCAATCCATTGGTAATTGATGAATCCAGCACCAGCATCTAAAAATAGGCTATCTCCAGCACAGAGTGCAGTTCCTTGTGGAGTAGCAATACTCGGCACTGTCGCCGAATGAATTGCAAATGCCACATCAGTTTCATCCTGAATGGTATTGTCCGTTGCATCCGAGATTCGAATTAAGTTAGATATTGCGGCATAACCTGTTGGTATTTCCCATGAATAAAATCCAAGATCAACATTTACGTTTTGAGCTATACTCTGGTAATTGGCTCCCCCGTCTTGGGACAACTCAATGTCAATCGTAGCGATATTCAATGCTCCCCAAGTAATATGAACAAAGCTTCCTTCACAGTAGGCATTTTGCATATTAACAATAGAGAGTTCCAGCATTTTGGATTGATTCGTAACTTGAATAGGAATGATTATGCTATTGCTACAGTTTAATCCCTCCATCGTATAGCTATAAGTGATTTGGTGAATGCCCTCTCCAGCTACGCTCGGATCAAAAATACTATCTGAAGACACCCCAAGACCTGAATAAACACCACCTGCTGGGCTAGCTCCTGAAAGTGTGAAGGAAGGTGTAGTACTCGTTACTGGATCTAGCGGACTATGATAGAGTTCGGGTTGTTCAAACACCGTTAGTATTTGCATGGCGGTGTCTGTACATCCATTGGTATCCGTATAAGAATAGGTGATTTCACTCTCGCTATATCCTCCAAATACATCGGCATTGCTTGGGACAAAGTTGCCCGCCCCATCTACCGCTATACCCGAATAGCTGCCTCCCAAAGGCATACCTCCCGATAGTGAGATGGTAGGGGCATCATAACAGACAGAATCTTCCGTTGCCAGCGTAAAGCTCACGATGGGTAATGGGAGTTCTTCAATGATCACACGATCAGAACGGACGCAACCTGCTTCATTGTAAACATTTAGCACGAGAGTATCTGCCCGAGAGACTGTGACTTCCTGAGAAACCGATCCATTAGACCAATCATAGCGGTCATAACCCGATCCTGCATCGAGGGTCACAGTCTCCCCCACACAGAGTGCTGTATCAGGCGCCAAAATATTTAATGCAGGCAGATTACTGATAGCAATCGCACTGCTTTCATCGAAAATGGTATCTCTGGCATGATCTATTATTCGGATTAAGTAATCTCCTGCGATCAAATCATCGGGTGTAGCCCACTGATAGCCTGAATTGGTTGAGGAAGCCACTTTTTCAAGGAGTTGATAATTGGCACCACCATCAATCGAATACTCCAAATTCACGGAGTCGACATTGGCCGATGACCAATTGATCGCAATCGTATCTCTGGCACAGAATGTGGCATTGGCATCAAGCTCCAACAAGCTCAAGTATGGCCCATCGGCAACCGTGAAGCACACCGTGTTTCGTTGTTCAATTTCCTGATTTCCTGCACTGTCCCAAGCTGTTGCATATAGGCAATAAGATTGCCCTGGAGCACCAATAAATTCGTATACGGAATCTTTGGGAAGCGCCACTGCCAATGGGGTATATACATTACCTCCATCCGCAGAAATGAACAGATCATAATCTCGCCAGCCACTTCCTCCTTCATCGTCTTGGGCAACGACTCGGATTGCTTGCCTAGTGCTAACAAGATCTCCAAGACCTTCAAATGTGGATGTAGGCGGAAGCGCATCAATGGTATTGAAGATTTCAGGTGTAATGATGGCTTCATTCTCATCAAACACGATAGAAGCTTCTGCATAGATGGTATCGCCTGTGACTGATTCTGGATGGGCCTTTATGGTATAGTTGACAAAGCCCTCACCATTTCCCAGCGAGTCATTGACTAACAAAAAGCCCAGTGCTGCATCAGTGGGATCTAAGCCCGTTATGGGGTCTTTCGACTCGAAAATCCAGAAAGCCTCCCGTTTAATTACATCGATGCCAGCCACTAAATTGACCACTACTCCCAAAGAATCCGAGACATCCAACTGAGTAGTGTGGAACATGGAATTCTCTGGTATATCAAAGGTATAAGGTCCAAAACCGAAACTACCCAAGCGGAAAGCAAACACATCTACGGAAGGGTCAAGCTGTTGCCTGATGATTACCTTCAATGCGGAGGTTGTTGCCAAATCAGGATCATTCTCGAAGCGGATCTTATAGGGTAATGTGGCCTCTTTGGTGATCCATTTTCTTGCTCCTACTCCATCTGGACCGATGATGTCATTGGGGTCAAAGGGCCACCAAATGGGAATTTCAAACGGAAAGGGATTGGGAATACATAAACCAAAGAAACAGAAGGGGCGTCTTCCTCCACCTTGTCCGTCTCCATTTCCACCAGCTACTCCTCCATCTTCACCATCCTCTCCGCCTCCATTTCCACCAGCTACTCCTCCACCTCCATTTTCACCATCCTCTCCACCTCCACCACCTACTCCTCCAAACATAGTTGGGTTGCCTTCTTCATCACACTCCAGCTCCCGGAAGCCTATTGTAAAAGCCTGAGAGTTCGTACAGTATGTATTATTGTCATTAGGTTTTGATGCAACCACCTTGTAGGTCACTCGATTATCCGTTGGAGTTACATTAATTTCATAGGTCTTATGTGGTTTATAAGCGAGCTCAATTGTGTTTTCAGCATTAGCAGTCACCTCGCTGCAATCTTTTCCCTCACAGTCTACTAGCTTTACTACACAATCACCCTCAGCACAACCTATAATTTCTAAACCAAAACTCATACTTGGTTGCTCACCTGCACAATAGGTCTGTGTGCTTGGTGTGTTCAATACTGCTACATCAAAATCTTCAGAGGTTTCTACTTCTACTTTTTCTTTTATTTCACACTGATCCGAAGAAGGAATGTTGATGCTTACTATGTATTCACCTGCTGCTAATGGTGAAAACTCTGTAATTAACTTACGACCGGATAACCTATTTCCTATCACGTCTCCTACTCCCTTTATTTTAGGTCCTCCTTCCTCCACGTTTTCTAAATGCACTGTAAAGTCTTCGACTTTATCAATTATATTCAGGTTAATAGTAACAATTATTTTTCCATCCTTACTTGATTCACAAGTTGCAGGCTCTGTTTCAATCTCAAATTTATCATCTTGCGCATGAACAGAAGGAGATAAAAAGGTACTAAAAATGAGCAGCGTACAAAAACTAAAATATTGAAATAATCGTTTCATTTTTTCTCATTTTTTCATTGAATTTTTGTTGCCATTAAAATCATAGGCTCACCACACTCAGAGCAGGTTACGACAGACCCTAAGTGCATGTTGCACCTACTCATTAGTGATCACTAGATTTACTTCGGCATAAGGGCTTTGTACTCCATTGGTATGTACAGCCGATAACCTAAATTTATAGTGCTTACGTGTATTGTCACGGATATTCATAACATGCTGGTTAGCGATGATTAATTTGTCTCCTACCTGTATAAACTTCCCGTTTTCATCTTCCATCCACAACCGGTACCCGAGTAATGCCTTGGGCTGATCGGCAGGCTTATCCCAAGATAGCTCAATGCTTCTTTTCTCCTGCGTTTTTACCAGCTTGACCCTAAAAGCATGCGGCATCAGTGCTTTTTCATCCAAGCCAATTTGCTGGAATGATTTGCTGAGTACTCGACTCTTTTTAGCTGCAAACTGCCCCACTGCTTCCACCTGAAAGGCGATCTCTCCATTTCCCTCATTGGATAGTTGTTCTATGACCCACTCACGATTTTTTGGTGCTACCTCCGTTTCAGAAGCCACCTGCTCTCCATTTACCAATATTCGGAAACCTTTCAAGTTCTTTACATCAGGATATTCCCACTTGAGTTTGAGGCTATAATCTTGCTGTAACTCTACCTGTACACTTTCGAATGGTGGCAACTCTAAACTCGGCATTTGAAACGTTACACTGGCCATTTCACCGTGCGCCCCCAAAATATTGATGGGCACTACATTAAAGTGATAGGCTCGCTCCGCCTGAGAATGCACTTCAAAATCAAAGTAGTTGGCTTTTACCAATGGGATACTCCCCAAATAAATTGGTTTACCTGGCGTAAAGTGATCTGCCATAATTTTATACCCGTAAACACTCTTATCAGATTCATCTAGCTTATCCCAAGAAAGCCTAATGAAATTTCTGTTTTCCTTTTTCATGAAGGTAGCGGCTAAATTGCTAGGTATTGAGGCAGTAGCCACCCCATAATAGGGTATGATGCCTGATGTTGATGTCCACTGTTTATCGTTGATGTCCAATATATTGATCACATAACGATAAGGGGTATTAAATTCAAGAGTCTTACTTAGTGTATATTCATCACTATTTGCAGGTATTGTATCCCTAAACACTAGTTCCTCTTCATCATTTGGCAGCGTCTCTAATACTTCAACGATGATGGCTTTTGAATTTGACAGCGCTTCTTCACCGAGTTTTTCCCACTTCAGATACATCTTGGTTTGGTCTACCAACTGCGGTTTTTCTAGTTTAGGAGCTTTGATCCGAATGTGTTCCTTCGCTTTAAACTCTAGTTCAAACGATTTGATTATACTATGAAATACATTTGTGCCAGTAATGACATATTGGCGATCAACTGAGGGATCCGCTTCTTCATCTTCAATGCTAAAGATCACTTTACCCCTATCATCAACATACCCCCCCAAGTTTGTGGCGATATTCCTTCCCTTCCCATTCTCCATGATCGCTTCAACATTGAAACCAAATAAAGAGATTTGATTCGCCACTTCCTTGTCTACTTCCCAAGTCAGTTTAATCTGATTAGATGGAGGCACTGAGAATTTAACCGCTTCAATTTCCCACGCTGCTTTATTTTGTGTTTGATAAGTCGCCAGAGGTGTTGCTAACTCTTCTCCATGATCTGTTACATAAAACAACGCATATTCATACTGATTGGCCTTATCAAAGCGATTATCTATGAAACCAAAACCTAAGATCAGTGCGATGTCATAATCCTGTATCATCACTACCCGATCCCCAATTTCAAGGCCATCATAATCTTTCAATAGCTTTAGCATCTCCCCTTTATTCATTTTCGTATATTCGCCACTTGCTAAGGCTGCTTCGGCTTTTTCTTTAATTGGAGAGGCTTGTTTTGGCGTAAGGCCCAAGTTAGCCCAATTTTGTTCAGGGTTAAACTGAGGAACAATACAAATGATATTCAGTTTTTCCCAACGTCCTTCTCCATTTTCATTTAATATTCTTCTTTTGATGTTAAAGCCCTGCAAATCTTTAGGCCAACCATGTACTTCCCAAAATAATTTCACTTGGGTATTATCATTATTTCCATGTAATAATACCTTAAACGATTTGTCTTGTGCTGCCACTTGCCGCAATGACATGTATTGCATGGCCATTAGTACACACAATGCCCTTATAATATGTTTCATGATCCGGGATGATTAAATGATGTATCTATCCTAAAGTTATGAGTCTGTGTATTTACTGTAGCTGTTGCACGCCCTTTTACTCTGATTCTGTCGCTACCTTCGGGTGATAATTCTACCACGCCATTTACATTTACGTTTTGATCTTTCAATAAACCACATTCTCCTCCTGCAATACGTCTAGGCAATTTAATACTTACCTTTTTCGCATATAGGCCTAAAGTACTTTCTACTTTTCCCGTCAGTCCACGATGATTGAATTTCATGTCCAAATTACCACCAAAATCTGCTCTCATAAAGCCAACAACACCTATCCCTTTTATATCTGTAGCAGTAGCAGTGGCACAATTTATGGCATTAAAGCCCTCAGGAAAAGTGATCAGAGTTCGAAAACCAAAATCTAGTTCACCTGTTAATCTCCCTTCAAATGATTCTGCTATTTCTCTTCTTGAACCCAGTTCACCTCCCATGTAGAACCTACCGTTCATTTTTATAAGATTCATTATCTTGCCAGACATATTTTCTGCTGCAAGGCTCCATTCTCCTTCCCCCATTTTATAAAACATCTCTCCTGAATTTAACGATATGAGTTCTCCTCCCGTACCTCCAGAAGGATTTAGGCCAGGGAAATTTAAACTGGAAGTTATACTGCCAGCGACTTGACGTCCAAATAGAGGATATTCTACAGTGATAGCTGCCCCAAGTATTTCAGGATGCCCCTGACCTGGTATATGAAGTCTTCCCTCAAGGTCAATTATTGCTGATGGCGTAATATCTCCCCACCTTTTAGTAAAGGTTCCTGTAACACTCCAAATAGGATTGGGAGTTATATCTGTGATTGTAATACCTACTCCAATAGACCTAAAACCTTTATGTACCTCTCCATCAGTATTAGTCTCTGTACGACTCTTGGGTTTCCAATTCGCTGACGCATTCCCGCTAAAGCCAGAAAGGGCAAGGCCAGTTTTACCTAATGGTAATTTACCTGAACCTAAGTCCACTTCCAATCCAAAATAAGTATAATGAAACCCTGCGTTTGCGGCTCCGATTACTGTTGCCGCATTAATCCCTATAGGCGCCATCCCAGATACATTATTCCCAATAGTTCCAGTAACATCTCCTTTAAATTCCCAAGTAGCACCTGTATTTTGAAATTGTACCGTACCATCTAAACTGAGTAGACCTACATTTAGATTTACTATGGCCTCATCAAGTGATACCTCAATTGCCCCACTTTCTTCACTCACTTTAAACTCGTTGATTTCAAAAGTAAATCTATCAGCAACTAATGAAGCATCTAAACCAATAGTACGCCCTTTATCCGATTTTGTATATTTAATTTTTTCAATGCCTATCGAAAAACCTCTGTACTTTAGGATTTGAAGTTCATCTTTGGCAATTAACGCTAACTCAGTTATTTCTAGCTTGTTATCTGGGTTATTTTCTAAGGTCAGTTTAACTTTTAAGCTTTGATCTTTTAAACCTGGGTGTTTCTGTTCGTCAAAAGCAGCGTCCACGTCAAGTTCCAGTGTACCAAGTTTAAAATCTAGGGACGTACTTATACCTAGATTTTCAACTTGAGTATCTCCGTTTAGCTTTACTCCAAGTATTGACACATTCTGCATAGTAAATTGCCCTGCAACCTTAAATTCATTTTGAGATTTATCATATGCCCCCTCTACATTCAGCCTTACCCCAGATATTTCGTCTTGATTAAGACCAGTCTTAGGATCAGCCCCTACTATATTGAGCAAATCCAGCATAGTACCCAGTTTTTTGAACTGAATACCTTCTGAAAACGCTAAAGCAGGTTGCCCGTTTGATAACTTTGTAGCAATTACTCCTAAGTGAATATCTACCTCTAATTTATATTGAGTCAATGCAAAAGCATATGCACCTATTTGAATACGTGGTCGTTGGTTGAAAGACTTCTGTACATTATTCGCTTCAAGTGTTACGCTAAAATTACCTTCATTGTCAGGTAGGTTTCCAGCTGATCTGCCAATTTTTACTTCAGCCAATTCTGTGTCACCTTTTTTAGCTGCTAAAGTGAGTGTCTCAAGTCCACTAAAGTCAAGTCCAAAAGCAATACCAGAGTTCCCAATTCCGCCTGAACCCTGAGGCCTCAGTGTCATGGTTAGTTTTACGGTTCCCTCTACTTCAGTCTGAGTCAATACACTGCTGAATGGACATTGACTCTGACCATTGTCTCCGCACCCTACAATATCTTCAATTTCAAAATTAATCCCTCCTGTTATCGATGATTCACCACCCGTAAATGCCTCGATTTCTATACTCTCTGGAGCAAGTTGGAATAAGCCCAAATTAATATTTTTTCCATCTTTAATAAGTCCACTACTTGGCTTATAAGTAATTTTAATGTCTTTATAATCGTAGCCATCACCATTTTCGTTTTTCTTTTGCTTCCAAGTAGCTTTCACACCTGTGGGTACTGTAAGAGAATAACCAAAATCAAAAGTATTTTCCTCTCTTACACCTGTATTTATCGTAATGCCAGCGCCTTCTACCGTGTATTTACAATAACCTTCACCTCCCTCACCACTTAGTCTTTCAACATCGTAGCTGTCAAATGTCACATTGAGGTAGTCGCCAAATGGCATAAGACTCGTCACCTCCTCGCAACAATCCCTATCACCCACTACACAAAAGTCCGCCTCTATGGCACAGCCCGCATCGGCTTCTTTCATTTGGGCCCTCACTCGTAGCGGAACAATTTCATTTCCAGCTCTTAAAACCCCTTGTTCTTTTTCGATCTGCCAATTGCCTAATTCTTCCACTAAATTCCAGCGAAATTTAGCATTTTCTGCTCCCTCTCCAAGCACTTCAACATCGGCTGTAGAAAGAGATACATTGTCAGCCGATATCGAAGGAGGATCAAAGGTCATACGTTGTAATTTAAATACGGTAATCTCCACTTGATCTGTACAAACAGTTTTAGTCTTCTCTATGGTGAGTGTAACCTCAAAGACATATACTCCTGGCGCTTTAAATTCCACTTTAGGATTAAGCTTCTTCGCCTCATCATCCTCAAACTTAAAACCTAGTTCTGATATCTCTTGCCATTCCACTTTATAGGCCAGTTCGATTGCAATACCAGAAAGTACCTCCTCTCCTCCCAATGTATATTCTGTACCTACACATACTGTTTGGTCCTCTCCTGCATCCACTTTTATCGCCATTGTGTAGGAGGAATAGGCCATACAGGCAATGATGAGCATAATGGTCTTATGCCACTTTTTGAGTTTGGTATTCATTGATATTTTTTCCATAATATTCGATGTTTTGATGTTTTACCACAGCAGTATTGATTGAGATGAGTGCTTGGAGAGTACTAGCGGCTAGCCTCTCCAAGCAGTAAATAGTTATTTCATGATGAAGAATTTCAAGCGGTCTCCTGTCGTTAATGTTGAGCTTGTCGTATAGACGATAATGGTACCACTAGCCCCAGGCCTTAATAGGCTTTCTGGCCCTTGTGCCTCCATAAATTCAAGAGTTACTGCACGAAGCTTCATGCGTAAACCTTCTGGTGTACTTGCAACAGGTACATTCTGTCCGATCAACAATCGATTGGCATCACTCAGCGGCACATCCACATTTCCTATGTTTTTATACTGAACATAGATCGTTACTAACCGTGATCCTCTTCCTCCACGAACGGCACTAGGATAGTCAAGCTCTACTCCAATTTGCTCAGGCGTGCTTAATGTTACTCGGAAACCACCAAACATGTAGGCTTTAGTTCCATTAGGTTGTTCGGCCACTATATCATGTAGTCCTAAACTTGTTCCTGCTAAGTTGAAAGTCACAAATACTTTCGTAGGGTCTACGTACTTATTTATCGTACCCAAAATTGAATATTGGCTATTATAAACTTTGAATTCTGTATCCTCTGTAAACTTAGCGCCTTCTATCATCACAGTCACTTGACCACCTTGACCGCCTTTATTGGTCTCTACTGAGCGAATGCTGAATTCGATGATCGAGGCATCTAGGGTAACGTTTTGCTGCTCCCCTTCAATATTATCGCCATAGACTAAGAGGTAATACGTACCCGCTTTCAAACTCGCTATCAATACTTCCTGATTGCTGGTAAAGGGCTCATCGAAGTTATCATCATAATCCGATCGTGTAGGGATTTGATTGTGCTTGATGTATAATTCATTGTGGGCATTGAGCGCCCCTGTCAAGCTTACCAAAAGTGTTTCCCCTGCCAATGAATCTGGTATTTCTATGCGGTAATATAGATTCTTTTTGTCAATCAATACCGCTTCTCTGGTGATACCAATTTTCAACTCATTGACGGCAATATTAATCGGATCAACTGAGGCGAACTCATTATTCAACTCATCCACTTCTGGGATGTAATTCTTAACATCGGCACGAACAATCACATGATAATCGCCTTGGGAAACTCCATCTAATGTCACATTGAGCTGTTCCGTTTTCTGAGTACCTGGGCCAATCTCTTTATAACTCCTTAACTCCCCAACCAATACATCGTCTATATCCCACTTAGTGTCACGAGAGAAATAGATGTGATCCGTCCAATAGCCCTTGGCTACATTCGTACCATTATTTCGAGTCGTCCATTGGACGGTTACCTCACTGCCCGCCAAGCCCGTAGCAGGAGCACTTATTGATGTAACGGACAGGTCAGACGGCAATGGCTGTTCCAAAGCTATTGTAGCATTTACCACATTGTTGTCCTCTGCTTGGTGTTCATACCATTTATCATTCGCATCAGTTTTGAGTAATAAAATGTAATTACCTGTTGGCAACATTGGCAATATCGCTTCCATACTCACCTGATAACTGCTATCCACTTCCAACAACGTCGTTCGCTTATGCACTTGTAACTGAATATCATCCTGATCAATCTCCAAATCGGTAGATAGGTACAGCTTGTCAATCCAATCGGCAAAGGCCGTATCGATTCCCTGATTCTTCACCGTCCAACTGACCTGAATGGGTTGCCCAGCGATGCCCTGTGTCGGCAATTGATGCTCTGTGATAAGCAAATCTGGATATGGTGTCAGGTCAATATGTAATGGAACTGCCATCTCGTTATTGCTCAGGTCATCATCCACTAATGGGGCATTCTGAAATTTTGGATTACTTGTAGACATGATCAAATAATAATCTCCTGAGATGCCATTGGGTATTTCCACCAATTTTGAACGGTCATAGCTTTTCCCTCTGCCCAACGGCCCAAGCTGCTCCCAATAGTCAATTACAATATCATTCCCTCGATCTAGTACATTGTCAGTCGATAGGTAAAGGGTATCATACCAGACTTTCTCTAGCTGCGATCCATCCCCAATATTTTTCACTTCCCAATCCACCTGAATCTCAGCTCCTGAATTGGCAGTACTTACCGCAGTCAGTGCATGTAAAGTCAAATCTGCTGGTGGGTATGGTTTCACAAAGAAACTGCGTACCATCAATACATTATTTGTTTCCCCTGTGCGCTCATAAATGCTACTGTCATGATCCACGAATAAGAAGAAATAATACGATCCAGCTTCCAAATCAGTGGGTAAAAACATTACTGAAGAATCAGAAATCGTTTCATTGACCAATAAGGTATCATTAAAACGCTCCAGATCGATTCTGCGTGCATTGGCATTAAACGTGGCTTCCGCGGATATGTACACGGCATTATTCCAACTCGGATAGGCAGTCACTTCGCCTAAATTCGAAAGGTCATAATTCAATACTGCCCGTCTTCCTGCTACCAACGTATCGGTAGGTTCTGTAAAGAGCGCATTAGCAATCTGCAAATCCGCTACTGGTGACTCCTTCACGTATAAAGGCTTGCTCAAGATATTATTGGTCGCATTGGGGAATTCATAAAGATCGTCTTGATGATCTAATTGCACCAATACGTGATAATCTCCTGCTACCATATCTTCTGGAATCGTCAACTCTAATTGCATTTCCACACTATCACCAGCATTAATCGTAGAATCATATCGGATACTGCCTAACTCTCTGATTGAGCCATTGGTAATCAAGGTTTCCAAGAAACTTTCGCTAGGATCGGCCACTTGACTGAGGAAAATTCGATCCGTCCAATCTGTTGCTCCATTCAATCGCCCTGCTCCGTCATTGCGAACGGTCCAAGTCACGGTGACGGTCTGCGCTGTACTGGCCGTATCTACCTGTAAAGAAGGGGTTTCTACGGCAACCACATGAATGTCAGGACTCTGGACGGTCAAATCTGTTGCTGAGAAATTGTTGTTATTGTCGGTAAAGATAGATTCGAAAATCAAATCCCTATGATCTATGTGCACGCCAAGTTGGTACACGCCATTGATGTCTTTAGGGATCGTGATCGTATCTATTTTGGAATACGTTCCACTTGGAATTACCCGCTCCCTCACTAGCACCTCCTTCAAAAAGATCGAGTCGGTTGCTGTTTTTAGGTAAATGCCATCGTACCAATACCTACCCCTAAGATCAGCAGCTCCCTGATTCTTGCCTGTCCAGTAAATCGCTACTTTATCAAGATTACTCACTACATCCTGATTACTGGCTACCTGTGTGACGATCATATCGGCAGGTGGAGCCAAAATCACAGTTATTTTCTCCCCACTCCTAGCATTGTTATTTTCGTAGACATGCTCATATTCTGAGTCATACACATCCGTTACTACATGGACATAATACTCACCCAGTTCTTCAATCGGAATGGTTACACTTTGGCTCTGTTCATAGCTTTCACCAACAGCTAACTTTCCTCCATCATGGGCAAACACCCCCAAAGCGATAGCATCACCAACTCTAAGTATCGAATCCTTAGAAAGATAGACTTTATCTTGCCAGTTCCCACCATCAGTGGGTCCATCTCCATCATTCATCACCTGCCAAGTTACTTGTAACTCCTGACCTGAGAACGCTGTGGTCAAATGAATGATACTCGTCACTTTCAAGTCTGGCGGAGGCGTAAGGTTCAGCAATAGGGGCTTATTTGACCTTCTTACATTATTTGTCAGGTCTGCTTCTGCAATCCTATTAGAATTATTAGTCTTAGTTAAAATGTAATACTCACCATCCAATCCTTTAGGTAATGCTAAGTCTTTAATCGTCTGTCTATAGGATTGGTTCGCATCTAAGGCAGTCAGGTTATTGGTTCCCCCAAGTCTGAAGTCCACATCTTCCTCAAGTTGTTTGTCTGGCGAGAGATACACATAATCATCCCAAGTCTTTTGGTCATCTGTTTTTCCCAAACCAATATTCTTGATCTCCATCTCCACATCAATCTTCTGGCCTGAGAAAGCTGACAATGGTGCCTTGACTTCAACTGGTATCAAATCTGGCAACTGGCGAATTGAAAACTGCTGCGTCACACTAGGTGTTTCGAAACAGGAATTCTTGGCAATGACTTTCCAATTATAGCTGCTACCATACGCTAATTGATGATATTTAAATGTAAAATCAGTCAGGTCTGTAACCGTTGCACTCGTAGGCTCACTTTCAGTGCTTTTCCAAATGTACAAGTCATAGTGACTGGCATTTGTTGCAGGTTCCCAAGAAAAAGTGAGTGGTAAGGTTAAGGTATCCTCCCCATTGGCAGGTACTAGATTACCAAATGTACTTGGGGCAAAAGGTTCAATAACCTTGATCTCCATACTATCCGAATAACTACATCCTTGACTGTTTGTGATGTCCACATAATAGGTGGTTGTTACTGTTGGACTTACCGTAATGCTTGAATCGGTGGAACTGCCTGATGTCCATGTCCAGTTATAGGTATTACCATTGATTACCCCCAATGTGATGGATTGCCCATTACAGATGGTTGAGTAACCTGACAATTCAATGCTAGGTGCCTCAGGGAAGCTGACCTCCACGGAATCCACGGCTTTACAGCCATTGGTTCCCTCATGAAATACTTTGTAAATTCCAGCGTCATTTACTGTGATACTTGCCGTAGACTCATCTGTTGACCAAGTGATATTGTCCGTCATGCTAGACGTCAGCTGAACGCTGTTTCCTTCACAAATTACGGCACTCTCAGGACTGATGACTGGCAGTTGGGGTATGGGTAATACCGTAATCGTAATTTCTCCTTGTGCCGTTGTCACATTACAGGCATCACTTAAGGTGACTGTATAGGTCGTGGTTTGTGTTGGACTTACCTGAATGGTGCTTCCTATTTCATTATTCGACCAATTAAAGGTTTCTGCTATGCCAGAGGCTTCCAAGGTTATTTCTTCTCCCAAACAGATCGAGGTATCAGCCGTGATTCCCGTCAACCTGACATCCTCCCTGATTCGAATACGGATGCTGTCCTTATAGACACAGCCATTGGCATTGCTTATCGTTACCCGGTAAATGGTAGTCTCGGCAGGAGTGACATCTATGGCCGAATCTGTCGCCAAATAACCTTCCCAAGTATAACTGATCCCATTTTCAGCAGTGAGTCTTACGGTTTCGCCCCTACAAATCAGTGTTTTGGAAGCACTTAAGTTCGGTCTTGGATCAGCCAAGACTTCAACACTTGCCTCACTCTCACAACCCGTGACCTGATTATAATGCGTGACCTTATACGTTCCAGGTTCGGTGACCTCAATAGTAGCCAATGCGGAACTGGTTGACCAGATGATATTTTCCTCCACACTTGAGCTCAGATTAATCGTATCCGTATTGCAATCAAGATAAAAGCCATTATCCGAAGTAATTTCTGGCTGTGGGAAATTCTTAACTGTCAAGCTAATCGTGTCTAAAGTGATACAGCCATTGTTATCAGCTACCTCTACATAATAAGCCGTTGTGCTGTCTGGATTTACCGCAAACTCGGCTCCTAAACCCAACAGTGCTGTATTCCCGACTTCATACCATCGATAACTCACACCTCCTGATGCAGTCAAATTAGCCGTTTCACGGGCACAGAAATCATCATTGTCGGTCGTAAGCGTGGTAGCAGGACCAGCCGTATGTTCAATAGTAGCTATTAAGGTATCATTCCCTAGATCGGTATCACCTGCCAGCTCAGTAAAGAATTGTATCGAGTAATCCCCCTTGGCGGATAAATCTGCTAGGGTAGTGAAACTGTAGGCTTTACTCGTTCCACCCGCTAGGTCAAACCCGGTCACTTGTTCGGTGATGGGTGCTCCACCATTGATCGCATAGCTGATATTGAAGTCGGAAATCAGGTCAACACCATAATTTCGGACGCTTACTGTTAAAGTTTCCTGACTGAATTCGCAGCCTAATGCGTGATTGGAAAGTGCAAGAACTCCGATGTTATTGGTAGACAAGCCATTACCAAATTCGTCTGCTCCCATATCTGGATTGGTATCATTCCTGAGTTGACCGTCAATATCGAGGCTTACTTCTTGGGTTGGCGTACCCAAACCATCTAAGGCTGGCAAGCTGATGTGTAAGTCCGAACCACTGGCAAATGAAGGATTGATACTGACAGAATTCAGCCCTTTTGCCGTATTGGTTTGATAATCAGACAACGCGGCATAATCCGTAGCTCCCCAACCTACCAGCTGTGGGCCTGAGCTATAAAGGTTATTGTAATTGGCCGTTGCAATTGCTGCCGTATTGGTTACATCCAAGGCATAACCTCCCGCACCATTGGCAAAAATATTATTCATGAATGTAATTCCACTACCTCCTGTACTCATGTAAAGGGCTGCGCTTGAAGTATGAGCACCTGTGATATACACAGAGTTATGGTAAATGTACTGATCATGTACCTGATCATTCAGCCATAGGCCATAGGCATTTGTATTCGTTCCTCCAACATGGATGAAGTTATTGAAAATCAATCCTCGGTTACTTGATGTAGCATTGCACTTTTTCAACTCGATACCATAACTGGCCGTAGTGACGTCAATCTTATTATTACTGATTTCAATATTTTCCGAGCACTCTTCCAGCCAAATGGCTCGATAGGAACTCACCGTATTGGGTGAGGAAATGTGATTGCCCCGAATAATGGGCGATTCCTGCTCGTTTAAGTAAATCCCCGATTGGTATTGCCGCTCAAAGGTGTTTCCTTCAATTAATAAACCTTTGGCATCACTTGAAAGTTGTCCATCCAAATACAAGCCATAACTGCCATTTTTGAATAGGTTATCCTTGAAAACCAATGCGGTCGTGGCGTTATCCGTACTTACCACAAGTGCATTTGGAATAGAGACATTATTGACTTGGCCTTCAATGACATTGTCTTCAAATGTGATCTGATCTGATGAAACTAAACTGATGACTTTCGCATTTGTGGTATTCAATGCCTTGATCGTCATCTGCTTAAAAGTGATGTGCTTGGCCCCATCCAAAAGCACCGTATAATTTGGTGTTGAAGTGGCATCAAAAGAGAGCACCACCTGCTCACGTATTCCCGATGCCGATTGAAAGCTTACCGTATTCACTTCAGAAACACCCTTAATATCATCCAAAATGAGTTGCTCATTATAGGTACCATCAGCCACGCTAAAGGTCACTGGGCCTCTTGCCCCAAAAAGCGTCAAGGTATCGATTGCCCCTGTGAACGTCTCAAAGTCTGGATTTACACCACCTATGCTATACGTACCTGCTAGCCCTAAACTTCCAATGATGCTTAAGGTATCATTGACCGTATTTTGATCTACAAGGTCATTCGGGTTGGTTGCCCAAGCCATAATGGTGTAATTGTTATAAGGCTGAGTGAAATCATAAATGCCCAATGTAATGGTTTCTGAGGCGCCAGGTGATAGGCTCCCCTCCCAAGGAACGGTTGCTTGAACATTTCCATCTACTTGCCATTGAATGGTTGCTTTCGTCAAGGTCTCTTCCCCATAGTTTGTCAACGCCACTTTCAGGTTGTTTGCTCCTAAGTTTAAGGGGATCGTTGGGCTGACAAATGCCGAGATACCTGCATCGGTGGTTGATAAACTGAATTCATCAGCTCCTATATCAGGACTCGTCGAACTCCTTAAATCCCGATCAATGTCTTCAGTAATCGCGGGAAGAGGAATGGCTTTGCCATTGGCTAGGCTACTTTCTACCTCAAAGCCAGAAGCGCTTGTAAATACAGGGTCTACAACATTTGAGTTGAAATCCTGTAATGTGGCACTCTGCCAATCCTGCACTTGTGGCTGATCACTGTTATTGTAATATGCAAAACGAGTGGGAGAAGTCGAATAATACAGATTATGATCGGCTATAAATCCATTGATCGCGTTAGATGCATAGATGCTATAACCATCGGCAAAATGAGTGGCAATGTTATTGATGAACTTGATATTATTGCTTGAAAAGATACTTACCGCCCGAGAAGAACTGTTTCCTCCTGTCATCCGAATGGTATTATGATAAATATCCGTGTAGCTCATGTCATCAAGTCTCAACCCCTCAACTGCACTTGAATGGTCATTAAAGATGAAGTTGTTGGCAATCAACGCCCTTGATTGAGCCGTAGCATTCAGACCATCAATATATAAAGCATAATAACCGCTATGGGCATCGATCCTATTTCTGGTGATTTGTATAGCTCCTTGACCACCTAACACCTTAATGCCAATGTAATCGGTTCCTAGATTTGAAGTAAACTCGTTACCAGAAACAATTGCACCTGATTGGTGAGCCAACTCCACTCCATATTTAGTTTGACCAGAAATGATATTCCCATCAATCACTAAACCTGTTGATGGATTGGAAACATTTAAGCCTGCACTGTAAATACCATAAGCGCCATTTTGAATTGTATTATTCTTAAAACTATTCGCATTCGTTGTTGCATCTTCAGGAGAATACACGACTGCCACTTCAGTACTGCCATGCCTTGAAACATTCAGTGTGCTAGCACCAATTAGGCGATTGCCCACAAACTGGTTGTTGGTGGCTCCATTTCTAATATCCACCACAATGCCTGTAGCTGTTGAGCTCGTATAATCACCAGAAGCCTGTATCGTCATGTTTTTGAATACGAGGTAATCCGCTCCATCTAGGCGTAACACATAGTTCGCTGCATTGGTATGATCATACTCCAAGATCACATCTGTGTTAACACCTGTTTCAGATTCAAAGATGATCGTATTTGTTTCAGAAGTACCGGCTATTGATGCTATACTCACTTGTTCGGTGTATGTTGCCGATTTTACCTTAAACGTGGTTGGCCCTGATACGCCTCGTGCCTCCAAAGCATTAACTGCGTCGTTGAAATCAAGGAAATTACCTCCCGAACCAGTGGTATATATTCCACTCAAAGCCGTTTGCAAGTTGCTCACTTGAAGGGTATCATCTTCGAGATTGATCCCTGTTTCATTATTGGGATTGCTTGCCCATACCTTGATCGTATATTCAGTATTTTCCAAGAAGGTGAAGTACCCCAGACTTACTTCCTGAGTTCCAGCAGAAGGGAGGCTACCCACCCAGTCTACTGCTTGTTGCAATTGATTATTCACTTCCCAATTCAACTGCACACCCGTGATCTCATCCAATCCTGAGTTTTTCAAGACTAACTTCACTTCTTGTAATTGCGCAGTAAAAGGTATTGATGGGTTGACTAACTGTGACACTGTAATATCCACAGAAGATGGCGTGAATTCATCAGCACCCATATCTGGATGGATGGCATTTCTAATCTCTCCATCAATATCATCTGTTACTGCTGCTATGGGTGTCCCCTTGCCATCAAGGGCAATTTCTTGGAAATGCAAATCGGTATCACTTACAAAATTTGGATCAACTGAGAGTGAATTGGCCTCCTGCCCAGTCACTGATTTCCATGCCGCCAAATCAGTTCGATTACCCGAGTTATAATACCCTAAATTTACGCCTGTGGTATAATGATTATTATAATCAAGCTCAATGGTATTAGGGTTCAACACATACATTGCATAACCTCCACCACTATTGACCATACTATTGTTCTTGAATTTTGTATTCGTATTGTTATTGAGGTATACCGCTGCAACAGAATTACTACTGTTGGTGTTTGTGATATGGCTAGTATTGTAGTAAACTTCTATGTGTGAATTGCTCTCTAATTTTAGTCCTATTGCAGTGGTAGCTGTACCTCCAACCGACGTGAAGTTGTTCGCCACCAATGCCGATAGTGAGCCGCTCGTTCCTTGACTTTTGACATTAATGGCTGTGCCTCCATTAATCAATGAGATATTGTTAGCCAATACCTTGACTTCATTGTCGCAATCATCTAGTAACAGCCCCCTAAAATCCCAATGTGCGGAGTTTGTTGTGACGTGGTTTCCAATAACCTGCGGAGCATTCTGATGCTCAAGGTAAACCGCCCGATAATACTGATTCTCAAAAACATTACCCTCCAATCGAGTACCTTGGTCAAAACTACTTGATGAGCTCTGTCCCTCATAATAGAAGCCATAACTACCATTTCGAATCGTATTACTCTTGAATTCATTATTATTCTTAGACTTATTCTCGCTCTCAGAATAAATCACAGCTTGTCCTTTTCCAATGCCAGTGGTGGCAATACCTTCAATAATATTGCCTTCAAATCGGTTATTACTCGCTCCATTTGTCAGCGCAATCACACAACTCTGAGCAGTATTCAAAGCCTTGAAAGTGAGGTTCTTGAAAGTGAAATATTCGGCTCCATCCAAATTCAAGGTATAGTTGCTTGTGCTGCTGGCACTATATTCCCATATTACATTAGCACTGATGCCACTTTCAGACTCAAAAGAGATCGTGTTTGTTACTGAAGCTCCCAAGATAGCAGGAATAGCAACTTGCTCTCCATAACTTCCATCCCTTAACTTGAACACTACTGGACCTACTACACCACCATCCTGCAAAGCATTGATGGCCTCTTGGGTGGTACTGAAATCAGGTGCAGTACCGCCAATGGTATATTCACCAGAAAGCCCAACATAAATGCCACTAACAGTGAGTGTATCATTATTGCTATTGCCATCTGTACCATTGTTAGGGTTACTCGTCCATACCTTCACCTCATAGACAGTAAATGGTTCAAACGTATAATTACCTATATTAACAGTTGTTTCATCACCTGTTGCTACATTCCCATTCGTCCATGATGCAGCAGATTGTGTAGTTCCATTCACCGACCAATTGAGTTGCGCACTGGTCAGTACATTCGCACCTTGGTTTTTGATGGTAACCATCACTTCTTGACTACCAGAAGCAAAAGGCATCACAGGCTGAAATAGACCACTTATACTAGCATCAATGGCTGGTAAAGGAAACTCATCAGCTCCAATAGATGGTGTAGTGGTATTTCTGATCTCATCATCAATATCATCAGTTATCGGTGTGGCGGTTCCTCCAGCCTGCAAAGTAACTTCCTGAATATGCAAATCCACATCACTAATAAACAGAGGGTCAACATTATAGGAATTGGCATTTAATAATGGATAGCTCAACTTCCAAGCTTCCAAATTAGCTTGTTCAACACCGTTAAAATATACAAACTTAGTACCTGTGGTATAATAGTTATTATGATTAAAGACATCATTTGAGCCTACATTACTCGCATAAACCGCATACCCTCCTGTAGTATTAGAAGAAATATTATTGATGATATGGCTATTATAAATACTTTTAAACTTCAGGGCTGCTGATTGATTAGGACTTTCAGCCGTATAGCCATAAACATGGGCCGTATTGTGATACACATTCAGGTAATCGCAGTTGTTAAAACGGATTCCATAAGTTGCATGACCTGCGGTGCCTGAAAGGGACACCATATTATTAGCAATAGTTACTGGATTACTCGCAGTACCATTTATAGCATTCATATAGATGCCAATACCATTACTATTCAACGTCAATTTATTTTTCTGGATACTGGTCGCATTGCGAGAACCGCTTAGGTAAATGCCATAGTAATCATTTCTCGACCCCAAAGCGGAAATGGTATTTCTCTCAATCTTAATGGAATCTTGGTTATGTACTTCTATGCCTCTATAATTTTGCCCCACAAATGTATTTCCCACAAACTCGTTCCCTAGCGTAGGCTGATTATGATTAAAAAATACCCCATAATCCCCATCAATGATTTCATTATTGATAAACTTGATGTAGGATAGATTGCCATTACTTGAATGGATCACAGCCATTGAGCTATAATTGTTATTCGAATTAAAGCCCTTCAAAATATTGCCCTCCAACTGGATATGGCTGTTGAAATTGCTAAAATCAATGACTCTTCCATTGGTATTACTCAAAGCCGTGATGCTCATATTCTTGAATGTAATGTATTGAGCACCATTAAATTGCAGGGTATAATTAGCTGTAGATGTTGCCCCAATGCGTAATTCGACAGCCGTATTGTTCCCACTTGCAGATTCGAAAGTGACTGTGTTGGTGGCTGAACTGCCTCTAAGAGATGGAATACTGACCTGTTCGTTGTAAATACCATCGGCTACCCGAAGGGTCGTCTGGCCTACTACTCCACCAAGGCTCAATATATTTACCGCCTCAGTGAATGAATCAAAGTCTGGATTTGTCCCCTGAATCTGATAAGTTCCCGCCAATCCCGCATAAAGGTTTTCTGCCTTCAATGAATCATTTAAGGCATTAGCATCACTTGCCTCACTGGTCCATACCTCAATGTTATAGGCCGTTTTCAGGGCAAAATTCACTTGACCAATCGTAATAGATGAGGTATCCCCAGATGCTAACGTATTATTCCAAGTGAATGAGCTTTGTGGAATGTCATTCACTTTCCAGTGGAACGCTACATTTGACAAATCGCTTGAACCAGCATTTTTCATGCGTACGACAACATCTTGAGCGCCTTCACCAAAAGGTATGATTGCATTCTGAATCAATTCCAAACTAACATCTATTGCCGCAGGTGTAAATTCATCTGCTCCAATATCGGGATTAGTTGTATTTCGGGTCTCTCCATCAAAATCAGTAGTGACACTTGCTAATGGCGTTCCTGTTTGATTAAGTAGGACTTCTGAAACATGCAAATCTGTATCAGAAACAAATAAAGGATTGACTGACTGTGCGTTCGCCTCTTGACCAGAAGCTACTTGCCATTCGCCTAATGTAGCATAGTTGGTGCCATTTTTATCCACTAAATATGACGTAGAATATAATAAGTTATGGCTACTGGTATAGTTAGTTGCATTACGTTCATATAATGCATATCCCTGTGCTCCAAGTCCTGTGTAGGCAAAAATATTGTTCTTACTCTCATAGCCTTGACCAATATTGTCTAAGCGTAAAGCTGTTTTTAGGACATCAGAGGTACTCGTCACATTAACCGTATTGTGATAGAGGTGTACATATTGCCCATGACTGATGTTGATGCCATGCCTTTGATTATTTACATTAGTAACGGAAATCATATTGTTAGCCATCAGTATAGGTGATGTGGCCGTACCATCACAGCCACTCAAGTCAATACCAGTTCCATTAGTAATGGAGATTCCATTACCTAAAATTTTAGCGGCATTATATACATTGTCTAAGTCAATCGCAGTAATTCCTGCTGTAGAAAAGATGGTATTCCCTATAATCTCACAGGAATCTTGATATTGTAGTCGAATCCCTATTTGACTTTGATTCTCGAATTGATTGTTTAGGAATCGATTGCCCGTTTCCCAATGGCTGCTCGAAGAACTTCCTTGCCAATGGATACCATTTGAACCATTGACTATCTTGTTATTCGAGAAGGTATTGTACTCGTCGGGAAGTAAATTTGAAGCGGAGTAGACCACCGCCCTAGCATCACCACTAGAAGCGTTGGGCCGACCTTCTAATACCGTGTTATGAAATACATTATGATTCGCCCCATCCTTAAATTCCAGCACTCGGGAACGAGTTGAACCAAGGGCCTTAATCGTCACATCTCTAAAGGTGATATAATCGGCTTCATGTAACTGTAAAATATAGTTTTTTGAGAAGTCTATGCTATTATAAAGGAGTATAACGTCATCGCGATTTCGAGTTTCCGATTGAAAAATGATGCGATTTTGATCGGATGCACCAGCAATGGCAGGTATCCGAACTTGCTCATTATAATTATCAGAGCGGATATTAAAGGTCACTTCACCATTTACTCCACCAATAATTAATGCATCTACAGCCGCTTGAATATGAGTAAAGTTAGGATCTGTCCCGCCAATGGTATAACTACCTGCCATTCTGGTATAGAGTGAACTGATGGTAAGGGTATCGTTATCGGCTTTCAAATCCGTTGAGTTATTCGGGTTACTCAACCAAGCTTGTACCTCATAGGCGATGCCATCTGTAAAGTTATAATTTCCCAACACCAAGTCTTTCGTTTCTCCTGAGTTGATGGGATTAGCTATATCCTCCCAAACTACTTGGCTTTGTGCCGCTCCGTTGACCTTCCAATTTAGCGTTACCCTAGTGATGGCATCACCACCTGTATTCTTAAACCTGATTTTGACTTCTTGAGCGCCAGGATTAAAGGGTAGATTTGGGCTCAATAACTCCTCCATAGCCACATCCAATCCAGAAGGTACAAATTCATCGGCTCCGATGTCTGGAGGCACATTACGAGTAGTACCATCAATATCATCCGTCACATCAGTCAAGGGAGTACCAGCACCATTCAATTCTATCGCAGATGAATGCAGATCAGTATCGCTTACAAAAGTCGGATTGACAGCCAATGAATTGGCATCCTGTAGCGAATTAGACCGCCAATCCGCAAGAGTAGTCTGATCGACATGATCTAGTTTGGCTATATGCTGCCCAGTGCTGTACAGGTTGTTAAAATCTAGGGTATTATTACCAAGTTGACTGACATCTATAGCATAGCCTACCTGCATATTTGATAGAATGTTGTTCTTGATATCGACATCGGAACTATATTCTAGCCTCAGGGCAGTACTGAAACTATTCGAGCTGGCAACCCTCACCGAGTTGTAGTAAATTTTTGAAGAATTACAACTGTTAACCACTATACCACGGATTTGGGCAGTACCTGATATGCTTATCATATTATTACTTACCAAAGCATCCGTTACAATGGATAGGTTTATGCCAAAAGACGCAATAGTAAAATTCATGATATTTTTTGAAATGGTGATATTGCTGGCTGATCTTTGAAGATGTATTCCACTTAGGCTACTACTCCCTCCATTGAACGTATTCTCAGAAATGCTGGTATTGGCAAGGTAATCACCCCAAAAGGCAGAAGAATTCTGGTTTTCAAACTGGTTACCCATTACTACCCAACCTGTAGATGGATTCGCGTTATCGATTCCCGATATAAAAACTCCATGCGTACCATTGACAATTCTATTGTTTACAAAATGGACGTTGTCATTAATGTCTGCTGTTGTCTTTACTACTTCATGCCTAAATGCCCAGCCGATTAATTCATTATTCTCAAATCGGATATGATTTGCTTCATTTTTTATGTCAATTACTCTACCACGTGAGCTTGAATTTGTTTTAATGGTCATATTCTTGAAGGTCACCCCGTCTATGCCATCTAATTGCACCACGTAGTTCGTGTTGGAACGCTGCCCTCCATACTGAAGGATTACGTCGGTACGATCTCCAGACTGAGATTGGAAAACAATGGAGTTTGCTGCATTTGCCCCAATAATTTCAGGAATTATGAGCTGTTCAGTATAGGTACCAGACACCACATTGAACGTAATAGGTGCTTCAATTCCACCCTGCATCATTGCGTTAATTGCCGATTGAAATGTAGGATAGGGCTGCCCAAGTCCGATGGTGTACGTCCCACTGGCAAGCATAGGGTATAAACCCATTTCCATAATTTGGTCATTCGCTGCAATATCATCCGTGCCACCATTGGGAGCCGATGTCCACACTTCAATGTTGTGAGCTTGACCAGCAGTGAATGAAAAAGCGCCAATGTTTACCTCCACATGCTGTCCTGAGGAAAGTGAGCCACTCCATGAAAACGGGTTTTGTAATACATCATTTACCTTCCAATTGATTTGCACATTACTCAATGACGTTACGCCATTATTGGTTAAGCGTACTTTCACGTCTTGATTTCCGTGGGCAAAAGGGATCGCTGGACTTACTAAAGAAGAAATTTTTGCATCCAAGCCAGTTGGATCAAACTCATAAGCGCCAATATCTGGTGGTGTTCCTCTTACTACTCCTTCTAAATCTTCGGAAATACCTACAGCATCTCCCGTACCATTTAGGGCAATATCTGTAGGATGTAAATCTGTATCAGCAATAAAAATAGGGTTGAGCGATAGCGCGTTTGCTTCTTTTTGGGTTTTTGTTTGCCAGCTCGCTAAATCTGCAATGGGCTCTTCAAAATAACCTATAAAATCGCCAGTACTATACAACACATTATAATCCGATATAGAGATGGGATTTTGGCTATTGTTCAGGTGGATGGCATATCCTCCCCCTGTATTTACAAAAATATTATTTCTTAAATCGAGATTATTCCCACTTGAAACACTCCATAAATTTCCCAATTGAAAGGCTACCGAATTACTATTTGTACTTTTTACATGAAAGGTATTGTGGTAATAGTTGACATAACTCACGTTGCTAATGTTAATCCCACGTCCTTGATTTGTTCCATCTACCAATACACTATTATTCACAACCCTGCCTTCTGCTCCTAAGGATGCTTGGTTCTCAGTTTGAATAATACCATATCCGCCATTTAATATCGAAATTTCATTATTAATAATTTGTATGGCACCATGGCATTTAAAAAAACGTATCCCAAAGGCATTCGTACTCGAACTGCTATTTAAAGTAATCTTGTTCCCCTTCACTAAAGGTGCTGACTGTTGGAATAAGTTTATGCCATAGCTGTGTTGATTCTCAAACACATTATCCTCAATCAGGTTTTGCTCACCTAATCCATCTACAGCAGTACTAGAACCGCTCAATTCGATTCCAGTTGATCCGTTTTTAATGTTGTTGCTTTTGAAAGTATTAAATTCAGCAATAGCTGTGGTTACATTCCCTGCTGAAGCTTCAATTACTGCCCCATTAGTACCTTGCCCTTCAATGATATTACCAATAAATTGGTTGTGAGTAGTTCGCCCTTCCATCCATATCGCTCTAGGAAAACTACTATTATTGGCCTTGATGGTTAGATTTTGTACAATCAAGTGATCTGTACCATCCAACCTCAAGGTATAGTTCGTATTAAAATTATTGCTAAAAGCCGAAAGTACCGCATCTATTGCATTTCCTGAAGCTGACTGAAAGGTAATGGTGTTGGTAGCTGAGGCTCCTGTAATCTCTCCAATTGAGATTTGTTCGGTAAAACTTCCTAATACATCAAATACTACTGGCCCGCACACTCCGTGTTGGCTTAATTTATCAACTGCTTCTGTCCAACTGCCAAAATCACCACCCGTTTGCTGAATGGTGTAGGTGCCTGAAAGTCCTCCATACAGTGTGATTTGGCTGGTATCATTTGCTAAATTGGGATCGGTAGTTCCATTAGGTGAAATCGTCCAAGCTTGAATGTCGTAAGTCTCCCCAGCAACGACATTTATAGACCCCAGAGATACAAGGGCTGAGTTTGTACCTGAAACCCCATAACCAACTAACGGACTACCAGTATACATTATTGAGTTTTGAACTACACCATTCACACTCCACCCAATCTCCACGGTTGACAAGGTATTCTCACCAAAGTTCTGAAGTGTCACCTCAACTGGGGCAGAGCCACAAGCAGGGCTCACCTCAGCAATCTCAACAATACCAGCATCATTGGGTTGGGGAACGTAAGGCAGAAATCTAACCACTTCATCGGAAGCCACCCAATTCATGTTAGCATTTCTGCCATCCACTACATAGGCTTTTGTGCCATCCACATTTTCGATACCCATTGTACGATTATCATATAATGCAGCAGGGATAGATGTTACATGGATTTCTATTGTATTGCTGCCTTCATAAAGAAGCAATTGTACTGTGATTGGATTCCCTGCCCCGCCCCACCAATCATATTGGTTGACTCCATTAAAGTTTACGACCAAAATCCGATTCGGAGCTGATCCTGTTGTGAAATAATTAATTTGACCCGCATTTGGATCCAAGTATGTCCATGCAAACGCAATTAAATTGTTGGGCGTATTAATACCTGGCAATTCACTACTGGAACAACATCCTTCGTCCCCATCATCATTAAAAGTAATGAACCCATTGGGAGATAAGTAAAAGTGATCATAGTTCTGATTGAAAAACTCAAAGGTAAACCCGATGGGCAATGCAGCATATATATCGGGAGCAGAAATGTTCGTACCTGTCCCGGTAATAGGATTTGCACCAGAAACAATTTCTATGGTATAGTCATCTTGGGCAAAAGAGGCCAAGGGGATGCCACTGAAAAACAGCAGCATCCAGAAAATGCGCAATCTATACTTTGTCATGGGTATGAATATTAATATGTCATGTAAATAGCTTTGAAAGAAAAAGGTTGTAGCTGATTAAAATATCACTGGGCTATTTCGAATACATGCTCATTGTCTATGGAGAAATCCATGGCCAATGACCATCATAAGATCGAACAAATAAAACTTCTAATTGAATGACATTTGCACTACTAGGGATATCTTCAGATGTGACTGCATTATTGATTTCCCTTTGAGGACGAACACTAATTTTCACTGCATTTGCAAAGCATGCGTATTGGCACAAAAATGTTTTACATTTCATCCAAAACTCTTGGCCATTAGAACGACTAAATAGTTTACATATATCCATAATATCATGTTTGGGGTAAACAAGAATATGTAGTTGGTACAGTTTGCCATTTTTTGTATGGTGTTACAAACTGTGCTATAATAAGCAATGCGCTATATCATTGCTCCTCATGAGTTATATGATCGTTCTTTATGAGTTATGTCACAAATATCTCATTAACATTTATTTTTATAAATACCCAAAATTGCCTAAATTCCACTATAAGAGCTCGCCATCCTACATACTTCTATGTAGATTGAGCTAAAAATCAAACCAGATAATACTGAAGTATGCAACTATACAAGGTCCTATTAGTAGATGATCACCCCATCATGTGCCATGGATTAACAGGGATAATCAATGGATTCATGAATTATACCGTAATTGGTCAAGCCAGTAACAACAACGAAGGGAAAACCTTATTTCTCCAATGGAAGCCAGAAATCGTATTGTTAGACTTGGCTTTGGGAAAAGGTGAAAATGGACTTGAATTGGCCAAATACATTTTTAGCTTCAACCCTGAGACACATGTTGTTTTATTCACTAGCCAACTTTCGAAACATGACCGAGCACAATTAAAGCTGATGAATATAAAGGGAGTATTGCTCAAGAGTGGCATCGTGAATGAGCTACACCATTGCTTAAATTCCGTAGTAAATGGCGGAAGTTATTACAGTTCAGAGTTGTATCTTGATTTAGAACAGCGAGATACAGCAGGCTCATCAGATAATTGGAAGACCCTCGTTACCCCAACAGAGTTGGATATATTACGATATATCGCCCAAGGTTGTACCTCTAAACAAGTGGCTGAAAAACTTAACAGAAGTGTGGCAACCGTTCAAAAACATCGAGCAAATATTTGTACTAAACTGAATATATCAGGTACAAACGGCTTACTCCATTTCTTGATGGCGCAAGCTGATGAACTAGGCGTATAAAGTTTTAGCAACTGTTTGAACATTTCCAACTGTTGAGGCGCTAAAGGCGGAATTTAGCACCTCAACAGTTGGAAAAAGTCGCCTAAAAAAATCAAGAATATCTTTCTAATGATGTGCTTAACAGGAAAGCAACATTTTAGCCCCTTCCCCGTCTTTACTAGCAATTTCTACACGAACATCCAGCTTATTGGCCAATAGGCTCACTATGGCCAATCCTAGACCATTGGAGCTTTCGCCACCTGTGGGTGTGGCAGTAAGCTTCTGAAATTTACCGAAGGCCTTCTGTTTATCAGCCTCGCTGAATCCAATTCCCTCATCCTGAATAATTACATAGCGATCTCCAATTTCTATCCTCACGGTTTTACCTATGGGTGAGTATTTGATGGCATTTGATAATAGATTATCAATGATGCGGCTAAATGCAAGCATATCGGTATAAATGGTACTTTTTTGCTTAACTTCTACCAAAAGCTCAATGTCTTTCTTAGCAGCAGCCGGCTCGAAGTGTTCTACCCTAGAACTCACCAACATGGGCAAATTGGTATGCTTAAAGTCTAACGTTAGCCCTTCTTGTTCATAAGCATGTAAATCCATCAGATTCAAAATCAGGTTATTGCCTCGTTCATGCTCTTTGGAGATGCCTTCCCAGTACAATGAGGTACTTGCATCATCTTTTGAGCTTTCCTTCATTAAAGAGGCCATGGCCAACATATTATTCAGCGGAGACTTCAGATCATGCGCGACCACTTCCATGAGTTCATCTTTTTCTTGATTAAGCTTTGCCAAAGCTCCATTCTTATCACTCAGCTCACGATTCTTATCCTCAATTTCCATATTATAAGTAGCAATAATAGCATTTGCCTGTTTTTGTTTTTGGCGGCTTCGGTAAATGTTCCAAGCAATAATTAATAAGGCGGCCAGTACACCTAATAGACTGTAGGTAACCCAACGTTGCCTAGCCATTGCCTGCTCTTGCAATAAATCCTTCTGCTGTTGTTCGATTGCTTTTTCATGCTGCTCTTTTTCGTAAGCATAGGCCATTTCTTTTTGAACGAGGCTTCGGGTATTTTCTTCATTGAAAAGCGAATCTTTATTGGTATGGTAAATTTCAAATATGCGGAGGGCCTCTGTACTTCTCCCTTCTGATTTATACAATTGATACAACTGTTCTGAAGCTTCTACAATGCTTTTCCTACTTTGAGATAGTTGTGCATAGTTCAACGCCTGTTCGAAATGCTGACCTGCGTTTTTAAAGGATTTACGTTGAAGATGGAGCTTACCTAATTCTACGTGATTAGACGCAGTAATACTGCTACTCTTGCATTTACTACTTAATGCCAGAGAATTCTGGAAGTACCATTTTGCAGAATCAATGCTATTCGTCATGGAATAGACTTTTCCAAGCAAATTTGTAATGGAAGCCCGACTACAACTATCGCCCAATTGCTGGTTATAGCTAAGCGCATCCGTTAATTTTAAACGTGCATCGTTCAACCTACCTGTTGCTAATAGTTGCCTACTGATATCCGTTAAACTAGCAACAATACTATAAGGCCTATCAATCGCTTTAAATAGTTGGAAGGCTTTCTGATGATAGTTCAATGCTTCATGATGGCGCTGCTGCACATCATGAACCTTTGCTATACCTTGATACAAATATGCCACCCCAAGGGTATCTTGGAGTTCTTCGGAAATTGATAACGATCTGTAATAAAAATCTAATGCTTTAGGCAATTGCCCCTGGCCCGTATACCATCCGCCAATATCTTTTAATATTGATCGTATCTCTTTTTTATATCCCATCTGCTTACACAACTCAATTGCCTGATTGTAATAAATCAATGCAGAATCCTCTTGATATAATCTAAAAAAAATCCAACCCATACCTTTTAAATCGCGAACCACTTTGTCCTTAGCCTCTAATTTTTCTGCAATTTTTAATGCTTTCTTTTGATATACTAATGCTGATTTATAGTCCTCTTGCTGTTCATATACCTGGGTAATCACATTCAATGAGCCCTCAATCGTATAGGCATCACCTAATTCTTCTTGTGTTTCCAAAGCTTCATGATAGAATTTTAGCGCCTTTTCAATATCACCTTGGAAAATATAAACGTTGGCAAGGGTAAGTTGCGAAACAGCTAAGTCCCTTTTCACCCCTAGTTCTTTTCTTATTTCATAGCTTTTAAATAAATTTTTTAACCCATTTACATAATCACCTTTTTTTGCATAGCAAAAACCAAGATAATGAAGTGAGCTTGCGATCCTATTAGCATCCCCAATTTCTGTGCTGATTAATAAACTCTCTGAGAAGTATTCAACGGCTTGTCTGAGTAACTTAAGATTTTCATGAACCATCCCTATATTGATTAACAGTCCTATAATCCCTGATTTATGGTTTAAATCTCGAAAGATTTTCAGGCTTTGCTGATAGTATGACAACGCTTTTTGATATTCCCCTTTTTGATGGTGGATCGCTCCAATACTGTTTAAAGATCCAGCCAAACCAAATTTATCGCCTATGCTTTCCTGTATTTTTAGACTTTGCTGGTAAATCAAGAGCGCACTATCATATTTGCCCATTATGCTATACATGGTAGCAACATTATTGCGTGATTGGGTAATGTATCTTGGTTCACCTAAGCCCTCTCTAATCTGAAGGGCTTGTTGATACATTTGTAAAGCCTTTGCGTGATCCCCCTTTATATGATATACTTGAGCGATGTTATTGATCGCCGTTGCTTGCCCCTTTTTATCCATTAATTTTTCACGAATCTCTAAACTGCCTTGGTAATAAGTCAATGCTTCATCGTACTCGCTTTTTAATCTCAGGATATACCCCATGTAATTCAACGACAATCCTATAATTTTTTGAAAACCCTGTTGCTTACTTTCATCAATGATTGCTTTACAATCTTGCTGAGCTTGAGTGTAATTCCCCTTCGTAATCAATACATCTATCAAACACAGGCGCAAATCCAATTCACTTGCTTTATCATTCAGCTTTCTAGCCAATGCCCCCCCATCGTTTACAAGTTCCACGGTTTTGGCCGAGTCGTAAAAAGACATGTCATAAGCCAATAATTTGTATGCTTCTAAACGGATAGTATCTGGCAAATTGCCCTCAATAACTTGAGTGAGACTATCGATTTTTGACTGATTTTGACCCAGTAGGAGATGGATATGAGCCAATAGGATAAATAAAAGGATTACTTTTTTCATAACAGGTGCTGGCTAGTTGAGAGATGCTTGGGTAGTAAATGATAGTAGATAGCTATGATAATGTATTAGGTTGGGAATATCAACGCTTTAGTAATAATACTCATACCCCTTTTAGTCATGTACATTGGCTTTACTCTGATTAGGTGGCTGATGCTTCTTTCAAGCTTTTTGATGGCCTTGCATGTAAGAAAACCCAAAAGCCCAAATCTTGCGATTTGGGCCATATAAGCAGGTTGAGAGCATGATGATCTTTGGCTTGTAACCTCGGCAAACAAAAAAAATGTTATGACTAATTTCAAAACAGCCTCTTAATGCCTTGTTTTATCTTGTGCTGCTAGGTTCTTTTTCCTTTTTATTCTTGAAAATAAACTTACAGTGTCTGAAAGCCAAAAATCAATTAACACCCTGCCCCAAGACTTATGAGACTTTAAATCTTTATAGTAATCAAATGCGAGTTGATTAAGCTTTGGCAAGTGCCTACCTGGGATATTGGGAAAGTCGTGATGCTCATTATGATAGCCTACATTAAATGTGATTTTGTTCCAAAAACCATAATAGGAATACGTTTCTTGCCCTTCCTCAAAAACATAATGTTCAGCAATAAAATGTCCTGAGATGGGATGCAATCCTCCTGAGAAAAAAATTGACAGCAGTAAATAGATGATAGGTTGCCATCCAAAAAAGAATATAAATGAAACCATAAAACACAATTGAGCAAGTATATTTATCAATTGCCATTTTGTGAGTTTTAGAGGCTTCACTAATGCAGGTCGAATTCCATAAAAAATAATTTGATTGATGATCCAAATAAACTTTCCAAATCTGCCTCTAAATATCAATGCCTCCTGTTCCGTTGGAATATCTGTATCAATTCCTTCTACCCCTTGATTCCAGTGATGTTCCAAATGATATATTCTGAAAGACATGGCATAAGGAAATATAATAGGGAAATTGACCAGGATAGCTAAAATGTTATTATACGCTGGGGTTTTAAAAGCAAGATGATGAACTAATTCATGTATTCCTAATACGAGGACATGAACTAAGGTTGAACCGACTGTAATGGCTAATAAAAGCATCATCCACCAAGAGATATCTGCACTATATACAGCAATGGTTAATTGAATAAGCACTGCGAATAATAGTTTATATAGCAAGGAGGGATCTTTTAGAAATAGTTTTCTAACTTCTGGGTACTGAGTTAATATTTCTTTTCTTCTCTTGAAGTGGGGTTCTCGAAGCGTTGAATAATAAAATTTATCTTTGCTATGCATAAGGACCAAATAAATTTAAGGAATGTTTAGATAGGGCAAATGCATTCTGGGCTAATTTGAAATTACGCTAAGCTCGTTTGGTTTAATCAAATCGTTTAAATTGAGCGCCTTGGAAAAACCCATTGAATTATCCCCCAGATTGCACTATCTCCTTTCTTTTTCAAAATTAAGAGGTGTTTTATAACCAACTGAAGAATGGTTCCTCTTTGTATTCGTGTTTATCACGCATGGTTTGTTATCGAAAAAATCACTAGATTTTTTCGGTTGTTGAATCATTAAAAAGTGCAGAATCCTTTATGGCTTTAAACTTTTTAATGATTCAAGA
>JBMYQA010000010.1:0-48065 GCA_049600855.1 Flammeovirgaceae bacterium | reverse complement strand
TTACTAACTCTACAAACAACTTCAGAATGTTAAATAATTTAGTTTACACAGTAATAAGTACTCAAACGTTTTTACGATATATCTTCTCGTTCAACCAGGTAATATCCCATGGCATAATAGCGCTGAGGAACAATTTTCCCACACATTATCACTGAAATATTTGTAAAAATCATTTGTTGTAGAGTACTTATTTATTTAAAAACATTAATAAATAAAGACTAACAAAATTACACAGTTCGTTTTAAAGCCAAACAAATCCTTGTAACTTAGATTATTATGATGGGCCTTAAGCTTACTAGTTCTTACTAATGACATTACTTTTCCGATATTTATTTGTATTATTTTCTTTTTTTCTCTGTTGGATGCCTCATCTTCGGGCACAAACTCAAAAAAAAGATAGCGCAGTTATTAAAACCGTTGGTATTAGCCAAAATCCTCAGGCTTTACATGAGTCATTTCAGCAAATCTACACATCAGAGCCTCGAAAAGCATTACGCTTAGCACAACAGGCATTAAGCCTTGCATCTAAGGAGAAAGATGAGCTTTGGCAAGCTCATGCATTGAGCGACATGGGTGTCGCAAACGATATTCTTGGTAATTACTCTACGGCCATGAAGTTGTACGTACAAGCGCTTGAGTTGTTTGAAAAATTGAATCTTCTGAAAGAACGTGCAATAACGCTGAGTCATATTGGGATCATTCATCGTAGACAGCACAATCCGCTTAAGGCATTGGAGATTTACATGAAAACGCTGGAAATTCATAACCAATTAGCGGACACTAGAGGGATTGCTGTTGCCCATAACAATATGGGAAATGCATACAAGGATATGAATCACTTCACAAATGCCATTCGGGAGTTTGAGCTAGCTCTAAACATATTTGATTCTTTAAATCTTAAAAAAGAGCAGTCGTATGTGCAAAACAACATGGGAGAGCTCTTGCTGCTTACTGGTAAAACTAGGGAAGCTACGCTCATGTTAAATCGTTCGCTCAACACGAAAAAAGAGTTGAATGATCATTATGGTTTAGCGGTAACAATGAATAATCTTGCTAAGCTTCACCTCAAACAAGGGAAGTATGATCGTGCTTTATCGTTTGCCAAAAACAGTCTTAAAAAGGCAGAAGAACTTCAAATCAAACAGGAAGTGATGCATGCAGCTCAAACAATTGCTAACATTTATGCAAAGATGGGCAACTACCAACAAGCTTATGCATATGAACAATTACACTCAATTACACAAGATTCCATTTTTGATGAGATTTCTCTAAAACAAATCAATCAAATGCAAACCAATTATGATTTGGCAAAAAAGGAATCTGAAATTGAGTTATTGACTAAGAATACCATCATTCAAGAAAAAGAAGATAAAATTCAGAAGCAATGGATTGGAATGCTTTTAGGAGGTGTTGCCGCATTGATTGGTATTGTTAGCACCTTAATTTGGTATTCACAGCGTCTACGCAAAAAGAGTAATTTGTTAGTTAAGCAAAATGAAAATGTGAAGCTAGCACAGGAAAATGCGCATCAATTGAGTGAACTTGGGAAACACATTACCAGTTTGCTTACTGTAAAAGACATTGCCAAGGCAGATTACAGTCGCCTAAGCGAATTACTTCCAGCTGATGTAGTAGGCATTGGCATCTATCAAGAGGAATATCAGGCGCTTGTATTTGATGATGTCATTGAATTGGGCAGACGGCTTCAACGTATGGAAGTGCCCATTAAAGATCCCAGCAAGCTCTCTACGTGGTGCTACAACCATAAAAAAGAAATACTCATTAATGATATTGATCAGGAATATCAAAATTACATTGAGCAACGCCCCCAAATGATTGGGGCTTCTCAGGAAACTTCCTCTATCATTTATGTTCCCCTCATTGGATCTAAAACTAATTTAGGGGTACTTACGATACAATCTTTCAAAGCAAATGCTTACTCGCAATATCACTTAGATATTGCCAAAAACTTTGCTTTATACACTGCTATTGCCTTAGAAAATGCACAGGCTTTTCAGGAGTTACGCGATGCTGTAGACAAACTGATTAATGCACAAGAAGAACTCCTGCAAGCGCGCAAAATGGCTTCGATTGGGGAACTGACAAAAGGAATTGCACATGAATTGAATAACCCCATCAATTTTGTATTAAATGGCACAGAATTACTACACTCTAGAGTGCAAGAGCTGCAAGAGCTCGCCAAGGCGTATACCAAACTAGAAACGGGTATTCCAAGCGATCAGCTCTTTGAAATTAAGCGTTTCAAAGAATTGATTGAATTTGACTTCATGCAAAATGACCTCGATACCCTATTAGAAGATATCAAAGAAGGAGCAAGGCGCTCAGCAAGTATTGTTAAAGGCTTACAAATATTCAGTATGCCTGATACGGGTGAATTAAAATATACAGACATCCATTCGGGCTTAGATGACGCATTATCATTGCTGGGTAATCAGATTCGCTATAAGGATATTCAGGTGATCAAGGATTATGAAGATACTGGGAATGTCTATTTGAATCCCGTAGAAGTTAATCAGGTATTTGTAAATCTATTGACTAATGCTATCCAATCGGTTAATGGGGAGGGTAAAATAGCCATTCAAACGCGGTTACTTGGAGAACAAGTGAAAATTAGTGTGAAGGATAATGGTTGTGGCATCCCTGAAGAGCTTCAGGAAAAGATTTTTGACCCTTTCTTTACCACAAGAGATGCAGGGGAAGGCACTGGTTTAGGTTTATCCATTGTATATTCCATTATCAAAAAGCATCATGGAAAAGTAGAAGTATATTCTCAGGTTGGCGAAGGCTCTGAGTTTGTCATTTGGCTTCCTAAAGATCAACCTGAGAATGAATAAAGTTCTTAGCAGCTGTTTTAACGGTTAAAACAAATCAATTTCGTTACTACCTGCTGCCCATAGTAATAATGCATACGTTTTGGCATATTTATGACGCATCTTATACAGTTTTACTTCTGCTTCAATCAATTTACCTTCACGCACATTCACATAAAATACAGAGCTCAACCCATTTCTAAACTTCTGTCGTTCACCAGACAACAAACGACGGTAATTCCTTACCATATCTTCTTGCGTCGTAAGCATGGTCGTTAAGTTTTCAAACTCGCGATAATACGCTTGTATTTGGTTGGCAATGCTTTGCCGTTGATAAAGTAAAGCCTGGTTTGTTTCATTTTGTTTGATTTGTGTCATCTTAAACTTTCCTCTTCCTTTTCGAAACAATAAAGGAATAGACACATCGAAACCAAACTTGTAATAATTAGATAATAAACCCCAATCGAGTTCATTTTCTCCTATTGGCCTCGTAGTCAGTAAATTATATTTGGCTCTAATTTCTGGCTTCAGTTGTTCCATGGCCCATTTACGTTCAATCGCCAATTTTGCCAATTTATAATTCAACTTTCTAAGCTCAGGATGTTGCTCTTCAGCATACTGCAACAAGCGTTCAATGGCCGTTCCTTGTACCTCACTCGAAAACTCTTGGGGAATTATACTTGCTTTGATTTCTACAGGTTCTTCATCAACCGACCAAATGTGATTTGACAGAATGAGTCTAGCATTATTTAAGCGAATTTCTGATTCCTGTAAATTTAGTAACCGCTGTTGAATCGTAATTTTAGCTTCTACGGAGTCAATTGGCGCTAAATCACCTTGCGCAATACGCTGAACAACAGCACGGTAACGGAATGAAGCTAACTCATATCCTTCTTGAAACAATCGGTATTCGTTGTAGTGAAAATACCATTGCCAATAATCTTTCGCTACTTGAAGCAAGAGTTTATTAATCGCCTTAAGGCGTTCTGCCTCTGCTTCGAGTTGATAGATTTCGGCTTTGCGCAACGTTGCTCTCCGCTTGTCCATCAAAAAACCTTTCGAGATAGGCCCTAAAGGTATAGAAACCCCTACATAGCCTAACCCATTTCCATCATCAGTATCATTTTCAGGATCAAGGTTGATGCCTGTATTTCGTTCGTAGCCTGCTTTTATCTCAGCCCCCAGCCAAGTGGGTACTTTTAAGTAGGTATCAAATAGTTCATAGTAATTATCTCCTTTGAATATCTTATTCGAAAAGTTAGATTCGAATTTGGGATCAAAGTTTCCTCTTGCCATGCGCAGTTCTTGCTTGGCTTTATCTGTAATAAAATAAGCTTGTTTGGCAATGGGATGATTGGCTAACACCAATTCATACACCTGTTCTATAGAGAGTACTTCTGATTTAGGAAGTGTATCTGTATCCTGTCCGAAACTTATTGAAGAAAAAATAAAAAGAGCGCTTAGTACTCCAATGAGTTGAATATAATACCGCATAAGTATTTACTTTTTGCCTGTAGCAGTTTCACCTTTGCCTTTATCTTCGGGACGATCTTTAATTGTAGGAGGAAAACCATTTAACTGACGCCAGATTTCGAACCAAACAGGTACTTCATCTAGCATTACCCAGCCAAAAACTCCTGAGCCTTGTCGCAACTCCGCGGGCCACTCTTCATCGTCCATGGCAGTATTTGTGTCAGGGATTATTAATACACGATATTTACCTTCTTGACTATCTATATAATCAATCACTTTTAACTTTCCTCCAAATGTACCTACTGCCACACTCGGCCAGCCAGAAAATTGTAATGCAGGCCAACCTTCAAACTGCAATCGTACATGTCGACCAGTGTCCAATAAAGGGACATCCATCGCTTTTACGAATAATTCTACAGCAATTTCTGGTTCGAGCGGCATTACCGTAACTACCGCTTCTCCTTCTTTTATCGTTTCGCCAATACCAGACTTTAAGGCCTTCACCACATAACCATCTTGAGGAGCTCGCATCACATATTGTTGATTTCGAATTTCCATATTGGCATACTCGTTTCGGGACTTTGAAAAACCGGCTCGCGATTCGTATAAATCGGAAGCCGTAGCTGCCCGATCAGATCGTGCCTTAGCGAGTTTACCAAGAATTTCAGCCCTTACGGTACTTAATGCAAGCTTTGAGATGTTTAATTCTGTTTTTGAAGCATTGTACTTATTCATAGCAGAAAGCTGTTTCGCATCTGCTTGTTGTTTTTTACTTCTGGCACTTTCCCATTTCACCAATGCGACTAAGCCACTGTCATACATGGTTTGCGTACCCTGCAATTGTCGTTCATAAATGCGTGCATCTACTTTGGCGGCCTCCCAGTCCATGCTATCGCTTTCCACTTTGAGACGTGTTTGCATAATCTTGTTCTCAGCCTGCTCTACTTTCAACGTTAATAAATCTTCTAAAGATCTTATTTGTTCCGTTAGTGCGAGGATTTTTGATTCTTTAGCACCAATACTTCCTGATTTCGCATCTAATTGTTCTTGAAGTCGCATCAATAGTTCAGGGTCAAAGAACTTATCTTTAATTTCCGAAAGTATCAAAATGGTGTCGCCTTCTTTTACAATCTGTCCCTCGCGAACTTTCCATTCTTTAATTCGACCAGGAATTGCTGTTTCGACAGTTTGTGGACGATCTGCTGGTGTAAAAGCAGTAATAGCCCCTCTTGCACGTATGTTTTGTTGCCAAGGCAGAAATAAGGTAATTAAGCATAAAGCAAAGATACCCAAAAGCCAATGAGCTACGATTTTCCCCGCAACTGGCGCTCGTAACACTTGAAGCGTGCTCACTTTCGCCTGATAAGCTGTATCATCTATCCGAGTATTTTTGGAAATTTCCAACATGGCTATTCATCTTTTTTTTGTTGAATAATTGTCTGATATGATTGTGAAATTGGCGCACACAAAATCGCCTCTTTAAAGTCCTTCCTTCCAAGCATTTCTTCATAAGGAGCTTCGTGTAATATTTGCCCTTCCTTCATAAATACAATACGATCACATGCAGACATAATCAATGGATCATTAGATACACAAATCAATGTCCAAGGGTTATTCTTATCAATTAAAAATTGTAAGATTCTTAATTTATCTTCACGCTCTAATTCGTGTAGTAAATCGTTAAGAATCAGTAGTTGTGGACGCTCAGCGATGCATCTCGCAATGAGTAGTTTTGTGGCAATGGTATGCGAAAACTGCTTACCACCAGGTACCACTTGAGTTTGTAATCCTTTCGGTAAGTGATTAATCATATCTAAAATTCCTACACTTTCCAATGCCCACACTACATCTTGGTATCCGATACGCGATTTCCCCATCGATATATTTTCTAGGATTGTCCCATCAAATAAATCTTCGCTAGAAATATTTTTAGCCACGTTATCTCTCAAGCTATTCAAATTAATATCTCGCAAAGAAAGGTTATTTAGGGTAATTGTTCCTTGATAAGAATCTAAAATTCCTGTTAATACCCGCACTAATGTGTTTTTCCCTGCACTTGAATAACCCGATAGACAAACACGCGCACCTGCTTCAATTTCTAAATTCAAATTTTTCAATGTAGGGTTGCTCGCCTCAGGGTATTTATAACTCAACCCTGTTACTTCGACTTTCATTCCACTTTGTTTCTGGTAAGGAATCGAAATACCTCCTTTCTTTTCTAGTGGAATATCTGTAACTGAACCTAGTTTCTCTACAGCAGTGAGCATGTCATAAATGGTACTCATGCTAATCACAAACTTCTCAGAGGCATTCATAATGGTTACTACCACAATTTCGGAAGCCACAAACTGCCCTAAAGTGATTTCCCGCTCAATTACCAAAAAACCACCAATAATCAATAAACCACCCGTCACTAATACGCGGAAGCCTACTACATTAATGAATTGGGTCATGAGTACGCGGAAGTGATTTTTACGATAATGCAGGTAATTTTCTACATAATGATCCATTTTCCGCAATGGTAAATCAGTATGTCCCGCTAATTTGAATGAATACAGCGTTCGCGCCAATTCTTCTAACCAGTGTGCTACTTTATATTTATACTTGGATTCTACCAAACTAGTTGCTAAACCTTTCGGCCCTGTGATGTAAAAAGTAAGACCAAGCGTAGCTAATAGGCCAATACCAAAGAAGATAAAAAATGGGTGGTATAATGACACTAAGAGTAATCCAAAAATAATTTGTAGTACTGAGCTGGTAAGGTCGATTAATAATTTGGGCAATCCTTTTTGGATGGTCAAGACATCAAAAAAGCGATTCATCAGCTCAGGCGCATAGTTTTTCAAGATGGATTCGCTTCGAACTTGTGGAATCCTAAAGCAAAACTCAAATGCGGCCTTTACAAATACCCGCCGTTCTAAAATCTCCACAATGGAATACTGCATGAGCTGTAGAATACCAGCTAACAAGACCCCCACAATCACAATTCCCATTAACAACACAATGGAAGAGAAAAATACGCCACCAGATATCAATTCCATAATGGATTGGACACCAACGGGTAATGTTAAACTGATTGCAGCGATCAACACCGAATAAAAATAGATGTAGAATATATCTTTTTTCTCAGCATTCAGCAGTTTCAATAAACGGGAAACGGGGCCTGTGATCGTACGCATGATGTTGCCGTCATCACTCACCATGGAGTGAAGCGGAAAAGGAGTCAGTGCTTCAACGTTATTATCATCATTTTCCCACAATAGCTCTAATAACTTTTCTGGCGAATTCGCCATCACTTCTTCTCCATCCTGATAATAATAAGCAGCAAGCGCTCCTCTGGAATCATAGAAAAAAATGGCTGGAACTAAATTCCATTGCAAACGCACAAAAGTGAGTACGGGATAGTCTACTGTTTTCAGATGCAGCATAAAGCTGTCCTTAGGCACCCCATTACGGAGTATCGCCAAGTCTATTCGCTGCGCTTTATCAGTCAACCCATTGATAAAAGCATCTACATCTTCGCCAAAATCTTCATTGTTTTGATATTCATCCTTGAGGTTAAACAATTTGTAACCATGCTCAATGAGCATGGCCATACGTTTGGCTATGGGTACAAATAATGTTGACTTCATTCTAGAGTTTACTGATTGAAATTGTTCCTATATCTTCTTGAACACTATTCTCGGTGCAAAGATAACCTAAACAAACTTATTTTATTTAGAATTATTACAAACTCATAACTTTTATCGGTTACAGATTGTTTCACTGGGTTTCTGTTTTTTAAAGTTTTTAAGATATTGCTTTCATAAAGTGTATGATATGCCTCTAAATCGTTGATTAACTGCATCATTTCAAATTGTTTTGCGCTAAATTCATTTGAACATTTTATAGTCGAAAAAGTTCCGCAACTGGTTGATATTGCCATTATCAGTGCAGCCCCAACAAACAGTTCAGCGGCATTAACCGTTGCCATTCTCAATCATTCCTCCTTTCCAAGAGATAGAATTTGTGGAGTGGAGTTGCTAACTTAGTCGGGACATGCAGTTAAAATAAACTTCATATCTTTTCGAAGAAGAAATATTACAAACGATTTAAAGTAAAGATGCTATAACCTCTATAAATCAACATTATAGAAAATGAGTAATAAACCACAAATACCTATAATCTTAATAGATGAATCAACAGGATTCCTTGATCTAGTAGAAAGTCACGATATGTTGTCTTCCTCTAGTGTGTTAGGGTTTATAAAAGAAACACACAAACGTTTCAGGGCTTATGATAAAAATGGAATATGTTGGGGAATAGGTGAAGTCAAATCGGATTATAAAATTAATAGATTAACAAAACTACTTGCGTATACCTTTTACAACCCCGAAATAACTATAACACTAACTTGGACGGAGCTTCATGAATACACATTGGCTGACCTGAAGAAGAAAATCAATCAACAAATAAAAAGAGATGATGATGTCATCACTCAATTCGAAGAAGGAGAAATCATCATACAAAAAATAAATAATTGTAATTCATTTGACGCAATAGTGACGGCATTAGAAAAATATGTTTTCAAAGTAGATGAAGAACAATTATGGAAAGAACAAGAAGCTAGAAATAAAAATATCTATAAAGTTAAATAGTCAAGACGTTAGCATTAATCTAAAATAAAAAAGAAAACATCCATGACCATGATAAGTAGACTAGCTTTCTCTCTAAATAAGAGAATGGCAAAGAAATCACCTGAGATTCAGCTCAATAAAATCTCTATAATTATTCCAGTAAAAGACAATCAAATTGGGATTAATGATTTTTTAAATTCATTTTTCAATACACACCAAAAAGAAGATTATCCAAAAGAAATAATTATCGTAGATAATCTTTCAAAAGAACCCATCCAGATAACTTCCGAATTTAGGAATAAGGAAATTAAAATTATCTTGATAAATTGTGATCGAAAAGGACCTGCAAGTGCAAGAAATCAGGGAGTCAAGATTTCAAAAGGAGATTGGATTTTATTTTTAGATAGTGATTGTTTCGCAACAGAAAATACAATTAAAGGATATTTGAATTCTTGTAATGGTTCTGTGGCCTATGCAGGAATGGTAAAATCACTTGGAAATGATCTAATTTCGAGATATTACGAAGAACAGGAAATTTTAATGCCCTTAAAAGTAAAGGATAATCAAGGAAGGTTTATGCCTCAATATCTGATTACAGCCAATTGTTTAATATGGAAACAGGCATTTAACGAAGTTGGTGGATTTAACGAAAAAATTCAATTGGCAGGTGGTGAAGATGTTGATTTAGGATTGAGACTATCTGAAATTGGAAACCTTTCTTTTGCATTCAATGCAATTGTTAAACACAATTTTGATGATGGCATAAGAGGGTTTTGGAATAGATTCATCAGATATGGGCAAGGAAATCGAATTGTGGAAGAAATTTACAAATCAGATTTATCACCAAAGCTTTTTCGTCCTAATAAAAGGACAATTGCAAATGAAATTTTGGCGAAAATTCAATGGCTTGGGCTAAAAATCGGATATGAAAAAATGAGTAAAAAAATTAAAATGAATGCTAACATAGTGTAGCTATCCTTATTGAGAGATGATTCTACCTTGAATTTGATTTTCCATGAATATGGCAAAATTCATTGTGCATGTAACTGTGAATTCAACTTAGAATATCAATTGATCAAAAACTGTTTTCTAAATGAAAATCGTTCATCTCAAATGAAATATTTAGTCTTGAATGGACGGGAAAGCTCTCGTAGAAAAATAAACTAATCCATTTTATATAAGTACTGAACCAAAACATATCAAAAGAGCCATCCATTAAACAATGGGTGGCTCTTTGGTAAATGGTATTAGATAGATTTATTAGAACATTTCGCGCTCTCTTTGCTCGAATTGTTCTCTTGAAGCCACTAGTGCTTCGTATTCTTCTTTTGAAGCTACTTTGGTATCCGCAAATGAGCGGTGACCTGTACCTGCTGGAATTAAGTGACCTACAATCACATTTTCCTTCAAGCCGATTAAGTAGTCACGCTTCGCACGAATCGAGGCTTCACTCAATACTTTCGTCGTTTCTTGGAACGATGCGGCTGAGATAAAGCTATCGGTATCTAATGAAGCTTGAGTAATACCTTGTAGCGTAGGACGAGAAACGGCAGGCTGTGCATCACGCACTTTCACCAAGTTCAAGTCTCTTCTTCGAAGACTTGAGTTCTCATCTCTTACTTGTCGTGCCGTTACCAACATTCCTTTTTTGAATGATTGCGATTCACCCGCATCCTCAACCACTTTCATGTTCAAGATTTTATCATTCATTTCACGGAAGTGGAACTTGTTCACCACTTGGTTAGGCAAGAAGGTCGTATCGCCGTTATCAACGATCACTACTTTCTGCATCATTTGGCGTACAATAATCTCAATGTGCTTGTCATTGATTTTTACACCTTGCAGACGATATACGTCCTGAATTTCATTTACCAAGTAAGATTGTACCGCAGTAGGGCCTTTAATCTTCAAGATATCCGAAGGTGTGATGGCACCATCTGATAATGGCATACCTGCTTTCACGAAGTCATTTTCTTGTACAAGAATGTGCTTCGACAATGAAATCATGTATTTCTTCTTAATGCCTTCTTTCGACTCTACGAATGTTTCACGATTACCACGCTTAATACCACCGTAAGAGATTACACCATCAATTTCAGATACTACCGCAGGGTTAGATGGGTTACGCGCTTCGAAAAGCTCGGTTACCCTTGGCAAACCACCCGTAATGTCACGGTTTTTACCAGCTCTACGAGGTATTTTTGCTAGAATCTGACCTGCTTTTACTTTATCCCCGTCATTTACCGTCAAGTGCGCATCTACAGGAATGTTACTACTTGATGTAGTATCATCTGATTTACGTACATTAATCGCAGGGTTTTTCGTTTTGTCTTTTGTATCAATAATTACCTTTTCACGATAACCTGTTTGCTCATCATGCTCTTCCACGTAAGTGATTCCTTCTTCAATGGATTCGAACTCAATGGTACCGTCAAATTGGGAAAGAATTACAGCGTTATAAGGATCCCAGAAACAGATATCTTGACCTTTTTCAAGCTTCTGACCATCTTTCACCCGTAAGTAAGAACCGTAAGGAATGTGCGAAGTCGTCAATGAACGACCATTCTCATCTTCAATACGCATTTCTGCGGTACGAGCCATCACTACTTCGAGCTTTTCTCCTTCACTCGTTTTGGCAGGAACTGAACGCATATCTTCGAAATGGATGGTTCCAGCATGTTTTGCTTTTAGTGTTGCATCAACTGCAATGTTTGATGCAGTACCACCCACGTGGAAAGTACGTAAAGTAAGCTGAGTACCCGGCTCACCAATCGATTGTGCGGCAATTACACCAACTGATTCCCCGATTTGTACTTCTTTACCTGTTGCTAAGTTTTGTCCGTAACACTTGGCACAAACTCCTAATCGAGTTTCGCAAGTCAATACGGAACGGATTTCTACTTGCTCAATGCCAGCCTCTTCTACGGCGATGGATTGGTCAGGAGAAATCATCTCACCAGCACCGATAATCAACTCATTGGAAACGGGGTGGAAAACATCATGTAATGACGTTCTACCAACAATACGATCACTCAGCAATTCAACGATTTCATCGTTGTCTTTCAACGCTTCACAAGTTAAACCACGCAGTGTTCCACAATCCGTTTCGTTGATTACTACATCTTGTGCAACGTCTACCAATCTACGCGTTAGGTAACCTGCGTCAGCCGTTTTCAATGCGGTATCAGCCAAACCTTTACGCGCACCGTGAGTAGAGATAAAGTACTCTAATACGTCTAGTCCTTCTTTAAAGTTTGATAAGATGGGGTTCTCAATGATCTCACCTACAGAACCTTGTAAGTTCTTCTGCGGTTTTGCCATCAGTCCTCTCATACCACCAAGTTGCCTGATTTGCTCACGAGAACCACGGGCTCCTGAGTGCATCATCATATAGATAGAGTTGAAACCTTGATTGTCCGTCTCCATCTTGGTCATCAGGTTATTGGTCAACGTAGAGTTGATACGCGTCCAAATATCAATGATTGCGTTGTAACGCTCATTATCTGTAATTAGACCCATGTAGTAGTTGTCCCAAACGGCCGCTACTTCCGATTTTGCTTCCGAAATCATATCCTCTTTATCTTTCGGGATAATGATATCATCCAAACCGAATGACAAACCACCACTATATGCCATGCCGAAACCAAGTTCTTTGATATCGTCTAAGAACTTAGCGGTTTTCGCCATACCTACAATTTTGAAAACGCGTGCAATAATTTTCTGCAAGGTTTTCTTTGTCAATAGCTCATCTACATAACCTACTTCAGTAGGAACCTGCTCGTTGAATACTACTCGACCAGCTACGGTTTCCACCAATTTGGTTTCGAGTTCTTCCGTTTCATCGTTTCGAACCTCCGTTCTTACTTTGATATAAGCATGACGAGAAATACGGTTTTCATTCAAGGCAATGATTACTTCTTCAGGAGAGTAGAAAATCATTCCTTCACCTTCTACTTTCTCATTTTCAGTAGATCTTCTACCTTTCGATAGGTAATAAAGACCCAATACCATGTCTTGTGAAGGTACGGCAATAGGAGCACCATTCGCAGGGTTCATGATATTGTGAGAAGCAAGCATTAAGAGAGAGGCTTCCAAAATGGCTTCATGCCCTAGAGGTACGTGAACCGCCATTTGGTCACCATCAAAGTCTGCGTTAAATGCCGTACATACTAAGGGGTGAAGTTGAATCGCTTTACCCTCAATCAGTTTCGGTTGGAATGCTTGAATACCCAATCTGTGAAGCGTAGGAGCACGGTTCAACATGACGGGGTGACCTTTCAATACATTTTCTAAGATATCCCAAACGACAGGATCTTTGCGATCTACAATTTTCTTCGCTGATTTTACGGTTTTAACAATACCACGCTCAATCAACTTTCTGATAATAAATGGCTTGAATAATTCTGAAGCCATGTCTTTAGGCAATCCACACTCATGGATTTTCAACTCAGGGCCTACTACAATTACCGAACGGCCAGAGTAGTCCACACGTTTACCTAATAAGTTTTGACGGAAACGACCTTGCTTACCTTTAAGCATGTCACTTAAAGATTTCAACGGACGGTTACCATCAGCCCTAACGGCATTCACCTTACGTGAGTTATCGAATAGGGAGTCAACCGCTTCTTGAAGCATCCTTTTCTCATTTCGAAGGATTACTTCAGGAGCTTTAATATCAATTAGCCTTTTCAAACGGTTATTACGAATAATAACCCTTCTGTAAAGGTCATTCAAATCTGAGGTTGCAAAACGTCCACCATCAAGTGGAACAAGAGGACGAAGTTCAGGAGGAATAACGGGCACCATTCGAATCACCATCCACTCAGGATTGTTTTCGATGTGGCCACGTGCTTCACGGAAAGCTTCCACTACTTTCAAACGCTTCAAGGCTTCTGCTTTACGTTGCTGTGACGTATCGTTTGCTGCTTGATCACGCAATTGGTAAGATAAACCATCCAAATCTAAACGAGCTAAAAGCATTTCTAATGCTTCGGCACCCATTCGAGCGATAAACTTATCGGGATGATCATTATCTAATTGCTGATTTTCCCTTGGAATCTTATCTAAGATATCCAAGTACTCGTCTTCAGTAAGGAAATCGAGGTAGCTAATTCCGTCTGCTTCTTTGATACCTGCTTGGATTACTACGTAACGTTCATAGTAGATAATCTGGTCGAGCTTTTTAGTAGGTAAGCCCAACAGGTAACCAATTTTATTAGGTAAAGAACGGAAATACCAGATATGCGCAACAGGCACCACCAACTGGATGTGTCCCATACGCTCTCTACGTACTTTCTTTTCCGTTACTTCAACACCGCAACGGTCACAAATAATACCTTTGTACCTGATTCGCTTGTACTTGCCACAGTGACATTCCCAGTCTTTTACTGGCCCGAAAATACGCTCGCAGAACAAACCTCCCATTTCAGGCTTGTACGTACGATAGTTAATTGTTTCGGGTTGCGTAACCTCCCCATGGGAGTTTTCTAGGATGGACTCAGGTGAGGCGAGACTAATAATGACTTCGTTGAAGTCTGGGTTAATTTTCTTGTTCTTTCTGAATACCATTTGTGCTAACTTTGCATTTAGAACTGGCAAAGATAGGAAAAGCATTTGAAAGAATGAAGTTTAATAGCAAATTCCTTTCCAAAATCAAAATAAACTTTTAGATTTTATGCCCTTACAATACGAATAAAAACCATAACCAGCTAGAAATCAACAACTTAAACAAAGGTCTTTTACTAACTTTTTTACTCAAGGTATTTATACACCCTAAATGGCTGAGTTTCGTTTTCCCTTCCATTTGTGATAAAAACTGGCTTAACAATAAAAAACCCTTCCATCCTACAAGTTTACCAGACCTGTATGCTGAAAGGGAGCGGAGCTATGTGGCTTTTGTTCGTTTTCTTTAGTATGCTTTTTTTGTACAAAAACTGCCTATTATTCCTTTGAAACTATTTTCTCAAGTATTTTTAATTTATCTACAGCCAATAACGAGAGGTATGCTGCCATCATTAAGAAGAAAAAGGCAATCATGAGTTTGAGGTAAATTGAAACCGTCCACTCTAAGGCAACTTTTACCCGATGCATGAAACTAATTTTGGACTCTTTCCCTTCATTCAAGGAGAACTGCACGGTGCAAAACTCATTTTCATCATCAAAGTCGCCAAGGCTTACTCCAAGTGTTTGCAACTGCTGTTCAATTTCAAGAATGCGATTTTCCAAGTCCATAAACTCTTCAATCTTTCCTCCTTTTGATTTCAACTCAATTAATGAGGTTCGAATTTTTTCAAGGGAATGCTTCTTCGCATTCAGCTCTTTATACTCATTCGTTTTATCTTTTTTCGTGATTTGCTTCGCTTGGACGTTTCCGATTTCAATTAATTGGTTGTACAACGCATCAAAATGTTCTGGTGGCACTCCAATGACTAAATTCAATTTACGCGCCCCAACGTTTCCACTTTTTTGTTCAAACTGAATCAAGGCATTGTACTTGTGAATTTCTGCTCTTGCCGTTTGCTCTTCTTCTTCAAACTTGGCCGACTTGGTGTTAATTTCAGCGATCTTCTCGTACTTTTGATCTACTTCTACACTTGGTTGCTTCACATGATTATACTTTTTCGAAGCATAATTCCGCTTCACACTCGTGATCGAATCAAAAAATTGTATTTCATTTGAGTAGGTTTCAATGGTCTTGGTATAACCATAAGCCAATCGAAAAATAAATAAGGCCAAAAAGAGTGCGCTTAATCCCAAAATGAGCTTGATCAATCTCTTTTTAAAGTGCTGTTTCATCATTTTTTGTTTAAAATCTTTGGGATAATTTAACGATAATGCTTGTTAAATTATCCCAAAGCTAGCTATACTTATTTTTCAAAAACGAGCTTTTTCGTTTTCGCAACGGCTTTAATCGCTGTTAACATTGCTTGATCAAGCATATTTTCCTTATCATCTTTAGTTTGCTTGCTGGAAATATAGGCCAACCGCTTTTTATTGAGCGCTTGAATTTGCTTTTGAATTTCCGTTCGTTCGGCTTGTTTCTTTTTTATGTAGGCTTGTTTCTCTTCAGCACTCATGCCTTTCATCTCTTTCGGTAGGTTCTCATCCTTCACTTTTTCTATCACTTTAGCATCATCTTTATAAGCATCTACCAAATCCCATTGGGCATTATAATACGCATGAGAGCTTTTCGATACAGCACGTTTTACTTTATTGGCTAGTCCATAGTGTTCTGCATTCACATCTTGCCGCGTTTGCATCTCTTTGCGCGCCAAACCCTGAGTGCCATAATAGATGTACGTCTTGTTTAAGGCATCGTTTAACTTATCAATCTCCTTATCGTAGGGTGTTTCGATGTAAACCGTTTTGCGATCTTGCTCAATGCTCATGTACGAACCTCCTGTAAGTGTTGCTCCTTTTTTCCACGAACCACTAATTCCATCGTTATAGCTCCCACAAAAAATAGTATTAACCACAATGTCCTTGTTTTTTGCCAAGTTACAAGCTTCCGAAAAAGGCACATTTCCTTGCGTAAACGGCTCATTTCCAGCAATAAAAATCATTTTTAAATCAGCTTCAGACTTTGACCAATCGAGTTGATTAATAGAAGTTTGGATGACATGACCACAATATTCTTGACCTCCATTAGTGGTTAAGGCAAAGAGTTTTTCCGAAATTAAATCAAGGTCGGTAGTTAAATTGGTCACCATTCGGATGTATCCTTCTTTTGCTTGTAAACGATCATTTCCATACTCGTACAAGGCAATTTGAATGTCAGGACGCTTGCCATCTTGCTGTTTTGCTGAAGCGAGTTCATTCACAATTGTCCACAATTGCGATTTTGCTTGATCAATTAGTCCATCCATACTATTGGACGTATCCAACAACAGCGCAATCATAATTTTTTGTTTTTTTGTGTTTGGTTGAGCTTGTGCGGGTATAGCGAGTGTACTTATAAAAATGGCTATTAAAAGTTTGATGCTTGCAAGCCTTCCTAGTTTTTTTAAAGTCTTCATTTTGACAGTTGTTTTGTTTGAATGATGAATCAAACTTAGGAGGAAAAAAGTGAAGAAAATAGCTAGAATGAGGGAACTGGCGATATGACTTAGTGAAGAGGTCGCTTCACTAAGTGAGGATGTATTTTTGAATCAAAATATGAAAAAATCAATTACTAGGAATGTTGTATATTGCAACAATGTTCAAGTTTTTGACCATATCGCTACTCCTTTTTACCTTGAGTTTCAATGCTTATAGCCAGCAGAAGAAATACAAGCAGAAAAATCGTTTCCCCAAGCAAGGGAGGTTGAATAAGAATGTTCAAAAGCTTTTAGAAGAAGCGGAGGAAATTCGGTTCAAAAATCTCCAAGCGGCTCTGGATAAAGTGGAAGAAGCCTTAGCGCTCAGCATTTCTCAAAAAAGTAAAGTTAATGAAGCCAAGTGCTACATTTTACTTGGCAAGATCAACGACCAAATTGAAGAATGGGAACTCTCCAGAACAAATTACCTCAATGCCCAACACGCCTTAAAAGATAGTGCGTTGTATAATACGCAAGAGCAACAAACCATTTTAAGTGGCCTCGCCAATTCCAATACAAAAATGGGAGATTACGGACGTGCAACCGCTAATTTACAAGCTAAAAAGCAGACGCTTACCAACCCTAAACAGGTTGCGGAAACCCTTTTAGATATGGCTAACATTTACCATTTAGCCAAAAATGATTCCGCGGCACTGAATTCGGTTGAACGCGCAGAACAAATTCTTTTAGCGAATCCCGATCCCCCATTACAGAGTAAGGCACAAGCCATTAGAGCATCCATTTTGGCAGATCAAGGAGAACTGGAAGAAGCGAAAAACCTCTATTACCAAAGCCGTGCCATCGAATCTGAATTAAATACGACTGATTACAATAAAAATATTGACTCTTACGAATCGACCAAAGAAAAAATTATTGAAGCCTATCGAAAGAATAAACGTCCTGACGAGGAAATTGAACTCCGAAGTAAAACCATTGACTTAAATGCGAATCGAAAAAACTCACTGAAAGTGGTTCAAGAAAAACAAGCCTTGGGTAAGGCGCTCATTGACCAAGGGCAAACGAGTCAAGCAATTCGCCAATTGGAAGATGCTGCTGCATTAGCAGATTCGTTAGGGAACTATCAGGAATTGGCTAATGCAAACAAAGCCTTAGCAGAGGCTTGGTTGAAGCGGAATAATAGTCAGCGCTCTTTGGTCTACTACCGTAAATACAGCGAGGTGATGGATAGTGTGTTGCAGGGAAAATTGCTCAAGCAAACCGAAAAGGAACGTGTGCTTAAGAAACAAACCGAAATTCTCACCTTGGCGAAAGACTTAGCTTTGGCGGAGAGTAAATACGATTTAGAAGTAGCCTCGCATCAACTTTCTGTCAATAAGCTAAAATCTCAACAGATTCTCATTTTTGGTTTATTGCTCTTATTACTTTTTTCAGTAGTCGGTTCTGTTGTCATTTACAGAAACGCGACCAAAAGTAAAACCATTAGTCAATTATTGCATCTCAAATCGCTTCGGAGTCAGATGAACCCACATTTCATCTTCAACGCCCTCAACTCTGTCAATCAATTCATTGCCATGAATGATGAACGGGCTGCTAATAAATTCTTATCGGAGTTTTCCAAGTTAATGCGTTTGGTCTTGGATACCTCTCAAGAGGATTTTATCAGCTTGGCGCAAGAAAAAGAAATGATTGCCCTTTATCTGAAATTAGAGCATTACCGTTTCCGCGATAAATTCAATTATGAATTAAACATTGATGATGAAATCGCCTTAGATAGCATTGAAATTCCCCCCATGCTCATTCAACCCTATATTGAAAATGCCATTTGGCATGGCTTACGTTACAAGGAGGAAATGGGATTTTTACAAGTCGATATTGGGCAACACAACGACCAACTGCTCATTACTATTACCGATAATGGCATTGGTCGCACACAGTCGAAAGCCTTAAAAACCAAAAACCAGAAAAGCCATCAATCCATGGGGTTAAAAAATATTGAAGAACGCCTCAATATCATCAATAAAGTATACCACAAACATTATGAAGTAGCTGTGAACGATCTTGCAGCAGATGGAACGGGTACGGTAGTCAAACTTAGTTTACAAGAAGCCATTTAAACATGAGCAAACTCAAAGCGATATTAGTTGATGACGAAAAGGATAGTCGAGAAATTTTGGCTAACTACCTACAAAAATATTGTCCTGACGTAACGCTACTCGCCAAATGCGAAAATGTGAAAACAGGGCTTGAGGCCATCAAAACTCATCAGCCAGCCATCGTATTTTTAGACATTGAGATGCCTTATGCCAATGGTTTTGATTTACTGGATCAGGTAGAACAAATTGACTTTGAGACGGTATTTGTAACTGCTTATGACAATTACGCCATCAAAGCCTTAAATCAAAGTGCTGCTTACTATTTGCTAAAGCCGATTGATATTGATGAACTGATAACAGCAGTGGAAAAAATCAAGCAAGAGCGGGAAAGCTCGGCTTATATTGAACATGCGCGGGTATTGCTGGAAAACATCAAAGCCCAGCCCAACCGCGTTGCCAAACTCATGTTGCCCACTTTAGAAGGCTTTGAAATTGTAAAACCAGAAGACATCCTCTATTGCGAAGCAGATAACAACTTCACAAAGTTCCACTTGCTCAACAAAAAGCCTTTACTCATTTGCCGTACCCTCAAATATTTTGAAGGCATCCTTTCGGACCAACAATTCATCCGCATCCATCGCTCCCACATGATTAATTTGGATTATGTCACCCGCTACACCAAAGGCAAAGGCGGTTTTGTGACTTTAAATGACAGCGTGGAGTTGGAAGTTGCACCGAAAAAGAAAGGGGAGTTTTTGCAGGCTTTTCAGGGGTGATCAGAAATGTTAAGCCAGTACCTTTCCCCCAACCTTTTGTTCTCCACATCTTTATCTGTATTTTCGCATTCAAAAAGTACAATCAAAAATTGGCATGAATCAATTTCTTGGTGCCTGAACAATCTTATATGGGTAAATTCCGTATGAAACGTTGAAGGGCTATCGTACTAAAACTGGGCATGCTTGTTGAGGCAATAGCTCAGTATTGCTCATTTTAACCAAACTGAATGGCGGAGTTACCTTTACAGGAGCATCATGAGGAATACGATCCAGAGGAAAAACCGATTTCTACTCCCAAACGACCAGGTGGCATTGGCTGGGTGTGGAAAGTCGTGATCTTTCTGGTATTGGTATTGGGCACCATTCAATTAATATTCCGCTTTTATTCTGATGAAATTATTGGTCGTGTACTGAAAGAGGTTGTACTCATCAAAAGTGATCGCCTGTATCGCATTGAATACGATCAAATTTCCTTTGACTTACTTGGACAACAATTGGAGATTACAGATTTTCAATTAATCCCTAACCGCCAACGTTATTACGATACTAAAACCCGACTTTGGAAAACAAAAAACAGCGTTTTTGAAGTCGATATTCCCCATATCAAGCTCACAGGCACTAGCGTAATTGACCTGTATGCAAATAACATTTTGAATATTGATGAATTCAAAGTGACCGCCCCAAACATTACGGCCTACCTGCAAAAAAAAGACTCACTACATCGAAGTAAGCGATTAAAAATCAACGACTTACATTTTTTAATCGCCGATCGTCTAAATTACCTCTCCATCAAAGAGCTTGCAGTAGATAAAGCGAGTGTGGTATTGGATATTCCACAAGATAACGATCATGAAAAATACTTATTCCAAAATGTATCGCTAGCTGCCATTAACTTTTTGATTGATTCCGTATCACAACAAAAAGATCAACGCCCTTTTTCGGTTGAAGACATTAACTTGAAAGCGCGCTACAATTTAATTCGACTTCCCAACTCACCTTATAGTTTGCAATTTGAGGACATCGAATTCTCGACTTATGCTGCTTCGTTTACCGTTGAAGGTTTGCGCTTAACTTCTGATGAGGAGGCGCAACTGGGCAAAGGAAAATTTGGCAAGCGCAATGTGGCCGATATTTACATTCCCTACATGCGTGGAACTGGTGTAGACTACCGCTCCATCTACTTCAATAAAGATATTCACATCAAACAAATCCAACTCAAAAAGCCTGAGGCGACACTGTATACCCGTAAAGGACAAAAGCGCGATCCGGTAGCCAATGCAGAACGCGTCTATCAAAAGCTTTCCAAATTGTTTAATAGCATTGAGATTGATAAAATCTTGTTAGATCGTGCTTATTTGCAATACAACCAAAATCAAAATGAGCTATTTTTTGTAGATAATGCATCGGGGGAATTAGCCCACTTTCTAATCGATTCAATTACCCACCGTGAGCGCGGAACTTTCTTTTTTATTGAGGATGCCGATTTAAACATTCAAGAGTATGAGCTTCCCTTACCTGATCGCTTGCACACGCTTCGTTCGCAAGAAATCGGTATCTCAACCACTCAAAACAAAGTTTTTGCCCGTAATCTACAAATCAATTGCCCTTATGCCGCTGAGCAGTTGATGCAGGTGGATACCTCTGGCAATATCCAAAGTTTTAATGTGGATGTTCCACTACTCGAATTGAATCATTTTGACATTAAAAAGGCATTTATTAACCGTGAATTAGAAGCAAACAGCGTGTTCTTATATCAACCATCCTTCTCGATGTTTACGCATGTGGCCGATAGTTTACCAGAACGTACTTCTTCTGATAGTTTAGCGCGCATTAAAGATTTATATCCTTATGTAAAAAAGGCATTCAATCATATTTATGTAAATGATTTCTATATCCAAGAAGGAAATAGCACGTTGGTTCGCCAATTTGGAACCCAGAAAGGAAGCATTCAGATTGACACAGCATCGGTACAATTAAAAAATATTCGGATTGATCGGTATTCCCGATTTCGGGAGAATACCTTGCTAAACACGCGGGATATTTCCATAGATTTATCAGGTTTAAACCTCATTCGGCCAGATAGCTTGTATGATTTAACTATCCAAAACTTTAAAGCATCTCAAGCAGATTCGTGTATTCTCTTGCAGGGTGTTCATATGAAACCCTTAATTGATAGCATTGATTTTGCACATGCGGATAGCTTAGACCTCCCGCCTACTTTCATCGATTTTCAATTGAGGGAATTGAAGCTAGATAGCATCGACATCACAAAAGCCTATTACAGTGGCGATGTAGAAATTGATCAACTCCTCATTCATCAACCCATCGTCAAATTATTTAAACATCCCGCTTACGATTATGAGGAAGTTTCGATTAGTCCACACGAGAAGTTACAGGCATTTATTTCCAAAAACTTTCAAACCTTATCCTTAAATCGGATTATTTTAGATAGTGGAAGTGTTTCTGTGGTGGAAGATCAGCAATTTACCCAAGAACGTATGCGCATTGACTCAGTAGGGCTTTATTTGAGTGACTTACTGATTGATTCTTCCACTTTGGTGATGCCGCAGGTGCTATTTATCGTAGATTCGTTCAACGTTGATGGACGTGGGTATCACTTGTTCCTTCCCGACAGCATTCATCAACTGAGCGCAGATTACCTGCATGTATCTTCTACCGATAAAGAAGCTTTTGTCAAAAATATTCAGCTGAAAGCAGATAGTAGCAAACTCACTCCTACCTGTAATCGCTACTTTGCCCAAGTTCCTGAGCTCAAATTAAAGGGCTTTGACCCCAAATTATTGTATTACGATAAAATTTTGGCAGCCGATAGCCTACTGATGCCCGCTCCTATCATTCATGCCGATTTATGGAAAACAGCGGAAAAAGCAAAGCAAAACACTTTTAAGCTCAATTGGGATGAGCTTTATCAACTCGTAAAACCAAACCTCCAATCCATTGAAATTGCGGCGGCTTTGTTAGACAGTGGATTGGTACAAGTTGTGCAAAAAGGGTTAGGAAAAGGGCAGACGTTAGCAATGGAAGAATTTCGAGTACTGGTCAATGATTTCCAACTCGATGAACAGGCAAAGCCAACGGCTAATCGCCTCTTTTATGCAGATGATGTGCAGGTGAGCAGTAAAAATTTCTACCATTTTTTGCCAGATAGCACTTACACGATTCACTTTGGAGAAATTGGGTTTGCTGCAAAAAAAGGAAATTTGTGGGGATTACAAATTAATGTACACCCACTTCACCAACCTTCCTCCGAAAATTATGTAAATGCGTATATTCCCGAAGTGCAGTTGGAAGGGATTAAACTGTTCCAACTCTATAAAAATCAAGGGATTGATGTAGATGTGTTATCCATTTCTTCTCCTTGGGTTAAAGGAACTAGTTTTCCGAAAGCCAAAACCCAAGAATTTAGTTTGGATGATATTTATCCCATCATATCCAAATTTACCCCTTCACTTCGTTTACGAGAAATTCACTTAGCCAAAGGTGATTTTTATTTAGATGCCTATACCCAATTAAAACCCGACAAACACCATTTAGGAAAGGTACATCTCAATGTCACCAACTTTTTGGTAGATAGTACTTCATCTACCAAAAAGAAGCAATTTTTAGCAGATGCCGTAAAGTTCAGACTTACAGATTATGAATTATTATTGCCCGATAGCCTCAATAAACTCAGCTTTAAAGAGCTGCGGGTCAATTCCATCTCCAAAGCTGCATACATTGACTCCTTGCGTCTCGAACCCATTTTTCCCAAGTATCAGTATGCCCAAAAAGTTGGACACGAAACCGACCACTTGACCATTTTGATCAGTAAAGGGTTTCTGAAAAATGTAGACCTCCGTAAATTAATGGCGGGCACTGCTTTTGATGCACAAAAGTTGATTATCCGTAATTTTGATGTGAACGCCTTCCGCAATAAAAATGCGGGATTGCCAGAACCGTTGAATCGCTACCCTAAGTTGCCGCGTCAGTTATTGCTCGGCACCGATTTCCCCATCGATTTGGATACCTTAGAACTACGAGATGCTAAAGTGACTTATGAAGAACATGCAGCCAATAAAGATACCTTAGGGTACATTACCCTGAATGACATGAATGTCACCGTTCAAAACATTACCAATTCTCCTCAAAAAATAGCAGATGGAGCGAGTATTGCCATTTCAGGTAACTTCAAAATTATGGATGAGGGCAAAGTCAATGTGTTTTTTGATATGCCCTTAAATTCAAAAGAAGGGGAATATTACTTAGAAGGGATCTTAGATAGCATGAATCTGACGTGTATGAATCCAATGTTATTGCCTGTAGCTTCTTTAAAAATTACACAAGGCTATGCCCGACAAGCACGGTTTAAAGTGCGGGGAAACAATAAGTTTGCAACAGGTATCATGTGGTTTAAATACAAGCGACTGAGAATCAGCTTATTGAAAAAGAAACATAAAAGTACCATTGGAACCTTTTTTGCCAACACCTTTGTCGTGATTCGCAATAATCCAAGGCGATTAATTGTGCGCAAAGGACGCATATTTTTTAAGCGAGATTCCACACGAGCCGTTTTTAATTATTGGGCAAATACATTATTGAGTGGGGTAAAACACAGCATTGGTCTCCGAACCAAGACAGAAAAACCCGATAAAGAAGCCAAAAAACAAATGCTTAGGCAGGTTGTTGAGCGCTTTAAACTGGAAGGCTTGGCTGAGCGTAAAGCAGAAAAAGAACGGAAGAAAAAGCTTCGCGAACAGTTGAAGAAACGGCGCAAGGAGGGCAATAAAAACAAAACTCCCGATGATGACTTAGAACCCGATAAAAATAAAGCTTCGGAAAACCCAGAGACGGTAGAAAGTGCTCGTCAGTCTAAATGATCACTTGAAGTCACATCGAAATCTTACAAATAACATAGGATTTGAAGAGAAAGGGAAAAAGGAAATCAAGTAAGACAATAAAGGCGGAAATAACTAACTTTGAAAAAAAGATAAACGATGTCCGAATTCATAGAGAAATATATTAAGGGTCCGACCCCTCGGCCTTTCACTGATTATGGTTTTAAAAGGCTTTTTGGCGAAGAACCAAATAAGGATTTGTTGCTTGATTTCTTAAATGAACTTCTCAAGAATGAACAGGGTAAAATCACTAGTCTAACATACTTGAAAAGTGACAGGTTAGGAAATAGCGAATCAGACAGAAAAGCAGTTTTTGACTTATATTGTGAGAATGAGGAGGGCGAGAAATTCATCGTTGAACTTCAAAAAACCAAGCAGAAGTTTTTTAAGGATAGGACTGTATATTATTCAACCTTCCCAATCCGTGAACAAGCCAAAAGAGGCTCTGATTGGAGCTTTGAACTGAAGGCAGTTTACACTATTGCCATTCTTGATTTCGTATTCGATTCAGCTATGGATGAACCGAATAAATTTAGGTACGATGTAAAACTAACTGACATAGAAACTTGCGAAGTTTTCTATGATAAGCTTACTTTCATCTACTTAGAAATGCCCAAATTCAACAAGACAGTCGAATTACTGAAATCCCGTTTTGATAAGTGGATGTACGTAATTCGGAACTTGAATAAACTAGACAGAATACCTAATGAATTACGAGAAAGTATTTTTGAACGATTATTTGAGGTAGCTGAAATTGCCAGATTCAGTAAAGAAGAAGCAGAGGCTTATGAAGATAGCTTGAAATCATATAGGGATTTGAAAAACTCACTTGATACAGCCTTTGAGGAAGGAATAGAAAAAGGGAAAAAGGAAGTGGTGCGAAATTCTTTAAGTGCAGGTCTATCGCTTGAGGTTATTGCCAATATTACAGGATTGAGCCAAGAAGAGATAAAGAAAATACAACATGAAAAGTAAGACGGTATAATTTAATTACCTTTCACCCATCTGCTTGCTTACACAGATGAATGAAAGGCTTATGTCCATCAAACCTTAAACCCCAACAGCCGTTTGCCGCTGAGCCTTTAAGTTTTTAATCATGTCTTGAGTCATCTTGGTTAAATCAAACTCAGGTTTCCAATTCCAATCGGTTCGTGCGGGACTGTCATCTATGCTGCTCGGCCAAGTATCCGCAATTTTTTGACGAAAATCGGGTTTGTAGCTAATCTGAAAATCAGGGATTTCTTTTCGGATTTCAGCGGCAATATCCGCAGGGCAAAAGCTCATGGCTTGGATGTTATAAGAAGTATGCAACTTGACGTTTTCTGGTGCCGCTTCCATCAAGTCGATGGTCGCTTTAATGGCATCAGGCATGTACATCATGGGCAAATACGTATTTTCCGATAAAAAACACTCAAAGGCTTCCCCATTCACCGCCTTGTGGTAGATGTCTACCGCATAATCGGTGGTACCGCCACCTGGTAACGTTTTATACCCAATTAATCCTGGATAGCGCAAACCGCGAACATCCACCCCATATTTTTCAAAATAATATTTGCACCACAATTCACCCGCCAATTTGCTTACGCCATAAACCGTACTCGGCTCCATAATCGTTTCTTGGGGGGTATTGTCTCGGGGAGTATTGTGTCCAAATACAGCAATTGAACTCGGCCAATATACTTTGTTAAGCTGATGTTCTTTGGCCGCTTCTAACACGTTGAGCAGTCCCGCCATATTGATATTCCAAGCCCAAGTCGGATTTTGTTCCCCTTTTGCCGAAAGAATGGCCGCTAAATGATAAACTTGTGTAACCTGATGTTTTCGAATGAGTTCATCAAGTGCAGCTCGGTTGGTAATATCTAAGGTTTCAAACAAACCATCTTGCAACTCTGCTTTGGGCTGACTAATGTCAGAGGCGATGACATTGGCCTCACCAAATAATTCCTTAAGGGCCAAGGTAAGCTCCACACCAAGCTGACCACAGGCACCAACTACCAATACTTTCTCCATGCGTTGTTTTATTAGTTAATAGATTGAGGTTAAGGTCAATCTTATGCAAAGTTAATCATGTTCCTTCATTTATAAATTCATCCTGATTCTTTTTCCATCAAAGGTAAGAAATTGACTAAAGTGACTAATTATTCACATCCTTAGTTAACTTTGACCTATTAAGAGGCAGCGGACTTGTCTACAGTATACAACACACAGACGGTATTCAATAACTTCGAAAGGATTGAGTGATTATGAATTTACGCTTATTTTTTGATCGATTAACCAACGAACAAGTAGCTACTTATGTGGCCCAAAACGGCTTAGCAAAAGTGGTAGATTTTCATTTAGATACACTGCCAAATTGGGTCGAGGCGGATGTGGCTTTTTTTACCGTAAATGAATACCGAGGTAATCCTACCAATCAACCTGATGAAGAGTTTGGTTTAGATCAAATCCGAGCAGCATTTTATCAGTTAAGTAATTTCTCCAAATCCATCAAATTGATAGATTTAGGGCATATGCGCTTAGGGGAAAGTTTGACCGATACTAACATGCGCTTGGCAGAAGTCTGTGAGTTGTTAATCAGTCAAAATACCTTGCCTATCATTATTGGCGGTTCTCATGACTTAGACGTTGGGCAGTTTCTGGCTTATCAGCATATGGACAAGCTCATTTCTGTAGTTAATGTTGACGCCCGCATTGATTTAATGGCACCAGAAAGTCATCCTGCACAGCAACATGTGCATCAAATCTTAACCCATCATCCCAATTATTTATTTGATTACAATCACCTCGCTTACCAACGTTACCTCAACCCTCCCAAAAGCTTGGAAACCCTTCGTTCCTTAAATCTCGAAGCCAAAAGTACGGGAGAAATTAGAGGAAAGCTGCTCGAAACAGAACCCATTGTACGCATGGGCGATATGCTGAGCTTCGACCTTTCGGCACTTAAAAAAGCGGACTCCAATCACCCACTTTCCTCTCCGTTTGGGCTGTCTGGCGAAGCTGCCTGCCAATTGTGTTGGTATGCTGGGTTAAATGAAAAAATGACTTCTTTTGGCATTTATGAGTATAATGCGAGCTTAGATACCGAAAGTCATACGGCAGCGATTGTAGGGATTATGGTGTGGTATTTTATTGAAGGTTTTTGCCATCGCAAAGCAGAATACAGCTTCAAGAGTAATTTCCACATCAAATATCATGTTCCGATGAACAACTCTGAGCAGGTTTTGGTGTTTTATAAAAGTAAAGTCACCGAAAAGTGGTGGTTAGAAGTGGGTGATCCGACCAAACCACATGCAGAGTTTGGTCGAAAAATCATCATCCCGTGTAGCTATGCCGATTATGAAACAGCGAATCGTGGCGATTTGCCAGAACGCTGGATTAAGGCTCAAGATAAAATTGGATAACCAAAAAATACGATAACGATGCGATTTGTTAGCAAACCCGTACTGTGTAATTACTATGTCACCTATCGCTGTAATGCCAAATGCGGCTTTTGCGATATTTGGGAACGTCCATCGCCTTACATCACCCTTGAAAATGCCAAACAGAACTTTGAGGCATTGAAGAAATTAGGGGTGAAAGTCATTGATTTTACTGGTGGCGAACCGCTTTTACATCGGCAATTGGATGAGTTATTACGCCTCGCCAAATCGTATGGTTTTATCACCACCGTCACGACCAATTGCCTACTTTATCCCAAATATGCTGAACGTTTAGCTGGTTTAGTAGATATGCTTCATTTTTCATTAGACTCCATCCACAAAGAGGAACACGATGAATCAAGGGGCGTAAAATGCTATGATTTCGTGATGAAATCTATTCAAATCGCCAAAGATTTAGGCGAACGGCCTGACATCTTGTTTACCGTTTTAGAAGGAAATATTGATCAATTAGAGGCCGTACACCAAACGATTTGTCTGCCTAACGACTTGGTATTAATTCTAAATCCTGTATTTGAATACAACGATTTAGCGAAAGATCACGGACTTTCAGCCGATTCCTTGAAGGCATTAGAAAAATTTGGGAAGAAGAAAAATGTATACCTCAATCAAGCTTTTATAGAATTGCGAAAAGATGGGGGCAATCACATTGATGACCCTGTGTGTCGGGCGGCGAGTACCACCATTGTCATCTCTCCAGAAAATAAGCTCATACTCCCTTGTTACCACCTTGGACTCGATGAGTTCCAAATTGAGGACAACCTGTATGAATTATACCAATCGAAAGTCGTACAAGATTTAGTCAAGCAAGAAGGCCGCTATGAAGGTTGTGAAGGCTGTGTCATCAACTGCTACATGCAGCCCTCTTTTGCCGTAGAATTGAGTAAATATTGGTGGAAAGCCCTACCAAGTACCATGAAGTATAACCTCATGAAAGGCACTTGGAAAGAGTTACTTTGGAAGAAGAAATTGAAAACGGCTTGATATGCCACAAAAATTTGAAATAAGGGCTGACTATGATCGCGAAACAATTGTGGTGTATCAGGCTTACAATAAACAAATTGCCTTACCAGCCATTGAACAAAACCGCTTTATTTCTCCTTTTTCATTTCGAAGAATGACGTGGATTAAACCCTCTTTTCTTTGGTTAATGGAAAGAAGTAATTGGGGGCAAAAGTCGAATCAAGAATATATTTTAGCCATTCGAATTAAACGAGTAGCTTGGGAGAAAGCATTATCCTTGGGCGTTTTGTCAAGTCCTGAAAGCCGAGTATATCAATCTGGTGAAGAATGGGAAGCAAAAAAAGCGGATGCACCTGTACAATTACAATGGGACCCAGAACGATCATTGCGAGGAAAAAAGCTAGCTTATCGCTCCATACAAGTAGGCATCGGCCGCACATTAATCGAAGAGTTTGTAAATGACTGGATTACTGAAATTCAAGATTATACCCCACTAACACGAAAAATCCATAAACTTTGTATCACAGGTATGCACGATAAAGCCAAACGGCAGTTACCCCAAGAAAAAGTTTATCCCTTAAGTCCCGAACTCAAAAAAATCATCGGAGCGGATTGATATTTGCTGCATACAAACAAATGCCATAACTTTCTATTTCATAAGCTCAGAAATATGAAAAATTACACCATTCTATTCTTGCTCTGCATGTTTGCTTTTGCGGCAAATGCGCAACTTTACAAAGAAGCTTACCAAAATGGGCAAATTAAGAAACAAGGCCGTTTAAAAGATGGCAAGCGTATTGGCGAATGGCAATTTTATTACCCCAATGGCACACTCAGCGCAGTTGAAAATTACCAAGACGGTATGCTGCATGGCGAACGTCTCCATTATGGTTTTGATGGCAAACTCATAGGACGGGAACAATGGAAAACCGATTACTTAGAAGGCAAGGCCACGTATTACCACGCTTCAGGGCAAGTCAGCAAGGAAGGCGTTTACAAAGATGGTGTATATAGTGGTACCTGGAAGTTTTACCATGAAAATGGGAAAATGAGGCAAATTGGAACCTACAAATGGGGCACTCCCAATGGCGAATGGCAGTTTTTTAATGAAGCGGGCGTATTAATCCAAAAAGGGAATTATAAAAATGCAAAAGAAGACGGCTTTTGGCAGCTATTTACAGACAAAGGTCGATTAGAATACGAAGGAAGTTTTAAAGCAGGTGAACGAGTTGGTGATTGGTTTCGATACACAAAAAGTGGCAAGAAAAAACCCTTTAAATACAACTAACCATGATAGTAGATCAGGAACGTTTATTTAAAGATGTATTATGGCTCACTTCGGTGATTCCAAGCCGCAACTTTTGGAATATAGAGGTATTAGCTGAGGTAGCAGATGAATTATACCACCGTTTCCAAACCTTAGGTTTAGCAAGCACCAAACAAGTGTTTGAAGCAGATGAGCAAACTTTTTCGAATATATTTGCCACCATTGGCCCTCAAGATGCCGAACGCATCATCATTGCGGCTCATTACGATGTTTGTGGGGAAATTGCAGGAGCAGATGTCAATGCCAGTGGCGTTGCGGGTATTTTGGAGCTTGCGCGTTTACTCAAACAATCTGCGATCACCTTCAACTATCAGATTGAGTTTGCCCTATATGGCCTTACGGAAGCGCCCTATTTTGGCACTGACTTAATGGGCAGCTTACATCACCTTCAACAACTTAAAGCAGCACAAGTTTCGGTACACTCCATGTTGGCGCTCTCTGGAATTGGCTACTTTAGCGATGAGCCTAACAGCCAAGAATATCCCATGCCTGCGCTGACGGTAAAGCATCCAGCTGTAGGTAACTTTATTGGCATCAGCTGCCTAAAAGAACAATCCGATTGGTTTAATCAGGTGTCTGTGGGTATACAAGCACATACCCTGCTGCCTGTTGAGTTAATTGTTTATCCCGTAAATAACGATAATTTAGGAATAGCTGATCACCGTTGCTTTCTTCGTAAGGGTTATCGAGCCGCTATGATTGGAAATGGGGGCGTAAATCGCAACCCCAATTATCACCAAATTCCCGACACCATTGAAACGCTAGACTTTACTCGGATGGCAGAAGTAGTTAGCGGACTTTTTGGATTTTTAGCAGACATTCAAGGTTAAGTAATCCTCAAAAAATAACTCCCCGATTTGCGGTCGCTTATTTTTCGAGTATTACTAATTCACTTTATTTTAATTTAGAACCATTCCAAATTCCCTCATTTCTATCAAGAAAATAAACATTTCAGTTTGCAAACGATTGATATTTTCGCAATTCATCTTGTATATTAGCGTTTATTGTTATGCATGCATACAAAATAACAGAATAAAAGTGATTAAAATCTTTTATTTTAGTATCGCCAAAAATACGAAAAGTAGTGAGTCAATAAGCCACTACTACCATGAGTCAACATGCATGCAATGTATGAAAGCCACAACAACCAGTTTGCAGAAAAACGAATTACCTTAATCTTTCTTTATGGCACAAATAGCTGTTACTTTATTTCAAATCTTATGCTTTTTAGGAGCGTTGACTGCCGTAAGCATCTTACTAGTCGGCCGCATCAAGTTTATTAAGCGTAATATTTTATTAGGTAAGCCAATTGGAGGCATTGATCCAGCTAGCAAAGGGGAACGCATGAAAAAAATGCTCATGCTCGCCTTTGGGCAACAGAAAATGTTTGATAAACCCCTCGTTGGTTTATTACACTTTGCCGTTTATGCAGGTTTCTTGATTGTGAATATTGAAGTGCTCGAAATTATTTTAGATGGCATTTTTGGTACTCACCGTATGTTTTCAGGAGTATTAGGAAGTTTATACCCTGTACTCATTAATTTCTTCGAGATACTGGCTTTTACGGTAGTGGTCTCCTGTGTGATTTTCTTCTTGAGAAGAAACTCGCTCAAAATCCCTCGTTTTCACAAAGATGAAATGAAAGGATGGGCTTTTTTAGATGCGAATATCATCTTGGTGTGGGAAATTGTGTTGATGTTCTTCCTGCTAACGATGAATGCTACAGACAGTATTCTCCAAACTCGTATTGAAGAAAATGCATTTGTTAAAGATCACTATCCAGTAGTTGGCACATTTGCAATCAGTCAATTTTTGATTCCACTTTACGAAGGGTTCAACACGTATACCTTGATCTTCTTAGAACGAGCAGCATGGTGGTTACACATTGTTGGGATTTTCGGATTTGCCGTGTATGTAACCTATTCGAAACACTTACACATTTTGTTAGCCTTCCCCAACACCTATTACATGGATTTGAAATCTCGTGGTGAGATTGAGAACATGCCAGAAGTTACCAAAGAGGTAAAAATTATGATGGGTGAGCTAGAAGATGATGGTGGAGGCGCCGAAGATGAATTCCCAAGTTTTGGTGCTAAAGAAGTCACTGACCTTACTTGGAAAAACTTGATGGATGCTTACAGTTGCACCGAATGTGGACGCTGTACTGCTGAATGTCCTGCCAACCAAACAGGCAAAAAGTTATCGCCTCGGAAAATCATGATGGATACCCGTGATCGCGTAGAAGAGTACGGTATCAATATCGATGAAAATGGAGAATTTAAGGATGATGGTAAAAAGCTTTATGGCGATTACATCACTAAGGAAGAGTTGATGGCGTGTACTACGTGTAATGCCTGTGTAGAAGCTTGTCCTGTAAGTATCAACCCATTGGATATCATCTTGAAAATGAGACGATACGTTGCTATGGAAGAGTCAGATACTCCACAATCTTGGAATATGATGTTCCAAAATATTGAGAACAACTTCGCCCCTTGGGCATTCTCTGCCTCAGATCGCTTTAATTGGGCAGATGAGTTAGCGGCTGAGGCTGCTAAATCCGATGAGGCATAAGCCTTCATTAAACTTCAAGTACGCATACTTGATACATTCCCCCTGTTAGGGTAATTATTTTGAAAGACCTAAATCTCAAGTTATGAGTGAAAATACAGTTCCAGTAATGGCCGATCTGGCCGAAAAAGGCGAAAGTCCTGAAGTACTATTTTGGGTAGGATGTGCAGGCTCTTACGATGAGCGTTACAAGCGTGTCACGAAATCTTTTGTAAAGATATTAAATGCGGTAGGTGTAAAGTTTGCCGTTTTAGGTCCTGAAGAAGCTTGTTCAGGAGACCCTGCACGAAGAGCAGGAAATGAATTCTTATTCCAAATGCAAGCCATGACGAATATTCAACTATTGGATGGCTATAATATTAAGAAAATTGTTACCGCTTGCCCACATTGTTTCAATACCATCAAAAATGAATACCCACAACTCGGTGGAAAATACGAAGTGGTACACCATTCTGCGTTTTTGCAAGAGCTCATTGACAGTGGACGCGTAAAAGTGAAAGAAGGGGGAGATTTCAAAGGAAAACGAATCACTTACCACGATTCTTGCTATCTAGGTCGAATTAACGACATCTATGAAGCGCCACGAAAAGTGTTAGAAGCGCTTGATGCAGATTTAGTTGAAATGCGCAAAAGCAAAAAGAATGGTTTGTGTTGTGGAGCAGGTGGTTCTCAAATGTTTAAAGATGCAGAACCAGGCAGCAAAGAGGTGAATATCGCTCGTACCGAGCAAGCTTTACAAACAGGAGCTAAGGTAATTGCAGCCGCTTGTCCGTTCTGTATGACCATGCTTAGTGATGGAGTTAAAAACAAAGAGAAGGAGAAAGATGTTAAAGTAATGGACTTAGCTGAGATTATAGCTGAGACGAATGGCTTGTAGTTCATTACTGATAAATCGTACACTGGGAGCTGTTTCTGAAAGAGGCAGCTCCTTTTATTTTATAGCCGCTTAGTTCTTTTGTCCGCTTTTCCGACTCAAAAACCCACAGCCCTAACACAAAACGTTACATGTATGAAATATTTTTTTATACATGTAAGATTTGACGACTTTTAAATGTCAATTCAATTGACTTTTATGTCAAATTTATTTATATTCGCATACCATTAATTAGTTCACCATTTAAAATATATATACCATGCGAAGTCTATTAATTCTATTAGTCACTGTAGGTTTAATGAGTAGTTGTGCCGTGGTTAGGCCCGATGAAGTAGCCGTTAAACAGAAATTAGGAACGCTCCGTGGAAAAGTGATTGGCGCAGGTGCTTATGTACACAATCCATTCATATCCACTTACTTGAAAGTCCCCATCCGAAACATCAACATGAAGATCAACTTGGATATTCCATCCAAGGAGGGATTAACCATTCGCTCAGAAATGGCTATCCTTTACCGAATCAAGCAAGAAAAAGTAGAAGATATTATTCGCGAAGTTGGCTTAAACTATGAGCGCGATTTAATTGCCCCCGTTTTTCGATCTGCCTTAGCTGATGTAAGTGCCCGATTTATGGCCAAAGACATGCACACCGGCCAAAGAGCTATTATTGAAGATGAGGTTAAAAAACAAATGATGGGTGTCATTGGCAAAAAGGGTTTTATTATTGAATCCGTATTGATGAAACGCATTGTATTACCTGCATCCTTATCTGCTGCCATCGAAAGCAAACTCGCTGCGGAACAAGAAGCGCAACGAATGGAATTTGTGTTACAGCGCGAAAGACAAGAAGCTGAGCGTAAAAAAATTGAAGCAGAGGGTATCCGAAACTCACAAATGATTTTAAATGAGGGATTAACCGATAAAGTACTGCAATTTAGAGCACTAGAAACATTTAAAGAGTTATCACTTTCTCCGAATAGTAAAATCATTTTCTACAATGGAAAACTGCCTTTCATGCTAGATCCTACGTCTTTTGCGAAAGCGATGCCTTAAGGAACAGCTATTCAAACTAAAGTAAATAGGTTGTTCGTAGTATATGCTACGAACAACTTGTTTTTATTTCTCCTTCCAACGCTCATAAAATGCTACAATCCACTGCTGGATTTCTTGTGCTGTAGCTTCGTAAAAAGCCTGCTCGTGGTTTTCAAACTGATCGCGGAAATCTTTGATAAATAGCCCTAATGCTTTGCCCTGCAACTTGGGAATAAGCTGCATGACTAACTTGCCATTGAACTTTTCACGAATCGCATTTGCATAAGCTTCGCGCTCTTTTTCTGCTTCAATTTGTGCGATTAAATTGGCTTCAGGGAAAAATGCAGCAATTTGGGGAATGTACGCATCGCGCTCTAAAAAATCATAGGTTTGGTCAATACGCTGTTCTGCTAGGTAATCAATAAATGCTTTAATGGTAGGACGATCCCGCACGCGTTTCTCCATAGTGGCACTTAATTTTTGGTAGGGCGTTACCGAAAAATAAGGCGAAGCAACCACCCAATCGAACATTTCTCGTTTATTCGCAAAACCTTTTTCCCACTTTTCATAATCTAACTGGAGAAAGGTGAATATTTTTTGGAAATACACACTGACGGGAATGTCTTTTACATAATGATCATCCGCTCTGCGAAATACATAAATCAAACCTTGTTCGCCATATTTCAGATTAAACTTTTTGAAAATGCGGCCAATCAAATTTCCAATGTCATTAAAGGATAAAAAATGATAGGTACTTTCAAAGTATTCGGCTTTTCTGATAAAGTAATCGACTTGAAAGTCTTGATATACGGTGCTAAAGACTGCGCCTACAGACTTGTATTGCGTTAGCCCTAGCTCTTGAACAAGCTCCTGCTTCGTTTGCTGCCAATCTTCCTTTATCGCCGCTTCGGAGACTACAATATCCATATCGCCAAAGTCAGGCTTATCGGCATAATAACGGGGAATACGGTAATGTGCTCCAAATTTGCGGTTCAGGTACCTGCACAACTCTTCTTCAATTTTTTGGTATTGGGCCTGTGGCAAGCGCCCTAACTTAAATAAATTGCCTCCCATTGTTTATTAAACTTAAACGCGAAATCCAAGCACTAAGATGTCGTCGATTTGTTCTTCATCTCCTGTAAGCATCCACTGATTCAGTTCTGTGGCTAACACTTGATGTTGTTCTTCCATCGGGTGCTGATGAATGGTTAAGAGCAATTCACGAAAGCGTCTAGGAGAATATTTTCGTTTTTCACGCCCTCCAAATTGATCTTGGAAACCATCTGAGAATAAGTAAAAATACATTTCTCCTTCTAGGGGGATGATATGTTTGGTAAAAGTTCGGACATCTTCTGTTTTTCTAATCTCCCCGCCGATTGGCCTACGATCTCCCCTCAGGTAATGTCCTTGCCCATTTTGAATATAAAACAAGCCATTTCGAGCTCCAGCAAACTCTAAGGTTTTATTTTTCTCATCAATCACACAAATCGCCATGTCCATTCCATCCTGATTCTTGCTCGAATTTTGCTTAAGAATATTGACTACACCCGCATGCAATCGGTTCAAGATCAAATCAGAACAATGAATGCACTCTACATTTACAATTTCGGTCAGTTGTTCTAAGCCTATCATACTCATTAAAGCGCCAGGAACGCCATGCCCCGTACTATCTACTGCTGCAATGATTTTCTTTTGTGATCCATCAATGTCGTTTACAATATCAAACCAATAAAAATCACCACTCACCACATCGCGCGGTTTGAGGAAAATGAATCCATCGTCAAATTGGTGCAATACATCTTCTTCCGAAGGCATGAGTGTGCGCTGAATACGTTTTGCATATTGCAGGCTGCTCATGATATTTCGATTCTTCTTCTCAATTTCCTGATTTTTTTGGGCAATGGCTGCTCGTTGCCTCTTGATTTCCTCATTTTGCTCTTCAATTGCTTTATGAGATTGCTCCAACTGCCGCTTTTTTTGCCGAATCTTTCCAAAAGAAAACGCTAAGCCCAATGAAGCCAGAATAAAAACTAGAGCAATTAAAATGCTAAAATTCCTTCGGTCTTCTAACTTCTCAATCTGAGCTTTTTGTAAATTAAGCTGCACCCGCTGTTGTTGCGTTTCAAAATTGGCTTGTAAGTCTAACAACAAGGCGGTATTTGTTCCATTAAAAATAGAATCTTTAAACAAATTATATACTTTATAAGCATCCACGGAGGCCTTGTAATCGCCTTTTGCTTCATAAATTCTGGCTAATTCTTCATAGGCCAACAACATCCAGTGTTTCGATTGTAAGTCGCGTGCCCAACCCAGACCTTGTTTGGCAAAAGTTTCCGCACTTTCTAAATCTCCCATTTTCCGTTCTAAACGCGCTACGTAAATGGAGTACTCAGCCTTTGCATCGGTATGTTCGTGTACTTTAAATTCAGAGAGCGCACTGAGCAAAAATAACAAGGACTTTCTCCATACGCCTTGTTGCTCATAGACTTGTCCAATAATGCCTTTTGCATAGGCTAATTCCAACTTCATCCCCTTGCGTTCCGCAATTTTTATGGCCTCTTGTTCATAGCGTAAAGCCATTTGTAACTCTCCTTGCCTGAGGTAGATTTCGCCAATATTTACTTTCATTTTAGCTACCTGACTCGAAAGCATCATTTCCTCAAAAATATTCAAGGCTTGCACGTAGTTTTCAAGCGAAAGCTGGTATTGTTTCTGGCGCAAATGTACTCCACCAATAAAGCTTTGTGCTTGAGCCATGTTCATTTTCATGCCTTTCTTTTGGTAAATGTGATAGGCTTCCATGAACGGCTCCAAGGCTTTGGGATAGCTCGCCTGAAAAAAGTAACCGATACCAAGGTTGTAGTATGCATTTGCCAATCCGAGTTGGAGGTTGGCTGCTTGGGCAATTTCTACAGCCTCTGAAGCATAAAAGATCGTTTGCTGGGGAGATTTTTTGATATGTAGTGCGGCTAGTTTATTAAACAGCTCTACCTTCACAGAATCGTTACTATTGGGAATTTGAATCAACAAATCACCTACCTCCTGTGGAGATTGTGCAAGTAGTGAGTTGACCAAAAACAGACAAAAGATAGTAACTATGTTCCGCATGTAATTCTTTGAGCGCGCTTAGTTAAAAAGGAAATTGGGCAACTATTCAGATTCCCTTTTTTCAAAATAGATGAACATCACTAGTGTTTATTACGAATGGTTTGTTATAGAAAAAATCTCGTGATTTTTTCGGTTGTTGAATCATTAAAAGTGCAGCATCCTTTACGGCTTTAAACTTTTTAATGATTCAAGAGACGGAAAAAGAGGTGAAATTTTTGCATAAATAAACCATTCGTGATAAACACTCATACAAAACCATATGATAAATATAACACAAAAACCTTGCAAGGCTTTTAATCTAATAGTTATTTCCATGGCTTATCCACAAATTGATCACAAAAATCACAAGCTGATGCATGCATGTGCTTGCATCAGCTAAAAAATAAGCCCAAACTGATAGTCAATTTGGGCTCCAAAAAGCAATTCTTTCACTCAATTTTAACGATTTTTCGACATCATGAATTGATTCAACTTCCCTTGATTTGCTAACAAGATATCACGCACTCGAATTAAATCGTTGTCTCGCAGGTGTGGAAATGTTGCCTTTAACTCCATTAAAGAGGCATCTATGGTAGCTACTGCTTCGTTTGCCTTTCCTGTAGAAGCATGAAGCGCCATTGTTTTTAATGCCGTAGCCATTTGTGCAATTTGATAATTCTTCAACACTTCTTCATTTCGAAAACTTTGCGCTAATTTCAGTTTTTCGCTGGTAGTAACAGTCGCTTTAGCTTGCTTCGCGCAAGAAAAGTAATTCAATTGCGCTTGAAAGTTTAACGGTTTTTGTTTTCCCTTCCACTCACCAATCAGTATAAACACCTGAGTAAGACCATTATTGATGTTATTCAATGGAAATTGAATCTGCCTCCCTTGAAAAGTAGGACTGTAGCCCAAGACACTTTTCAGTTCCATTTCCTCAGGGTATTCCAATGCTAATTGCACCTCTTTGCCAATCGGCGATAACAGGCTTTCTAATTCATTTTCAAACACTTTGGTAATGTCTTCCTCGCTATTTCCCACAAAGTGGTTATCACCTCTGCCTTGTTTGGAAATTTGTTGTAATAAAGAAAAGTTGAGGTCACGTCCAACGCCAATGGTCGATACATCTATCCCCCCCCGATTATAGAAACCCGATTGTTTCACTATTTTTTCAGGATTAGTTTCGCCTACATTTGCAATACCATCAGTTAGCAAAATGACTTTATTGGTATAAGCAGGGTCAAAATTTTTCTGTACTTCTTGATAGCCCAGCATTAACCCACCGTGCAAATTAGTCGAGCCTCCTGCATAAATGCTTTGTATCATCTGATCTAAGTTGGCGATTGTTCTGACCTGCTTTGCTGAAAGTACCGTTTGAGCTGCCGATTCATAGGTAATAATCGAGATGTAATCATTTGGACGAAGGCCTTGGATGAACTTTGATAATGCCCGTTTCACTTTCTCTAGTTTAGCATCTGACTGCATGGAACCACTGCGGTCAATAACGAGTGCCACATTAATTGGTGGAATGTTGGAGTAATCAATCAACTTTTTAGTAGCAATGCCCACCTGTATGATGACCTGCTTATTGTCCAATGGCTGATAATCAATACTCAATGCGACTTCTTCCACTCCTCTTGGCAACGGAATTTGATGCCTGTGGTAGTTTAAGTATTCTTCGACCACCACTTGATCGGGAGTCGTTACGCCATTCGCTCGATTCATGCTCAATGAAGCCGAGGAATATCCTTCTTGGGCAACTACATAAGGCCCTAGAATTAAACAGGCAAGTGTACAAATAAGTCTAAATGTTTTCATTGATATAGCGTTTTTGATTTGCATAGATCAAAACTTGTAAATTCAATTAAAAACACCTTAAATACGTCTTGTAAAGGCTTTGTAAACAATTTACAATGAATTGTAGCCACAAAATTAGCGCCCGATTAAAAGTTTTTTTCGTAATTTGCTTTCAAACAAACTTACATGCAATCAGCAACGATCATTGCGTATCAACAATTGAAACAGGCCGTTGCTCAAAAGCTCGTAGCGGCCTATCCTAATTTCCCTCAGAACTTATCGGAGTGGAAAGGGCAAGCTATTGCCACCTTTCAAGAGGAACTAGCAAAAACCGTGAACGGAAGAGTGAGTGAAAAATGGTTTTACACACACCTCAAACCTGAGACGGTTCAGAAGTTACCGCGCACCGATATGCTTGATCTATTGAGTAAGTTCGTGGGGTATGACAGTTGGCAGGCTTTCTTAATTAGCTATGAGCAAACGCAACAAAAATCAACATGGAATATCAATCGAAAGCAGCTATTCATTGTACTCATACTTGCAGTGGGAATCAGCTTACTCGGCTTAGCCTATTCCCTACTGATGGCACAAGAAGTAAAACAATATAAAGCATGCATCGTTGATGCTTACCTCCAAAAACCAATTAACACTCAAGGTTTGCAGGTATTTTGGTTGAAAGTAGGTGAGAGTCCGGTGTTGATTGCTACGCCACAAGATGCTTGTTTTGAGTTAGAGACGAAAGCAGAAGAAATTCAGCTCGTAATTCAAGCACCTTATTTTAAATCGGATACCATTATCCGAAAAATTTGGTCGAGTTCTAATACTGCGGAACAGCTCTTATTAATGCCCGATGATTATGCTTTAATGATCCACTATTTTTCTAACGCAAAAGTGGAGGATTGGAAAAAGCGAAGAGCGCAACTTCAGGCAATGTTTACTGATGAAGCTAAAATTTTTCAGGTTGATGCGCAAAATGTGGGTATGGAATTGTACAACAAAGAGGAATTTATTAATAAGCTCATTATTCCATTGAATAGTTTAAGGAATATTCGCGTGCTTCAAACCGTTTATCATCACAATGGTAAAATTCAATTAATGCGTTTTATTCAAGAAGATTAATGTCAAATTATTGGAAACATATCGTTTTTATCTTGTGGTTGGCATTCAATGTCACATCCACCGTTAGCTATGCGCAAAGTGCTACAGATCGCAACCCCATCAATGTGCTCGAAAATGAATTGAATCGAATCGAATTGGCGAATTATCAATTAGAAAATTTTGATAAACGAACACATCAAAAATTGGCTGATTTTGTAGATTACCTCAACCTGATTCACAACACCGCTTACGATCAAGCTTTGAGGGCACAAGCGCAAGATTTGGTAGCAGGACTTTTCATAGAAAATGCTCAAATTCCACTATTAGAAACTTCGTATGGAACGTTTCAATTGCTGCAAGTGAGTGACAAATCTGGCTTTAGGCTAGAGAAAAATCAGTACAAAAAAACGATCTCTTTTGAGCTTCTTGAGCAGAAAAGTAACAATACAAGTATAAGTATCACTCGTAAATTGCAAGCTAAGGTCATTTTAAAGAAGGTGACTAAAAAATTTGGCAATAAAAAACTCAGTTCTTGGAAAGTATTTTTTGGAGATATGATCGTTTTATAATGTTGGACTTAGCTCGCTTGATTCCCCAATTCTTCCTTCTTGATCTTCAACAAATTCGTCACATCTGCTAGTAAATTAGTCAGAATACTGAAACTTGGATCGGCATCGAGCTTTTCGTTGATTAATTGTTCGTAAGCATCTTTTCGGAGGGCAAATAGTTCATTTTGGCATGCTTCAAGTTCTTCTTTAGTGGTGAGGGTACGCGTTTGTTGTTCCAGCTCCACTAGTGATTTGTAAAAACGATCTATTCGATCTTTTTTACGCCGCTGATACCAGCTAAACAACATGGGTAGTCCTGTTGCAATGGCGACTAAGGCCGAACCGATTAATTTACTGTAACGCTCTATAAAAGAAGGTTTATTGCGTTCAAAATACATTCGGGCACCTTCATGTAGGGGATAGTTTAAATCATTCAAATCAAAATGCTCCCGCATATTGACCAATAAAGGATTTTTATTGGCTAAATACTGCTTATTTTCAAATAAAGATTCGGTTAAGTGATACACAGTATATTTATCTACATCTTCATGGGTAAACAGCATGGCATCTACCGCAACTGTCAGAATGGGTTCCATAGGTTGGTTCATGTAGGTAAACTTTGGTAAAATGAAAGGACGAGCAGGGCCATTAATGAGGCAAAATCCATCCACCGATGATCCCTTAAATGCTAGGTTGGGATCTCCAAGACTAAAAATATTGTGCCCTTGATGTACCAACATATCATAGATTCGGGCATTGTTGTATCCCGTAAGGGCACAGCTGATTTCAATTTCAGGTGAGATTACATTTTGCTCATAAGAGGTATACACTGGCGTATATTCATTAGGAGCGAGGCCATAATGCTTGAGCAACTTATGCATAAAACTGGCCGTTCCCCCATCTTTTGGCCCTAATCCAATTTTTCTACCTCTTATCAAGCTCGTCAAACTCGTTTCCTGAATGCTATCGGGATAGATGATAAATAAGATTTCAGGATATAATGGCGATACCGTTTTGATGTGATGGTTACTCTTAAAATCATCCAAAGATGAGCCTTTAATTTTGGTATTGCCTTGCGCAAGGGCGAAATCCACTTCAAAATCTGCCAATAAATGGATATTCAAATCTGATCCAAGATTTACCCCACTTAATACCTCAAATTGGGATTCTGTTTCTAATTCGAATAGTTTTACTAAATCTTGGCCGACTTGAACATATGATGCACTTTCTGTAGAAGTAGCTAGCTTATATTTTCGTTTTTTTTCGCAAGCTGAAAATAAAGCAAGCGTTAGAAGTAAAATGAGAAACCGTTTGATGATCATTATAAACGGGGATTTATTTTTGCTATAGTAGTATTTGAGGGAAAATGAAGCCATTGCCTCTACTATCTACCCCCCTCAACTACAATGATTTAAAAACGAATGAAGATATCCAAAAATTATAATTCTTTTCTTAGGATTACCCTATTCCAGCAATGCGTTGGTTTGTGCCTCTTTTTTAGTGTTTTTTTCAATCATTTCACTATTCAAGGGCAACGCGTCCAATTAGAGCGACAAATTCCGTCTAATGGCATTTACCGCCTCAGTATGGATCGTTATCAGCACATCTATGGAATATCCAATACTGGAGCTGTGGTAAAGTTGGACTCTCTTGGGAATCAGCTTGCCATTTACTCTCCCCCACAAAATAATGACATCAGCTTAATTGAAGCTTGGCAAGCTGTGAAAGTATTCCTTTTTTACGAAGAAACCCAATCATTCACGCTATGTGACCGTTTTTTGGGTAATTGCATGTCTTATAACTTTCCAGAAACCATGGGTTATGTAAGCATGGCTACCTTGGCAGCTGACGGCAGCATTTGGTTATTTGATCAGGATGATTTTGCGATTAAAAAATATAATATTCGCACCCAACAAATCACACTTGAAAACCCCATTAATTTACTGATTGATGAACCCGAATTTGCTGTTCAATACATGCGAGAGTATCAAAATCAGCTCTTCATTCTTTCAGAGGAACACCTGTATCAGTTCGATTTGTTTGGCAATCTAAATACAACTAAAAACCGCTCAGTTTCAAGTAACTGGATTGGTTTTTTAGGAAATGAGCTATATTACCTAGATCAAAATCAGTTGTTTTGTCATGCGTTATACCAAGCCAATACGCAAACCATTCAGTTTGCCCAAGCTTACACTCAAGTACTTTGGCTGAACCCCACGCTATTCATCGGAATACATTCAGAACAAAAACGTTTAGATTGGTTACGATTGCTCCAAATTAAAGACTAGGTATAAATAAGGATAAGTGGCTGACCACACCTCGCCCATTTCCAACAGTCTAGGACTAACTGCAGACCAATTTTCCTCAATCAGTTCTTCACGCATGGCATCTACAACTGCCAACATATTTTTTGCCCCAATAGTCCCACAAGTTCCTCTCATCTTGTGTAAAATCTGGCGCATTTCCCAGGCATTTCGTTCTTGATAATAGGTCTGGAGGTTTTTTAAATGCTCTGGGGTATTTTTTGAAAAAATGTCAATGAGTTCACGAATAAATACAGGATCACCTAAGCTTAGCAAGCTATCCACTGTTCGGCTATCATAAGTTCCATCGCTATAAAGTGTTTTTTTATCCATGTAACAGTAAGTGAACTAAGGCGATTTCAAGGTAATAAATTGTGTCAACTTATTTACTTTTTGCTAAAATATATTAACGAAGAATCACATCATTTGTGTAACACCGCTGTTCCTTTCGCCGTTAACAGCGTCTTTCAAATCCTATTTTACTGCCTTATCGAGCAACTATCCCATTAAAAGCGCTTATTTTAGACAAACTCAATATTTACTTCCAAATCAATAACTATGGAGTTGATCGTAGATAGCGGTTCCACGAAAGCGGACTGGCGTATGTTGGCACCTGATGGCATTCAGCAGTTTCGCACCAAAGGGCTTAATCCCTATTATGTCAGTCCTACGGCCATTACACAAATATTACGCGGGACAACTATGCCTGAAACTCATACAGACGTTCAACAAATTTATTTTTATGGAGCGGGTTGTAAGGCAAAAGCCCAACAGCAAAAAATCATCGATGGATTAACCCCTATATTTCCTCAAGCAACCATCGAAGTACATGGCGATATGTTAGGAGCAGCACGAGCAGTTTGTGGGCAATCAGCTGGCATCGTGGGGATATTAGGTACAGGTTCAAACTCCTGCCTCTATCGGGAACAAAAAATAGCGATGAACTCTCCTAGCAATGGCATCTGGTTAGGTGATGAAGGAAGTGCAGGTTATTTAGGTAAACAATTGATCATCGATTACCTCAATCATGAATTACCGCTTCCCATACGCGCACAGTTTGAAAAACGCTTTACTGATCGAAGAGATGAGATCATTCACCAAGTATACAAAGCGCCATTTCCAAATACCTACTTAGCCTCATTTTCTCGATTTATTTATCATCATCTTACTGAACCTTATTTTGTTCATTTAGTCTATCAGGCCTTTGAAAACTTTTTTAATAAAACGATTCTCAAATATCCTGACTACCAAAATTTTCCTGTGCATTTTGTTGGAAGTGTGGCTTTTCATTTCAAACCGCTCTTAACTCAAGTGGCTCAAGATTTGGGAATCGCCATCCGTTCCATTGTGACAGCGCCCATTGATGGATTGGTGAAATATCATCAGAAATTTGGCTAAAAACAGCTTTATGCGCTTTTAATTCACCACTGACTCAGCAATTCTCACTTTGTTTCGAACGTATGTGAGAAATCTACGTGCCCATTGGAATACGAAATCATGTACCACAATAAGCCAAATGAGTTCGTTTAGCTACGTGACACTTAGATGTCTGTCGTGTGCGACCCCAGCTTCCATCGACATGACAAAAAAGCCCTTTTTTGCAGAATAGCAAGTGTTTTTTACAAAGTGAGAATTGCTGCCACTGACTGCTCATTTTAATCGGGGATTATTCGAAAATACTAATTTGCTACCGTACACAAAAATAGGTAGTGTTCTTTTTATAAGGATGGCATTTTTGCCAAAATCTCAACATTGTAATTGACGATGAAATATTTAATAGCCAGATAGTGATTCAGCTTATGGGTGGTAAGCCCAAAGATGAACAGGTAGAGACCGAGCTATTAAAACTCCTTGGCGACTTACTTATTTAGTAAAACAAGATGTCTCATTTGCCCCAATTCCTAAGTCTATGGGACTCTTATTGAAGCAGCTTGAAGTGATTCAAAAGGCTAGCTGATGTTTTAGGTATAACAACTGGCTAAACACCGTGCCGATTAAAGAGCGGCACAAGCGTCCAACAGTAACCTTAGAAATATCTGAAAGCTTTTTCTATCATTCACTTCTATATCCCAAGCATCTTGATTATCCATACTTAATATTTTCTTTCTTCTTTGATTATTGGATTATCATCACTATCAGCAAATATTTCTCCTGCAAATACGTCACACCTGAATTCACTTTTGATTTTCAAGGCAATCTTTATTTCATCTATATCAGTCCCATCATTCGTTTCTACTTTTATAATTATAGGTTTATCATATACTCCGTGCTCCCAATTATGAGGTCTACGAATATTCAGATAATAACTAGCTTTTTTATCAATCGACTCAATCCACTCCCATACATTTTCATAATCATGGTATAGATTATCAACCTCGAATATTTTTTCAAATCCAGATTGTAAGTCAGCTAATTCTTTTTCAGAATAAATCCAAAATTTCATTGTCTTGAATTTTGTACAATGGTAAATTGTATGAATAGTAGTGGATTGCGTGGTAATTTCCTGTCAAACCAAGATGAAGTTTGAACGGTCTACAAGCCTTGATTTAAAATTATACATTGTAGCGGACTTTCCAGTCCCCACGAAAATATCCAGACTGATGAAACCACATTCATTAATAGCATATGTTACACACTTTTTAGTTTGTCCCTAGTAATGACTACTTTATTGGTATCTGTTAGAAAAGCGTCAATTGCATTTTCCCATTTATCTAGTTTCGTGGTTGCTACGCCAAAATCGATGTTTTTAGCAATAACAAGGTCTAATGCTTTAACAGCATATTTCTTTGCGTTTGCGAGACCAATTTTAAAGGTGACTCCTTTCGAATAAAGATCAATTAATGAAATAGAAGTTTTTTTAATGTATATGCCTGAACTAGAAACAGTTCCATAATTTCTAACTGAGTTGAAGGATGTCTTAAGGCCTTTTTCAGTTGAGCAAGCATCTATTACTAAATCGTATTTTTTCGTTATTTGAGAAAACGAACTGAAAACATTATCTGCATTTAGTTTTTCAGCGAGTTCAAGTTGTACTGGGTCTCTATCCACATAATCAACTTCAGCGGCTCCTAAGGCTTTAGCCAATATTAAAGTGTATATGGCAACACTCTTTGCTTTTCCGGAAATTACAAGGACTCGTTGATTGGGATTGTTTTCAAGATCCTCAACGTGTCTATAGGCATCAGGAATATTATCTGCTAAGCTTGCTAAACCTATCGCGTCTATATTAGGAGGAATTTTTGTCAACATATGGTCTCCAAAAGGAACCCTTAGTACATCAGATACAGCCCCTCCGAACTCTAAGTATTTGCCAAATCCATATGTTGATATTGGATTCATCGTTGTACAAGTAGCAGTATGACCACTTAAACAACTATTGCATGTTCCGCAAGAAATTTGAAAAGGAACCGATACTACATCCCCAACCTGAATATTAGAAACATTATCACCAGTCTCTATGACCTGTCCAACGCATTCATGGCCAAAAGGAAATGGACCTTTCATTAAGTCTCCAAATGTGGACTTATAGCTTGGATCAATCATCCCAAGTGTACTACCTATTTTTATTTTTAGATTTACATTATTGAACAAAAAGGCGTCATCTAAATCACACTTTGCAACGACAAATGGTCTAACCAATACATCATCTTTAGTCGTTATGACTGGGGCAATTCCTTCCCTCCATTCTAATTTTTCTTTTTTTACAAAGTAAAGTTGCTGCATGGTTATTGTGTGTAACGGTCAGTATAAACGGTCGTTTTAATGGCGTTTATACCTTGTTGGCATTTCGTTTTTCTATGTATGTTACAAGGCTATCATTAAAAATCTGAAAATCCTTTTCGAATTTTTGGCCACATCACGTTAACCAATATTCCTCTTCCTTCTCAGGTTTGAATAAACTCTGTTTGATGATTCTCTAGTTTCTTAAATTCAAACCTATGTGTTAGTTCACATTGCAATTTTCTTTTTTAAAAAACGAATTAAACCGCCAACAAGAGGAATGTTTTCGTAGAACAATTCTCCAGCGTCAAAGTAGTCACGATGGTGCGTTATTTTATCTTCAAAGGTTACTACAGAAATACCTGATGCAGATATTTTTTTATTTGGTTTACGCAACTCTACATTCATCATCCATTCCAAATAAGCGATATTTTTGGTTACTCTCATGGATGTAAATTGAAAGTTCCCTGATGCTAAATTTTGATTCAATTTCTTGAAGTAGGCTACCAGTAATTCAAGTGATTCAATTCGATGGATTGGATCTTGGAATATGATATTCTTATCATAAAACTCTGAGAAGGAAACTGCTTGGCTAT
>JBMYQA010000009.1:0-48746 GCA_049600855.1 Flammeovirgaceae bacterium | reverse complement strand
CTACTAATTGTGCTTCTTGCTCATTTTGAGGCGCTTGGTAGTTGCTAGCATCTCCTAAAACGGGATTAGGAAGTTTCTTTTTATCAATCTTGCCATTTACAGTGAGTGGAAATGAATCGAGCTGTATCAAATTGGCAGGAATGAGGTAGTCGGGCACTAACTTTTGCAATGACTGCTTGAGGTGCTGAACTTGAAGCTCCTTTTCAGCGGTAAAATAGCTGTAAAGCGTAGCCGATTGCCCTGTTCCTTTTACCATGCTAAATGCCTCAATTACGTCAGGTAACTGACTAATTTGAGCATTGACTTCGCCTAACTCTACCCGATAGCCTCGAATTTTGACCTGATCGTCTAATCGACCTTGATATTCCAAATGAGCTTGATGGGTTTGGCTATCCTTAATCCACCTTACTCGATCTCCTGTTTTATAGAGCATGCCTTCGCCTGCGATGAAATCAGGTAAGAATCGCTCTTTGGTGAGTTCATGACGGTTTAGATAACCTTTCGCTACGCCTATGCCTCCAATAACTAATTCTCCCCAAATGCCTTCGGGCACCAATTGAAATTCAGGATTTAATACATAGGCTTTGGCCCCTGAGATTGGCGTTCCAATATGAATCTGTTCCGCAGCCTCTACTTGTTGTACAGTACAACCCACCGTAGCCTCTGTAGGACCATATTCATTATAAATGGCCATACCTGCATTTAAGGCTTGCAATGTCCGTACTTGTTCTTCCAACAATTGTTCGCCTCCTAAAATTACGGTTTGAATCGTACTTGTATCCAAGGCCATATCCTTGAGCATGCTCACATGCGAGGGAGTCAACTTCAAGGCATTTGCTTTCGTTTCCGCGCTGAATAACTCTTTCAGTACAGTGGTAATTTCCACGGAAGGACTGAAAATTTGGAGATGATCACCTCTCAATAAGGTAGAAAAAATACTGGTGAGTGTTAAATCGAAAGCGATGGAAGTAAATAGCCCAAAGTGATGCCCTGATGCTCCTTTGAAATAGTATTGATTCGCCCACTGCAAGTAATTGGAAATATTTTGATGACTGACCATTACCCCCTTAGGCATTCCCGTAGACCCAGAAGTGTAAATCACATAGGCGGTATCTTCTGCATGAGATTGGACGCTCAAATTATTTGGACTTTCTTCCAACGTATCTAGTTGAATGTCAATGGCAAAGAGATTTGAAGTTTCAAAAGTGTGCTCAAATAGCAGGCTTGATTCTAAGATGATCCCCTTCACCTGTGCATCTTTCAAGAGCTGTTGGATGCGTTCGGAAGGCTGAGCCGTTTCTATGGGTAAAAAAGCGGCACCAGACTTTAATACTGCCAACATACTCAGTACCGCTTCAGCCGATCGATCAAGCAAAATACCAACGACATCATTGGCTTGTAAATCATATTGCTGTTTCATGAAACGAGCCAGCTGATTGGCTGTATCGTTTAGCCGCTGATAGGTCCAATGTTGATTTTGATCGCTGAGCGCAATGGCTTCAGGCGTTTGCGCGGCTTTTTCCTCAAAAAGATGAACAACCTGCTTATAATCAAATGCTTCAGTGGATTGATCGAATAAGTTTGCCAGCTGATGTTCCTCAGCATAATCTAGTAAACTGATTTCTGCTAACTGCTTTTGAGGCGCTTGAATGACTTCTTTGAGGATGTTTTGGAAATAGCCAATGTAGCGTTCAATCGTTTCTGCCTTGAATAAGGCACTTGCATATTGAAGCTTGAAATGAATCGTATCTTTTTGTTCAACTGCAGTAAGTGTTAAATCGAACTTGGAAGATTCTTGCTGATTTTGATAAGGCTTTAATTTGAGATTAGGCAATGCTATTTCTCCCTGTTCCATGTTCTGCAAATCGAACATCACATCAAACAATGGATTGCGACTCGTATCTCGCTGCAATTGTAAGGATTCAACTAAATCTTCAAATAGATAGTCTTGATTATCAAAAGTTTGCAAACAACAAACCCGTACTTCTTTCAGAAAATCAGTAAAGGATTGTTTGGGGTTTATCCGATTGCGAATGGCTAGTGGATTCGTAAAAATCCCAATGATTTTATCTAAATCGCTATGTCTTCGTCCAGCCGTAGAGGTTCCCACCACCAAATCATTTTGATTACTCAATTTGGATAGCCAAAGCGTATATACTGCCAATAAAAGCATGTAAACGGAGGCCTGATGTTGATTGGCTAACTCATTGAGTGCCGTAGTGGTTTGTTCATCTAGTTCAAAGACAATCTTATCCCCTTCATTCGTCTGAACTTTTGGTCTTGGGAAATCGTAGGGCAACTGAAGGACTTCGGGAACATCTTCAAATTGTTTGGCCCAAAACTCGGCTTGTTTGGCTAATTTAGCTTGTTGCTCTTCACTATTTTGCCACACGGCAAAGTCTTTGTATTGCAACTGCAAAGGCGGTAAAACCATGCCGTTATACAAAGCAATAAACTCTTGGTTGAGTATATTTTGGGAAACGCCATCGGTAATGATGTGGTGAATATCCATCATTAGGAAATGGTGATTTTCATTCACAGCAGCCAAAGCAACTCGAATCATCGGTCCTTGATTCAAATCAAAAGGCTTCACAAACGCGGAGATAAGCGCTTCCACCGTTTTTCCACTTGCATCAAGGTATACGATGGGAAGTTCTTGGCTTTCTTCAATGATTTGAATGGGTTGTGCGCCTCTTAACTCAAATCGAGTACGCAAACTTTCATGGCGCTGCATGAGCTGCTGGAAAGCATGAAGCAATTTTTCCTGATCCATATTTCCCTCAATTTCCAATACCGAGGGCAGGTTGTAGGCCAAAGAGCTTTTATTGAATTCGTAGAGGAAATACAATCGCCGTTGCGCCGAAGAAACCTCATAGAAGTCTTGCTTAAGTACAGGCTTGAGTGATTCAAAACCCGTATTTTTTTGCAATGACTTTAAGGTGTCAATCAAGGCTTGTTTTTGACTTTTGATTTCACCAACCAATTCAGGGGTGAGTGTATTTTTAGGAGCATTAATTTTTAGCTGGTTATTAATGACTTCCACTTTTACATGTAATGACCGAAGTTTTTCTAAAAGCGCAATTGCGTCCATAGTTCGTTGTTTTTTATACTTCGCTGGTTTAAAAACACTGGCGCAAGATTCAGTTTAATTATTCAATTTTTTCACAAAATCAATTCTTCTTCCTCCGCTCCACTTTCTGGGTTAGGTTCGTCAGCAACCCAGTTTGCCAGTTTAATCCACGTGGCAATCTTTTGAATGGTTGGGTCTTTGTAGATTTCCTGTAGAGGAATTTCCACATCAAATTCTTTATGAACCTGATTGACTAAGCCCATTGCTTTTAAGGATTGCCCACCGAGTTCAAAGAAATTATGGGTAATGCCGATTTGATTAGCCTCTAGCTTTAAGGCTTTAGCCCAAAGTGCTACCAATCGTTCTTCCAACTCATTGCTTGGAGCTACATAGTGATCTTCTAGTGCGGTATTTGGTTCAGGAAGTTTTGCTCGATCCACTTTTGCATTGGCGTTGAGCGGAAATTCTTCCATCCAGATAAAGTGACTTGGTACGAGGTATTCAGGTAATTCTTTGAGCAGGTATGCTCGAATTGTACTGACTTCTAAAGCTTTTGGTGCGGTGTAGTATGCACACAAGTACTTGTCTGTTGCAGGGCCTTTGGCGATTACGACTACATCATCCATTTCTTCATACTTGCTTAAGAACGCAGCGACTTCACCAGGTTCTACGCGGTAACCGCTGATTTTAACCTGATTGTCAATTCGTCCTCTAAACTCTATGGTTCCATCAGGCATCCATCGCGCTAAATCTCCTGTGCGGTATAAGCGTGAAGTTGCATCAAATGGATTTGTGACAAACTTTTCGGCAGTGAGTTCTTCTCGATTCAAATAGCCCGTTGCCACTCCTAACCCACCCGTATACAATTCCCCATCCACACCAATTGGAACAGGTTGTTGATGTTGATCCAAAATGTAAACTTGGGTTCCTTGAATTGGCTTGCCTATCGGTACCGTTGCTGGAATTTGACTCTTGTTATCCATCACATGACAAGAGGTGAAAGTAGTGTTTTCTGTTGGGCCGTAACAGCTAATGAAGGTGCTATCTTCAATGGTACTCAACAACTTATTCACATGAGCAGGCGATAGTACATCACCACCAGCTAATAAGTACTTGGTATTTGTTAAGGCGGAGAGCTGCTCATCTACCATTAAATGGAATAAACCTGCGGTTAAGTGGAGAATGGTTGGTTTTGCAGTACGAATGAGTGCTGCCAACTCTCCTAAACTTGTTTTCTCAGAAGAAGAAAGTACCAATTTGGCACCATTCAACCAAGCGCCCCAGAGTTCTAAGGTAGAAGCATCAAAGGCAATTGGGGCGAGTAATAAGATTGTATCTGAAGGGCTCACCTCCATGAAACTTGGCTGGTGAGCCAAGCGAATTACCCCTTGTTGCGGAACAACTACGCCTTTCGGTTTCCCTGTAGAACCAGAAGTATACATCACATAAAACGTATCGGTTAACTTGGCACGAACTGGTGGATTCGCTGTACTTAATTCAGCATCAGCTAATACACGTTCTAACTCAACCTGCTGTGCATGCGTTGACGGAAGTTTTGCGCTTACTTGACGTTGAACTAGGATGAGTTCTAAAGCTGTATCCTCCATCATAAAAGCCAATCGCTCTTGCGGATAACTCGGATCGAGTGGGACATAAGCGCCTCCTGATTTTACGATTCCCAAAATACCAATGAGTAATTCAATGGAGTTTTCGGAACTGATGCCCACCAAGGTATTTGGTTTTACGCCTGCATTAATAAGGTAATGAGCAATCTTATTCGCTTGCTGATTGACTGCTGTATACGTTAAGCTTTTCCCTTCAAACTCCAAGGCAACACAATCTGCCTGCTGTTCAGCATGTTGTTCAAATAAGTGCTGAATGGTTTGGGTAAATGGCTTAAGTTCTTTGGATTGATTGAAGGTATTGAGCAGTTGTTCTTTGCTTGCCTCAGGAAGTATGCTTACATCCGAAATCGCAGCATGTGGATTTTTTACCAAGTTGTAAATCAATTCTTGGAAGTAAGCCACAAAGTTTAAGATTGTTTCCGCTTTAAAGAGCTTGGTACAATATACGGCTTCAATGTGTAAACCATTGTCTTGTTCTACTACATTAAATTCTAAATCAAATTTGGCAATGGTATCAACGGTGTCTAGCACTGCCAAGGATACACCATCTTGAGAAATTGTTTGAGTCTGCTGACCTGCATTTTGTAAGGCAAATAAGACATCAAAGAATGGATTTCTACTTGTATCCCGTTGGGTTTTGATGAGATCAACCAAGCTTTCGAATGGATAATCTTGATGATCAAAAGCTTGTAAGGTGGTCGTTTTGACTTGTTGCAGGAATTCAAGGAATGTTTGATCAGCAGTATGGCCATTTCTGAGTGTCACGGTATTGATGAACATGCCCATTAAATCTTCCAACTCCTGTCTTCTTCGGCCAACTACAGGTGTTCCAATCGTAATATCTGTTTGATTACTCAACTTACTCAACAGAATATGATAGGATGCCAGCAACACCATAAACAAGGAAGCGCCTTGCTCATTGGCGAGTTGATGGAGTTGTTTGGTAATTGCTGCATCAATGGTAAAGCTCACTTTTGAACCTTCAAAGCTTTGAATAGCAGGGCGATTGAAGTCATAAGGCAAGCTTAAAGGCGATAAATCTCCTGAAAACTGGGTTTTCCAAAACTCACCTTGTTGGGCAATTTTTGCTTGCTGCTCAGGCTGATTTTGCCAAACGGCATAATCTTTATATTGAATGCTTAGTGGACTTAATTCTTGTTGTTGGTACAAGGCGAGTACATCGTTTACAAACACACGTTGAGATACGGCATCTGTCACAATATGATGAATATCAATAAATAAGACCGCCGCTTGATTTCCCATTTCCACTAGTCCAGCTCGCAACAATGGAGCTTTACTTAAATCAAATGGCTTTTTGAAGTCAAGGAATAAGGCTTTTAATTTCGATTCATCATCAGCATCATTCAGTTGGAAACGATCTAATTCAAACTGCACAGTTTCCGCTATGGTTTGATAAACCTCACCTTGAATTAGCTCAAAACTTGTTCGTAAAATCTCGTGTCGCTCAATGACTTGTTGGAAGGCTTTTTCAAGCAGATCAACATTTACTGCTCCTGTGAGTTTCAGCATCACAGGCAAGTTGTAGGCAATCGACTGTGGATCAAACGAGTAGAGGAAGAACATTCTGCGCTGAGCCGATGAAACTGGATAATGGGTATGTTTTTCCGCTGTTGGAATGCGTACATAACTTTCTTGTTCCAAAGTGGCAATTCGATTCGCCAAATCCACGATGAATGGTTCATTAAATACTTCTTGTAAAGAAAGGTTTACCCCAAAGTTTGTCTGAATGCTATTGACGAGATAAACGGCTTTTAATGAATTTCCGCCCAAATCAAAGAAACTGTGTGTCGTTCCGATGGCTTTTTGATCGACTTCGAGCACTTCGGCCCAAATACTGGTCAGTTGCGCTTCAATGTCATTTTGTGGAGCCACAAAGTTTACTTCACTGGCTTGTTGTGGATCAGGAAGCGCGCGTTTATTGATTTTTCCATTAATGGTTAATGGGAAATTATCCAATTGCATGAAAGCATCTGGAATCATGTAATCGGGCAATTGGCTTTGTAAAGCTCTTTTTACTGCTTGTGCTTCCAGTGCTGAATCAGCCGTGTAATAGGCGCATAAGCGATCCTGTTGTTTAATGACCACACAAGCTTGCTCAATGCGTTCCTGCTGATTTAATACGGACTCAATCTCACCTAACTCAATACGATATCCTCTCAGTTTTACCTGATCATCCACGCGACCCGCATAGGCTAAGGTATATTCCCCAGTTTCCTCATCTACCATCCAACGCGCTAAATCACCAGATTTGTAGACTTTTCCTGCTCCAGTGATAGGATCAACAATAAATTTCTGAGCAGTAAGCTCGGCTTGGTTTAAGTATCCTTGAGCAACTCCTACTCCGCCAATGCAAAGTTCTCCCCAAATTCCTAAAGGTTGAAGCTGGTTTTCCTCATTTAGAATATAGATTTTTGCGCCATCTATGGCATTTCCAATAGCCAAATCTTGGCTGTGTGTTACCTGTTTTACGGTACAACCCACCGTAGTTTCCGTTGGCCCATATTCATTGTAAATATCAATGTCTGCGTTAAGCGCTTGAAGCAAGTCAATTTCTTTTGAGTTCAATTGCTCGCCTCCAAGAATTACTTTTTCCACATTGCTTTGCCGAATGTCCATGCCTTGAAGCATGCTTACATGAGATGGCGTGAGTTTTACGGCATTAATCGCAGTTTTAGCGCTAAATACCTGTTGCAAGACTTCATGAATAGCTTGACTCTGACCAAATACATGCACTTGATCTCCACGCATGATTGTGGTCAACATACTGGTTAGCGTGAGGTCAAAGGCAACTGAAGTGAATAAGGCAAAATGATAGCCAGCTTGATTATGGAAATAATAGCGATTTGCCCATTCGAAGTAGTTACAGGCATTTGCCTGTGTAACGGCTACTCCTTTAGGTTTGCCTGTTGATCCAGACGTATAAATGACGTAAGCCAAATCATCCGCTTGGAGCGAAATTTCAAGCGCGTTTTCTTGCTCAGGGAGCATTTCCATTTGGATGTCGATGGCAAATAAATGCTGAGTTTCAAAGCTCAAACCCGACCAATCGAATTCAAACAACATACTCGATTCGATGATTACCGCAGCTACTTTGGCATCATCCAATTGGTAACGAATGCGTTCGGCAGGATAAGCAGGGTCAATGGGTAAAAAGGCGCCACCAGCTTTTACAATGGCGAGTATCGAGATGATCAATTCAGGAGAGCGATCTAGTACTACCCCAACAATCTTATTAGGCCCTACTTGATGGAACTCCTGTAGGTGATGCGCCAATTTATTTACTTGTTGATTGAGCGCTTCGTAGCTTGTAAGCTTTCCTTTCGCATCCACTAAAGCAGTTGCTGCTGCGTCCAAACTCACGCCTTTTTCTAACAGCGCTGCTAAATTAGCTTGCGTTGAAGCAGATGAGGTTTTATCAAATTGTTGGGCAATGGCTAATGCCTCATTCGTGGCCACTAATTGTAGCTCACTGAGCTGTTTTTGAGGATTTGAAACAATTTGTGCGAGTAATACTTCAAAGTATTGAATGAATCGTTGAATGGTTTCCGCTTTGAAAAGATGTGTGGCATATTCCACTGTAAGGTGTATGCCTGAATCCGTATCCGCAGCGGTGAAGGTGAGATCGAACTTGGAAATGTGTTGCTCATAGTTTCTTAAGGCAACCTGAGTGCCTGCCAAACTAATAGCTCCTGGATCAGTTTGCTCAAAGTCAAACATGACATCAAAGAGCGGGTTACGACCTGTATTTCGTTCCAACTTTAAGGATTCTACTAAATCCTCAAACAGATAATCTTGATGATCAAAGCTATTGAGTGTGGTTTCTTTGATGCTTTGGATAAATTCGATACAAGATTGTTTTGTCTGTGGCCTCGTTCTGATGGCTAATAGGTTGGTAAACATTCCCACCACTTCCTCAAGAGCAGGATGCCTTCTGCCTGCGGTGGAGGTTCCAATCACAATATCGTCTTGACCACTGAGTTTCGACAACAAAATGGAATACGAGCTTAACAAAAACATGTATAAAGAAATGCCTTCTTGTTGACTCAAGGATTTGATCGCATGACTCAAATCCTCACTCAATTGGAAACCAATTCGAGCTCCTGTGTGCACGTGTTGGGCAGGTCGGGAGTAATCGTAAGGTAAAGCCAGCGCCTCTACTTCTTCCGCAAATTGCTTTTTCCAGAATGCTTCTTGAAGATGGATACTTTCCTGATAAACCTCGCTTTTCTGCCATACAGCAAAATCTTTATACTGGAGTTTAGTAGTTTGAAGTGTTCCGCCTTGATAGCAACTCAGTAAATCTCGAACTAATACTTGCTGAGATACGCCATCCATAATGATGTGATGCATATCTTGGATCAGTAGCCATTGATTCTCTGCATCTGTAATCTGAACGAAAGCCACACGAATTAATACATCTTCTGCGAGATTAAAGGGTTGAATGAAGCTTTTAGCGACTTCATCAATTTCCAAGGAGGTTGCGGTTAATTGCTCAATCTTGAAATTCACTTTTTCATGAATGTGTTGAACAGGCTCCCCATTGACAATGCTGAAATTTGTTCGCAAGGCTTCATGCTGCTCGATCACTTGTTGGTACGCAGCTTCTAACTTGCTAAGCTCCAAGTTTCCAGTGATTTCCAACAAGACGGGCATATTATACGATAAATTTGGCTGCTCCGCATCTTTATGGAATTCGTATAAGAAATACAATCGACGTTGTGCCGAAGAAACGGGATAATAGGCTTGCGCTTCAGCAGGCTGAATAGCAAGGAATATCCCATTTTCTTGCGCATCAATGTGTTGAGCCAAAGTTTTTAACGTGGCATTATTAAAAACTTCTTGAATGGAAACAGAAATATGGAAGGTCTGCTTGATTTGATTCACCAAATACATGGCGGTGAGCGAATGACCTCCTAGCTCAAAGAAATCACTCGACTGTCCAATATGCACCAAATCAATTTCCAATAGTTTGCTCCAAATTACGGCTAGTTCCCGCTCCGTATCATTGGTTGGCGCTTGGAAGCCTTCACTTTGACTTAGACTTGGTTTTGGCAGTTTTGTCCGATCAATTTTTCCATTCGGAGTTAATGGGAATTGCTCCAACTGGACCACATGAGCAGGAATCATGTAGTCGGGTAATTTTGCCGTTAGGAATTCGTTCAGTGCATTTTCATCCAAGTAAGGCGTTCTCACTTTGGGGACTTCAACCAAATGTTCTTCTAAGCCTTGTTCGGCAATGAGTTGGTGTTTGCACGAAGCATGAATCGCGTAGATGTAACACAACTCGGTATTTTCTAAAAGTAAATCTTGCTCCACATAATAAGCATAGCCATGCTGTTCCAGCAAATCAATGATGGGTTGCAGGTTCTCATCCAAGTCAATTTCTACCACTAATTGCTTGATTTTCTTCCAATCCACCGCTTTAATGCCTTTCAACACATCCAACTCCGCTTTTTCCACATTGACTTTGAGTAAATCAATATGGGTGACTTGCTCATCAGCAATTACTTCTGATAAGGTTCTTAGCGTAGCCGTGAAAGATTGCGTTCCAAAACGTTCATCTAACAATTCATCAATCTGCCCAGCAAACTCTCCACCCTGATCTTCCTGATTTAAGACGTAGTTTTTGACCACATCTCTTTCCTTTTCGGTATCCACATAAAATCCAGAAAGTAAGGAGAAACCAGGGAAGAAGGTAAATTCAGCACTTCCAGCTTCGGAAGACAATCCGCAATTAAATAAATTGGAGTTCACCTCATACAGTCCAACATTGGCGCTTAATCGGGCAAATACCGTTGGGTTTGGCTCAAAGTTGTAGAACTGTACATTTTTCGCCAGATGATGCGCGAATAAAGTAAATAGACCAATATTTGAACCTACATCAAAAATGACTGATCCTTCCTTAATTTCGATGCCATGACGGATGTATGCTTGAAGCTCAAAAATCTCTTTATAGATGTAATCCGTTTCATTTCTATTGAGGTGGGTAATGGCTAATTGATTCGGTAATTCATAACGCTTTAGCTCGCCCACATTTTTCAAGAGATTGGCTTGTGGAACGACATAAGCAGCCAAGCTATTTTCTTTATACACTTGGACTTTCGCTTCGTTAATTCCCTCAAATTGGGTAATCACTTGCTCAATATCTTGCAATTCTACCCGATAACCCCTGATTTTGACTTGATCATCTGCCCTGCCTAAGAACTCGATGTTGCCATCAGGCAAATAGCGCCCTAAATCTCCCGTTTTATACATGCGTTCATTTGTGTGAGGATTGGTCATGAATCGCGCATTCGTTTTTGCTTCTTGATGGAGGTAGCCTCTAGTCACTTGTTTTCCAGCCAAATAGATTTCAGCAGGAACACCCACAGGAACAGGATTTAAGTGTTGATCGAGCAAGTAGACTTGATTATTGGCTAATGGTTTGCCAATCGGTAGTGTAGAGGTTGCAGGAAGTTCGTTTTCCACTGTATAAGTCAATGTGCCCACTGTGGTTTCAGTAGGGCCATAGTGATTGAAGATTTGGCAAGAAGCTGCTGCCAACAATTCCTTGATCCACTGTGTTTGTGAGGCTTCTCCACCGAGTACCAAGCCTTTTTTGGGCAAGCAAGCTTCGACTCCTGCTAAATTACAAAGTGTCGCAAAATGGGATGGAACAATTTTGAGGTAATCAATTGGATTATTCGCCAAATAATCACTGAACAGTTCTGGATTGGTTGCCGTTTCTTCTGCCAATACATGCAAGCTTCCTCCCAAACAAAGAGCTGGATAGAGCATGGTATTTCCTAAATCTGCTGCCAATGTCGATACGGTGGCATAACTTGCGTTTGCTTCAAATTGAAACTGCTCGCTCACGGCCTGCGTGTAATTCAAGATTTGCTGATGTTCTACCATTACACCCTTTGGCTTTCCAGTAGAACCCGAAGTATAAATCACATAAGCCAAATCAGTTACCTGATTTGCCACATTTAAATTCTCAGCAGCATAATTCTGATTATTGTTCCAATCTCCATCCAAACAAATGACTTGAAGGTTTGAATCAGCCATTTGCAATTTATCTTGCAAATGCGATTGACTCAACACCACTGAAACTTGGGCTTCCTGAATCATGTATTGGATACGTTCTTCTGGGAACTTTGCATCAATAGGCAGGTAAGCAGCACCCGTTTTGAGAATCGCCAACAGCGCCAAAATCATCTCACTTGATCGCTCGAAGCACATGCCGATTAACACTTCGGGTTTCGCTCCTAATGTTTGTAAGTGATGCGCCAATTGATTGGCTTTCGCATTGAGTTCAGCATATGTCCATTGCTGGCCTTCAAAAACGAGGGCAATGGCTTCTGGCGATTTTGCAGATTGCGCTTCAAATGCCTGATGAATTCCCGTAAACTTCCAAGCTTTGATTGCTGTGGCTGAAGGAGCAACTTCCAATAACTGCTGACGCTCTTGTTTGGTCAACATGGGAAGCGTAGTCACTTTTTGATTGACTTGGCTCGTTAACGCATGTAACACCGCTTGGTAATGTTTACTCAATTGCTCAATGATGGCTACATCGAAACGATCCGCATTGTATAGAAAAGTAACTTCGTATTGACCTTTGGGCACTACAACCACATTGAAATCGTAATTCGTTTGTTCCTTGAATTCAAAGTTTTCTAATGCGGTAGGCAAGCCTCCTTGCTGATTTGCGGCAAAGAAAGATTTGATGTTATCGGTAATCGGATGATTCTCGAAAACAAACAAGTGATTGATCAAATCTTGCTTCAAGTAAGAACGATTTTGAATTTGTGCCAAAGAACAATAATCATGTGCCTGACTAGCCACAGCATTGCCCTGAACAGCTTGTAATAATTCCAAGCCTGTCATTTCCTCGTTAAAAGTAATTCGTACTGGAACGGTGTTAATGAACAAACCCACCATGCTTTCAATGCCCAACACATCTGCTTGACGACCAGAAACTACCGAACCAAATGCGACATCATTTGTGGTATTGTAACGACTTAATACAATTCCCCAAGCGGTTTGGAAAATGGTATTCGCCGTAATTTGATGCTGCGTAGCAAGATTCGAAATCGCTTGATGAATTTGCTGATCGACCTCAAAAGTGAAGGTTTCTCGGGTATGGGTTTCGCTTTGCTGTTGGGAGATGGTTGGAAGTATGGTTGCCTCTTCATAACCCAATAAATAATCTTCCCAATAATTCAGCGAGCTGCTTAAATCTTGTTGATTGAGCCATTTGATGTAATCGCTGTATGGGAATACAGTAGGTAACTGAAGTGCTTGCTCAGCAGCTAAAGATTGATAAACGGCTAAGAAATCGGTGAGGGTAATGATTCCCATACACCAACCGTCTAAGATGATGTGGTGGAAGGTCCACGAGAACTCAAAAGTATCTTCAGCTAATTGGAATACCGCTAAACGCAAGAGTTTGCCCTCAGTCAAGTCAAACTTCTGCTTTCGATTAGCTGCTTGATAAGCTTCAATATGTTGGCCCTGTGCTATGGCATCTTTAGCAGAAATATCTTCAAAATAAAACTCCGATACCATTTCCTTCAACACGACCTGAACGGCTTGATCTAAGCCTTCCGAATAAAATTTCGTTCGGAGTGCGGCATGCCTGTTTACGAGTTCAGTTAAACAAGCTTCGAGCAAATCAATATGGAGCTTCCATTTTAAACGATAAGAAATTTGCTCGAAGTAAGCATTTGAATCAGGTTCCATTAATGAGTGGAACAGCATTCCCTCCTGCAAAGGAGTGAGCTGATAAATCTCTTCGATTTCCTCATGGGTAGTCAACTGCGCTAACTGCTGGATGCTCAACCCTTGATAAATGAAATCACTTGGTGTTTTTTGAGGGGTAGTAATGCTTATGCAGTGTGCAACCAACTCTTGCAAGGCTTCTTGATAGCTGGCAAGGAGTTGCTGAATTGTGTTTACACTAAACTGAGTTTGGTTATAACTCAATTCTAAGACGAACTGTTCTTTTGCTACTAAGCAATTCAATTCTAAACCACACGGCTTTTGTCGATTTGGACCGATGGCATTGCCTGTGCTTAGGGAAGACATTTCAAAATCTCCAAAGCGTAAATCAAATTGACCTAAATAATTGAAGGTAATAGATGCCTTTGAATTGAAGTCAATACTTTGAGTTAATGCAGAAGCTGTCAAGTATTTCAAAACTCCAAAGCCAAACCCTTTATTTGGTATTTGGTGGAGTAGCTCTTTCGTTTGTATTAGGTAAGTTGCTAAATCAGTGACTTGTGCGGTTGGTATTACCACTGGGAATAAGCTGGTAAACCAGCCAATAGTTCTACTTAGGTCAAAGTTTTCTTGAGTTGTGGTAGGGAAGGTATTTTCTCGGCCATGCCCTTCAAGGGTAATATTGATTTGGTTCAAACCAAAGGTAGCATGCATCGCTTTCCCCAAAGCAGCAATTAGTAAATCATTGATTTCGGTATGATAAGCTGTTGGAGCTTGTTGGAGGAGTTGTGCTGTGAATTCACGATCAAGAAGGACTTGTTGTTTCCCAAAATCTTTTACAAAGTTGGTGCTGCCATCAAAATCTTTGGGAACAGCTTCAACCATTTTGGCCTGAGTAGTCACACGTTCCCAATATGGAATTTCCTTTTCTAGCTTTGAAGAATTGGCATACACATGTTGCGCATCTACCCAATCTTTAAAGGAATGGGTTTTAGCAGGTAAGGTGAGTTGTACTCCTTTTGCTTGCTGTGCTAATAAACTCGCTAAATCTTCTAGTAAAATCCGCCAAGAAATGCCATCAATTACCAAGTGGTGAATGGCAATAAATAAACAGTCTCGATCGTCAAATCGGATCAAACCAGCATTTAGCAAGTGACCAGTTTCAATATCTAATGATCGTTGTAAGCCATTTATAACCCAATCTTCCAGTTGTTGGGCTGCATTGTATTCAAATATAGGAACGGAAACGGTAGGAATACTTTCGCGAATCGTTTGTATCCATTGTCCATGCTTAAGCTGATATTCGGCTCGCAATTGATCATGATGCTTTGCCAGAAACGTTAAGGCTATTTCCAACTGTTCTCGATTCAGTCGAGTAGCGGACTCCAAGAGCATCGCTTGATTGTAATGGCTCTGCTCGATTTTTCCTTGATGGAAGAAGTCTATTTGGATGGGATTCAGTTTTACTTCGCCTACCACACTTGACTGGTCAATGACTTGCGTAGCTGCTTTGATGCGTTGCGCTAACTGCTGAATGATTGGGTACTCGAAAATGTCTTTAACCGCTAACTCGTAACCTTTTGTCTTCAGTCGGGAAGTGACTTGTATGGATTTGATCGAATCACCTCCTATGGCGAAAAAAGAATCGTGAATACTGACGTGTTCTAAACCTAACACTTCTCGAACACAGTTTACCAACAGTTTTTCCATCAAACTCGTAGGTGCTTCAAAAAGTGTTGAGGTTTCTTTTGAAGGATTAGGCAAGCGTTTTTTAGCTACCTTTCCATTAGGTGTTAATGGAATTTGATCCAACTTTACAAAAAAAGCAGGAACCATGTAATCAGGAAGAGTTTCCAATAAATGTGCTCTTAAAACTTGTTCAGCTATTTCTTCAGCACTCACATAATAAGCGCACAGGTACTTACTTTCGCCTACTGACTTCGCAATTATGACACATTCATCAATGGCATCAAATGTGGCTAAGGCATGGTTGATTTCCCCCAACTCAATTCGGAAGCCTCTGATTTTGACTTGTTCATCAATTCGCCCTAAATAAGCCAAATCTCCGTTTGGTAACCAACGCGCTAAATCACCAGTTCGGTAAAGCTTTTTCCCTTCCTCAAATGGACTATCAATAAATCGAGCTTCATTCAGTTCAGGACGATTCAAATAACCTCTGGAAACGCCCTCTCCTCCCACATACAATTCACCAATTACGCCTTTGGCTTGGAGTTGCTGTTGTTCATCTAAAATGTAACACGTAGTAGTTGGAATGGGACGTCCAATGTTTGAATCGTGCGATTCCATTTCTGCTAATCCAATTTCTTTATAAGTCACATGCACAGTCGTTTCCGTGATGCCATACATGTTTACCAACAAGGTATTCGGATATTTTTGATGCCAAGCTAAAAGTCGACTTGGGGTTAAAGCCTCTCCGCCAAAAATGACGGTGCGCAGGGCTAAGTCAGTAGCTGGTTCCAATACCTCTGCGGCAATCAAATTATAAAAAGCTGAAGGCGTTTGATTCAAAATGGTGACTTGCTGTTCTGCTAATAGTTTTAAGAACGCATGGGTATCAATGGCCGTCATTGGCGGCACTACCACCAACTTTCCGCCATAAAGCAAGGCCCCATACATTTCCCAAACGGAGAAATCGAAACAGAAAGAATGGAATAAAGTCCAAACATCTGAATCCTTGAAATCAAATAAGTGTTGATCGTTGAAGAGTAAACGAACGACATTTTTGTGCTCCACCAATACCCCTTTAGGCTTGCCCGTAGTTCCAGAAGTGTAAATAATGTAAGCACCGTTATTGGGTGATAAGCCGTTTTTAGGTCGATTTACATCTCCATTGGAGTGTAAAATATCTTCCAAGTAAACCAACTCACCCGAAAAATCGAGTGCTTGCGTTTCTTGATGAGTAGAAGTGACTAAGAACTTACTTTCACTATCTGATAACATGTAAGCCTGCCGTTGCTTGGGATAAGCGGGGTCCACAGGTAAATAAACGCCTCCTGCTTTTAAAATTCCCAAGACGGCAATCACCATATCCGCACTGCGATCGAGCAATACGCCAACAATCGTTTCGGGTTGTACGCCAGAAATTTGTAAGAATTGTCCCAATTGATTGGCCTTTTGGTCCAATTCACGATAAGTAAATTGCTGATTGTCAAAAACTAAGGCAATGGCATCAGGTGTACGATCCACCTGTTCTTCAAACAGTTGAATGATTGTTGCGGTGTTGGGATAAGTGGCTTGCGTTTTGTTAAAACCTGAAAGTAGCTCTTGGCGCTCTGTTTGATTCAAGAAATCCAACTTCAAGATTAAGGTGGTAGGTTCTTGAAGCACCGCATCAATCAACTGGTTAAAATGTTGAATGAATTGTTGGATAAATGCCTCACTGAATAAGGCAGTTTTGTAGATCACATCTACTAAAAATGTATCTTCCCAAGGAGCAATGGTAAAGGATAAATTATCTTTGGAAATGCCATGTACGGAACTATCTAACAAACCCAATTCAGGTTGCCAATGTGAGGATTGTGTACTCAAGTCCTGCATGGAAAAGCCTTGATACACAAAACTTGTGGTATATAAACGCTGCTTTTCCGTATCTCCTTCCGTAACGGCATTGACTACTTCTTGATAAGGAATCGCTGCATGCTGCATGCTTTCCCCAATCGTGATTTTTGTCTTCTTGATTAAGTCTAAGAAATGATCTTCGGGATCAAATTGAGTACGCCAAACCATGGTATTCACAAAGAACCCTTGCACATTGGCGAATGCTTCTTGATTTCTATTGGCTGTTACGGTTCCAATTCCGAAATCAGTTTGACCTGTATATTTTCGAAGCAATAAGGCATAAACGCTAAATAAAACCGCATTTATCGTTGCCTGATTTTCTTTGGCTAACGCTTGTAAACCATTCGCTTGAGCGGTTGACAATTCAAAACGGATATGATTTCCCTGATGATCGAGTGAGTTGCTCGAACGTTCTGTAGCCAATTCTAATAAAGGCAAGTGGGCGAGTTTATTTTTCCAGTACGTTTTTGCCGCTTCGAATTCAGCAGAAGCAACATACTCATTTTCAGCCTGAATAAAATCGGAATAGTTTGCTGTTAAAGCTGGTAAGTTGAACGCATTTCCTTGCGCAAACTCATCATATACCTGCATGAATTCCCGCATCAAATTCATCATGGACCAGCCATCGGTCACCAAGTGATGTTGGGAAATGAAAATCTTGTAATGTTGTGCAGCCAACTTTACCACAAAAACAGCTAATGCAGGCGTGCTAAAATCGAAGTGATGATGCTCTGCTTGCTGCCTGATGACATCTACTTCTTCTCCATTGCTTACTTGCGTGAGATCAATTTCCTGAATTGTTGGGAAATACATGCCCAAAATTTTCAATTCGGGAATGCCATTGGGCGCTTCAATGCACGCCCGCAGTGATTCGTGTCGCTGAATTAAGCTGTGTAAGGTTGCATGAAGCACTTGCATGCTTAATTCTCCCTTGAAGTTTAGCTCAATGCAAGTATTATATTCAGGACTGTCAGGCTTCAATTGCTGAATAAACCATAGCCGTTCTTGCATGGAAGCAAGCTTTCGGGGAGGTGATTTCGACTCCACTTTTGGCGCTGATTCAACAATTGGCTCAATCACTTCAGGAGTGAGCTCTCCATAAGCGTCCACTAAATAGTTCGCTAAAGCTTCAATGGTATTTTGCTCGAATAGTAAGGTCACAGGCAATTGCAATCCTGTGAGGCTCGCTAAATGATTCCGCAAATTGATGGACATCAAGGAATCCATGCCCAGTTCTTCGAAAGACTGATCTAGGGCAATATCCTCGGCTTCTTTTCCACTGAGTTTGACAAATTCTTCTTGTAAGAATGTCTTGAAGTAAGCAGCTCGTTCCTCCAGAGCGAATTGAGCTAATTGATTGCCTAAATTTGTACGTTGCTTGCGCTGATGCCTTATTTTTTTCGTTACTAAATTTTGGAAGAGCGTGGGAATTCCTTTTCCACTTTGCTGAATTAATTTAGAGAGTTGTTCTTTTGGTAACGAAGCAATGGCGAATTGTCCATGTTGCCGTCCTAAAACCTGCTCGAATGCAGCTAAGGCATCTTGTGGAGCCATGGCAGGAAATCCTTGAGGCTGATTGGCCAAATTACTCGCTAATCCGATGGATGCCCAAGGGCCCCAATTGATGCTTTGGCAAGGCAATCCCATTTCGGTTCTTAAGCTGACTAATCCATCCATAAAGGCATTTGCCGCAGCATAATTGGCTTGTCCAGGATTGCCATTTACAGCAGCTAATGAAGAATACAAGACAAAGAAATCTAAGTCCAGGGATTGAGAAAGCGCATGCAAATTCCATGTTCCTTGAACTTTCGGTTGGAATACCTGCTGAATTTTTGCTGCGGATTGATTGCTAAATACCGCATCATCCAATACGCCAGCCGCATGAATGATTCCTTTGAGTGGAAAGTTTTGATCAATGGATTCAAAAACGGTAGTCAATTCCTCTTTGTTAGCCACATCAGCTTGGGCAACTTGGATTTGAGTTCCCAGTGCTTGGATTTCATCGATTCTAGCTTGCTGTTTTTCATGAGGAGCTTTTCTTCCAACTAAAATCAACTTTCCAACGCCTTTTTGTGCGAACCATTCGGCAACAGCTAATCCCAAATCACCTAAACCTCCTGTGATGAGTACCGCACTTTTAGCTAAATCTGGTAACTCTTGCTGGGCTGTCGATTTTTCCTGCATTAATCGCAATCCTAAAACATGATTTTCTTCAATGCGGATTTGCCCTTCTTTTTCTTTCGCAGTAATGACTTGTGTGAAAGAAGCTTTTGCACTTTCAGTATTCCAATCTTTAGCCTCTACCAAGGTAAACGAATGACTGGGATATTCTTGCTGGAATACACGGCTTAATCCCCGAAGTGGAGCAAGCGAAAGTTGATCGTCAATGACCCAAATCAATTCTATTTTAGGATATCGAGCAGCCAATTGCAAGTGTGCTAATGCTTGAATAGCCAATTGCTCACTTTCTTTTGCGATGTCTTGTCCTTTGCCAACTTCCCAGAAATAGATAATTTTAGCAGGGTTTTGCTCAAAAATACGTTGATCTAGTTCAGATTTTGCTTGAAGCGCAATGGAAGCTGAATCGGTGAATTGATCTTGAATAACTTGTAGCCAATCTGTTCTATCCTGCTTATTGATGATGATCCAATTTCCTTCTTCTTGTTCAGAAGGTTCTAATTGAATCGGTTTCCAAGCTACTTCATAAATGGGATTGAGCTTTTGGCTACGTTTTGCCAAAGCCATAAAAACTTCTTTAGGCGCTCTTTTAGTGGTAAATCCATTGATTTGGGCTTTAAGTGTTCCTGCTCCGTCAACCAACTCCAAGTTCATCTTCACCAAATCGTTGTCAGCACTTGCGCCTTCAGCTAGCACATATTTGGTCCAAACTTCTTCTGTAATTGCCCCAAATACGTTCAGCTCTTCAATAGCAAATGGTAAAAATGGTGTAGTAGAGTCCTGATCTTGAAGCAAGTTTGTTGCGCCACTGGCAAAGGCATTATCCAATAATGCAGGATGAATGAGGCTATCTTCGTAGCTCATTCCTGTAGGTGCCTGTAACTGACTCATTCCGCCTTCAGCGAGATCAAAAAAGGCTTTTGTCCAAATCCACTTTTCGCCCCAAGCTACATTCATTTCAGCGAGTTTGGAAACTACTTTTTCCACTTGATGCTGCGTTTGAGCTGCTTTGCTTTCAGCAATCGAAAAGCCTGGCGGACGACTTCCATCTTGCTGACGAATGGTTGCTTCCAAATGATTCACCCATTCTCCTTCTTGGTGGGTATACAGCGTGAACTGATATCCTTCTTTTTGAGCAGTTAATAAAAGATGGAACTCAATCTCATTTTCAAGTACAAGTGGATTGGTAAAACTCGCTTGAGAAATGGTAAGCTGATCCGTTTCCCAAAAGTGTGCGCCTACTGCCAAAGCCACTGAAATGTAAAAAGCGCCAGGAACCACCAAATGACCATGCACCACATGATCGGCCAAATAGGGAAAATGATTGGTACTAATGGGAAGCACATAATGAAGGTGTTCCTGATTAGGCGAAAGCAATCGTTGGCCACTGAGCGGATAATGAAAGGCAGAATCACTTTGCTCGAACTGCTGTAAGTTCAGTTTTTGCTTGGGTTCTGCCCACAGTTCTTTATATTGGAAAGGATAATTTGGCAGTGAAATATGAGCCGTTTCCCGTCCTTCATAAAATGTATCCCAATTCAGTTCGCCTCCCAACTCATACCAACTTCCTAAAGCTTTGAAAAGGGTTGCCTGATCTTGTTGATCTTTCTTCAAAGCAGTCAACCAATTCATGTTTTCTTGCTCAGCTAAGCATTGCATGCCCATGGCCATCAACACAGGTTGTGGCCCCAATTCGATAAAGATATTGATGCCCATCTTGCTCAACGCAGCAATCCCTTCGGTAAAGAGCACGGCTTTTCGAACGTGTAACACCCAATATTCCGTAGTCAATACTTCAGCACCAGCTTCTTTGCCAGTTACATTACTGATGAGCTGGTATTTGGGTTGTTGGAACTGAATAGTCGAAATGGCCTGCTGAAATTGTTTCAGCATCGGATTCATTAACGGGCTGTGGAACGCATGAGAAGTTTGGAGAACTTTGGTTTTAATGCCTTTCTTAGTGAGCTGTCCAACGAGTTGATTCAATACTTCTGTATCGCCAGAAAGAACGGTTTGCGTTGGCGTATTGGAAGCGGCAATGGATATTTTTTTCTCTAAGCCTTTCACCAAGTTTTTTGCTTTATCCAGTGGTAATCTTACAGATACCATTTGTCCTTCTTGGGGAAGTGCTTGCATCAGCGTTCCGCGAGCTACCACCAATTTTGCGGCATCTGCCAAACTGAATATTCCTGCTGCGGTAGCGGCCACAATTTCACCAATGCTGTGCCCCATTAAGGCATCGGGAACTAGGCCCATGGCCTGCCAGTATTCGAATAAAGCATATTCTAGTGCAAATAAGGCGGGTTGAGTATATTTTGTTTGATGAATTAGGCTTGCTTTCGCTGAGCCTTCTTCGGCAAAAATGATTTCTTCTAAGGCTTCTCCTAATTCTTGATTTAGGTGATGTAAACACCGATCAAATGCTTGCTTGAAAACGGGTTCTGTTTCATAAAGTGCTTTGCCCATTCCCACATATTGCGAACCTTGACCTGTAAACAGGAAAGCGGTTCGAGGCTGCTTTCTTTTTTTATGATTCCACTCAAAATCAGTTAACTGTGATTTTAAATCTGAAATGGAATGGGCAGTAAAGCTTGCTCTCTTGCTAAAATGACTACGATTTGTAGCGAAGTTGTAAGCTAACTCATTTAGGTTTGTAGAAGGGTTCGCTTCACAAAATGCGGCTAATTGAGTAGCTTGTGCTTGTAATGCGGCACTGCTTTCTGCTGAGATGCCAATCAGCTCAATTGTTCGCTCTTGTTGACTTGGTTTTGGAGTGGGAGCTTTCTGATTTCCTTCTTCCAAAATGACGTGTGCATTGGTACCACTCAAACCAAAAGAACTGACAGCTGCTTTTCTGGTTTCGCCATTTCTTTCCCAAGTCTGTGCTTGTTGCAATACCTGAACAGCGAAATTATCCCAATCAATTTTAGGATTGAGTTCTTCTACATGAAGGGTTTTAGGAAGTTTATGGTGCTGAAATGCAGCTAAAACTTTCAAAATTCCTGCAACACCTGCCGCAGATTCCAAATGCCCAATATTACTCTTAATTGATCCAAGAAACAGCGGTTTCTCCTTATCATGAGCGACTCCATATACTTTTTGTAGGGATTCTACCTCAATCGGATCGCCCAAATCTGTACCTGTACCGTGTGCTTCTACATAGTCGATTGCTGAAGGGGAGAGTTTTGCATGCTTTAACGCCTGTTTGATCAAGGCTTCTTGCGCGTGACCATTGGGAACAGTTAAACCGCTACTTGCCCCATCGTGATTGATGGCCGAACCTCGAATGACACCAATAATTTGATCGCCTCGCTTTTGGGCATCACTCAGCCTTCTGAGTGCCAACACGCCGCAGCCTTCCCCTCGACCATAACCATCGGCTTGTGCGGAGAAAGTTTTACATTTCCCATCAGCCGATAAAGCTTGGGTACGCGATAAACCGATGAAGTTTATAGGACTTAATAACAATTGAACACCACCTGCTAAGGCCAACTCGCATTCGCCTTTTTGCAAACTCTGGCAAGCCAAATGAAGCGCCACCAAAGAAGAAGAACAAGCCGTGTCTAAAGCCATACTTGGACCGTTTAATCCCAACAGGTAAGATAAACGGCCAGCGGCAAAGCTCATGTGCGTGCCCGTCACATCGTAAGGGTCAAGGTGATTGGGATCATGCCCTTGAAGGATTTGGTATTCACTTGGGCCAATGCCAATAAAAATACCCGTTAACTGTTCTTTTAATTCATCTTTTCGGATACCTGCTTCTTCCAATGCGCGCCAACTGCTTTCTAATAATAAACGCTGCTGTGGATCGATTTTGCTGGCTTCTTGTGGACCTAAGCTAAAGAAACTGGCATCGAATAAGGCGGGGTTATCTATCAATGACGCATGGCGAGTATACATTTTCCCCGCTGCATGCGGATTGCTATCGTATACCGAATCAATATCCCAACGGCTTTTGGGAATCTCTTGGGTGGTGGACTTGCCTGCTTCGAGCAAATTCCATAAATCATCTAGGTTATTTACATTTCCAGGAAGCTTCATTCCTGTGCCAATGATGGCAATCGGTTCCTGCGTTTTGGCTAAATCGTTTTCAAGCTTTTCAATGACTTTGAAAGCTTTTTTTAGCTGGTTTAATGCCTTCTCTTTATCCATCCTTAATCAAATGAATTTAGTTTTTCTTCCAATTTCATAGCAAAGTCTTCGTCTGACAATTCATCAATGGTTGAAGCGTCATCCGTTTGTGGTTCAGGTTCCTGGGTAGGAGCACTTAAGAATAATTCTACGCTTTTTGTAATTTCTTCGATGAGCGGTGCGGTGTCTTTCTCATTTGCTGTCCCCCGCATGTCTGGAATTTTATGATTAATCAAATCTGTAATTAGATTTTTCAGTTGTGCATTTAAGTCCAAGTGGAGGAAAGCCAACTCATTTTCGAGTAAGTGATTGGCGAGTGCATCGAGTGTAGGAAGCGTGATGGTTTTACTAATGAGCAGTGTTATTCCGAACTCTTTGGAGATGGTATTCGAGAATTCTACCAATTTCATGGAATCTCCACCTAAATCGAATAAGCCTGTATGACTATCCAACTCCGAAGGCTCTAGGTGCAAAATTGCTCCCAATAGCTCACTCAATTTTTGAATGATTTTTCCTTTTCTCGCGAGCTCTGGCGTTGATTTTAAGGTTTTGATAAAGGCGGTCTCGCTATCAGCAGTCTTTTCCTTAACTTCCAACAGTTTACTGAAGAATGTAGGAATTACTCCAAGTAAATTTTCTAAGTGCTGTGCGAGTGGCGCTCGGTTAAAGTTGGCGACTCCAAGTTGAGTCTGCTCGCTTCTCAACATACGTTTTAAGATGGCAAATGCAGCTTCGGCTTTGATGGGATAAATGCCTTGTTTGGCAATCATGACCTGCGTTTCTTCACTCAAGCTGGCGGCCATTCCTACTTTTTCCCAAGTGCCCCAGTTCACTACTTGGCTCGCTAAACCTTGTGAGTTACGATAGTGCGTTAATTGATCTACAAAAGTATTCGCAGCAGCATAATTGGCTTGTCCAGCCGTTCCTAAAATGGAAGACATCGAAGAATAGATGACAAACAGCTCTAAATGGAGCGCTTTCGTGAGTTGATGTAAATTCCAGCTCCCTGCAACCTTGGCCGCAAATACCTTGGCAAAGCTAGCTTCATTTTGTTGGGGCAAAAAAGCATCTTCCAAAACCCCTGCACTGTGAATAATGCCTTTTAGTGGGTAATTATTGGGAATATTGTCCAGTACATTTTTCAAACTATCGTAATCGCTCACATCTCCTTGAAGTGCTAGCACTTTCGTCCCTAATGCTGCGATATGTGCAATTTCCTTTTTTGCTACCGCATTAGGTGCTCGTCTGCTCATCAAAATTAACTGACCAACTTGTTGCTTGGCTAACCAATGGGCAGTTTCTAATCCTAACCCTCCAAGACCTCCTGTAATTAGGATGGACGATTGGGATAAATTTGGAAAAGACTTACTTATTGGAAGTGAATCAACCTGGTGAAGTCGTAAGGCAAGTGACTGATTTTGAGTAATTCTGAGTTGATTTTCAGCATCATCACTTGTCATCACTTGAAGGAGTTGATCCACATCAGTAGTAGAAAAATCATCCACATCAATGAGTTTGTACGAAAAGTGTGGATATTCATTCAGAAATACTTTTCCTAATCCCCAAAGTGGCGCTAAGGCCAATTGATTCGCAGCTAAATCGTCATTGAATATTCCTTCAGTCAACCAGTAGATTGAGATCGTATCCTGTTTGATCAGTTCTTGAAAAATTTGTAAACCTTTTACCGCTAAGTCTTGTGCTTGTTGAGCGGTATCGTCATCAGTTGGACTCGGCCAAAGCACAATTACTCCGTTTAATGGTTCCTGAATAGCTGATAAGGAATCACTGATTTGTGTAGCAGCACCTGCTTGTTGTAAAGCGGCTGCTAATTGGCTCACCCATGCAGTTTTAGTATTCGAAGTTAAAATCAACCAATTTCCTTGAATTTTTGCTGATTTAGCCAGATTTATCGCTTCCCAAGTGGTTTCATACAACCACGCTGTCTTCAAATCATCTGTTTTCAAAGGAGATTCAAAAGGTCGGGCGGCTTCGTGTTCTAACCAATACGATTTTCGTTGGAAAGGGTAAGAAGGCAAATCAATCCGCTGACCTTGGCGATGGGCATAAAATTGTTCCCAATCCACTTTTCCGCCAGCCACATACCACTTGCCCAAATTGGTTAAGAGCATTTTTTCATCCGACTTCCCTTTGCGCAAAGAAGATAACCATGTACATTCATTGGCGTGCTCCAAGCATTGCATGCCCATAGCTGTGAGCACAGGAGCAGGCCCAGCTTCTAGGAAAGTCGTTACGCCTTGCTCAGCCAAAGTTTGCATACCCTCTTGAAAAGAAACCGCTTCTCGGATGTGATTGACCCAATATGTTGCGTGTAGGATTTCATCACCCGCTAATTTCCCTGAGCTGTTGGAAATGAGTTTGAGTTTAGGCTTGTTGAAGGTGATGCTTGCTAAAGCCTTTTCAAAACCGTTCAAAATTGGTTCCATCAATGGGCTGTGGAACGCATGGGAAGTGCTTAAGGGTTTACACTTGATTCCCTTTGCTTCCAATTCCTGCTGAATGGTTTCGCAAGCCTCCGTTTGTCCTGATAACACGGTTTGGGTGGGCGTATTACTCGCGGCAATACTCAGTACATCTTCTTTCCCTTGAATCAGCTTAGCCACTTCTTCGCGATGCAGCTGAACAGAAATCATTTTGCCTGTTTGTGGCAAAGCACCCATCAAGCAACCGCGAACCACGGTTAATTTCACAGCATCTTCCAAATTGAATACCCCTGCTACGGTTGCAGCGACAATTTCTCCAATGCTATGGCCCATCACAAAATTGGGCTTCATTCCCCAACTTGACCAGAGTTGGAATAGTGCATATTCGATGGCAAATAAGGCAGGTTGCGTGTATTGGGTTTGATGGATAAGTTCCCCCAACTCGTTATCGGATTCAGCAAAAATGATGGCTTTTAAATCTTGCTCAAAACGAGTTCCTGCTAATACGTTATTTGCCAAAGCTACACAAATATCGAAAGCAGCTTTGAACGTTGGCTCTTGGGCATATAATTCTTTGCCCATCCCCACATATTGCGCACCTTGACCCGTGAAAAGCACGGCTGTTTTGGCGGACTTAATACTTTTAGCCGTAGGAACGGTTACTTGTTCTAAATCTTCCTTTTTATTGCACTCCACGGCCATTCGGTAGTTAAAATGACTGCGATGTTTGGCTAAACTGTAGGCAATATTTTCTAATTCAATATCGGAATCATCACGGATGAAAGCTTTGAGTTGCTCCCATTGTGCGGTTAATCCTGCCTGATTTCGGGCTGATAACACCAGTAATTGGTGCTGGTTAGTAGCCTCCTTTTTAGTTTTTTTTGTTTCTTGATATTCTTCTAAAACAACATGCGAATTGGTTCCACTAATTCCAAAGCTACTGATACTGGCTATCCGTTTTTGATCACTTTTAGGCCATGCTTGTGCTTCTTGCATCACCTGTACAGGCAACTGATCCCAAGGAATGTGCTCGTTGAGTTCCGCTGCATGCAAGGTTTTGGGTAGGAATTCATGTTGAAGCGCCAACACCGTTTTGATCACGCCAGCCACACCAGCAGCGGCCATGGTATGTCCCAAATTGCTTTTTACCGAGCCTAGCTTTAAAGGAAAGTGAGCAGATCGATCTTTCCCATAAACGTTGCCCAAAGCCTGCACTTCTATTGGATCGCCCAATGGTGTTCCTGTGCCATGCGTTTCCACATAAGCCACCTCTTTAGGGGAAATATTGGCTTTAGCTAATGCTTGTTGAATGACTTCTTCTTGGGAAGGGCCATTTGGTGCGGTTAAGCCTTGACTTTTCCCATCTTGATTCACTGCGGTTCCTTTAATGACCGCCCAAATCTTATCGCCATCTTTTTTGGCATCGCTCAAGCGTTTGAGTACTAACACGCCACAACCTTCACTCCAACCTGTGCCATCGGCTTGATTAGAAAAAGTTTTGCAGCGTCCATCCTTGGCAATGCCTTGAAGTTTGCTGAACTCCACATGAAGTGCAGGAGTTAAAATGAGCGAAATGCCTCCAGCAATAGCCATGGAACAATCGCCCTTTTGGAGCTTATTGCAGGCTAAATCGAGGGCTACTAAGGAGCTGGAACAAGCGGTGTCTAAGGTTAAACTAGGCCCTTTGAAGCCAAAGGTGTAGGAAACCCGTCCTGAAAGAATGCTTGCCGCAGTGCCCAAACCGACATAGCCATTTAAACCATTCAAACCACCTCCATATAAGGTTTCGTAATCGTGCGTCATGCATCCAATGAATACACCTGTATGGCTTCCTTCCAATGATTTTCGTTGTAAGCCTGCATCTTCAAGGGCATTCCAAGTGAGTTCCAGAAATAGCCGCTGTTGCGGATCCATATTTTTGGCTTCTTCAGGAGTAATGTTGAAAAAGCCCGCATCAAACTGATCGATATTTTCTAGGAATCCCGCTTCTTTGGTATTCATTTTTCCCGCCTGACTTCCATCCTCATCATAATATTCATCAGCATCCCAACGGGTAATACGCTTGACCGCATCTTTCCCTTCTTGTAATAATTTCCAATAGCTCGCTAAATCGTCAGCCCCTCCAGGATATCGGCACGACATCCCAATAATGGCTATTGGTTCATTAGCCTGCTGCGTTAAATCAGCGACTTGTTGCTTTAATTGTTTGATGGCCTGTATAGCACGTTCTGTGTTAGTTTGTTCCATAGGTTATTTATACCAAAGCTCTTAAAAACTTCACTTCTATTTTAATTATCATTGCTGGCGCAAGGCGATGGCCTGTGATTTATAAATGATCAAGGAAAGTGGGGTTACCTAAACCCCCAACTCATCTAATAAATCATTCAGTACATCATCATCCGAATCCGCTGATGTTGATGAGGATTGCGCTTTCGGAATGGTTGGTTTTTCCAAGTTTTCCAAAGTCAGATTAGCCAAAGATTGTTGAATCAGTTGACTAATCTCAGATTTATGAATTGGCGTGTTGCCTCCATTAAATTTAGTTTCAAATTCAGTGCTCAACTGATTGAATAACAATTGTTTCCACTCCTGACCGCTTAATCTCATTTCGGTAACTTTCTCTTCTTTATCAATTAATAACCCTAACAGGTATTGGCTGATTTTTTCTAAGTCTGGATAATCAAATAAGAGCGTTGCAGGCAGTTTGAGTCCTGTCATTTTTGAAAGTTGGTTTCTTAATCCTACCGCCATGAGTGAATCGAGTCCGAGCTCTTGCAAAGGCTGGTCGATGAGAATATCTGCGGGATTACAATGGATGGTTTGGGCAATATGATCTTGCAAGAATTCGATGAGGTAATCTTGCCGTTGTTCTTTGGCAAGCTTGTGCAATTCTTGCTTTAATTGGCTAGTCGTGTCCTGTTGCTTGGCCTTGGGCTTGTTGATGAGCTTCTGGTAAATCGCAGGGATTTTACCGTGGTAAGCTTCCAAGGCTTTAGCCAGACGGTTCTTTTGGAAATGGATGATGCCAAATTGCCCACTTTCTTGTTGAATGGCAAATTCTAAGAGCGGAAATGCGTCTTCTGATGTTAAGTAGCGTACTCCCTGCTTTTCTAAACGTTCCCGATCTAATTCACTCAAGTTCGCGGCCATTCCAACACCTCCAATTGCGCCCCAATTAATGGTATGGCAAGGAAGACCATTGGCTTTTCGGTAAGTCGCTAACTGATCCATAAACCCGTTTGCTGCCGCATAATTCGCTTGTCCCGCTCCACCTAAAATAGAAGCCATCGAAGAATATAAGACAAAGATGTCAAGCGCTAAATCTTTGGTGAGTTCGTGTAAGTTCCACGCTCCTGTAACTTTAGGGTTTAAGACTTTGGTGAACTTAGCTTCTGTTTGATTAAGAATCACGCCATCATCCAATACCCCAGCAGAATGAATCACCCCTTTTAATGGATATGCTGACGGAATTTGTTGAATGATCTTCTCTAAACTGGCTAAATCACTTACATCTGCTTGAGCTGTGAGTACTTGAGTGCCCGCTTCTTGAAGGATATGCAGATGTTTTTTAGCGGCTGCATTTGGGGCGCTTCTACCCACTAACAACAATTGCCCCACGCCTTTTTCACTCAACCAATAGGCCGTTTTTAAACCAACACCTCCTAATCCGCCAGTAATCAGAACGGTTGATCGGCTTAGATCTGGGAAAGAAGGAGTCGTAGTTGCGACCTTTTTGGGATTCAGCCTGATTCCATAAAAATCATTCCCCTCAATTCTAATTTGATTTTCACTATGACTATCACTTAAAATAGACATCAAAGCAGGGGTAGCATGATCGGTATCAAAGTGAGGAATATCCACCATTTTGAAATGGCTGGCTGGATTTTCATTGATGAATACCCGTCCCATTCCCCAAAGTGGCGCTAAGCATAAACCTGCGCTGGATAAATCTTGGTTAAATACGCCTTCTGTCATCCAAATGAGTTTTTTGTCTTTCGCTTTTTCGAACGACTGCAATTGTTGAAGTGCCTGAAGTGCCACATGTTGAGCCGATTCTGCTACATTTTTTGCCTGCAACTGCGCTGCCCAATTGATCGGCCAAAGGCTGATAATTCCTTCGATACTGTCATCTAAGTTGATCTCATCTAAATGATCTGCGGCGATGAGGTTTACCCCATTTTTTTCCAAGATGGTCATCAGCTTTAGGGCAAAATCAACATGCGTATATTGCGTTAATACGATCCACTTTCCGGTGACTTGAATTTGTTCAGTGACCTCAAGCTCTGTCCAACGCGTTTCATACAACCAATCTTTATGAATAGCTTGATCGATATTCAATTGCTGGATATCAACTTTGCGCGCTTTTAAACTGTCAATTTCACCCACTAAATTTCCATGCTCATCCCAAAAGCGAATACCGACTTCTTTTTGGGATTCACTTTCCGAAAGCTTGGTGATTTCGGCCCATAACTCACTGATTTGGGAACGATACAATTTATAACCAGCGATTTGAAATGGGATATAGCTTTCTTGAAGATTTTCATCTAGGAATAATGCGCCTGTGAGTTGGAAAATGCCATCCAATAGGGTGGGATGGATGTGATAGTGAGCAAGCTCGATTTGATGTGTATGGGCTATTTTTCCTACACATCGCTTACTTGCTGAATCTCGATATACTTCCTGTACCGTTTGGAAATGCGGTTCATAGTTGAGTCCTAAATGATTGAATTGATCATAGAGTTGTGGAACATCTAAGCTTGTTAGACCATCAGTTAACTGACGAATTTGTTGTTGATTGTTGTTGGTTGATTCTATTGAAACAATGCTTCCTGTTGCAGTACGCTGCCATTTGCTGTCTTGTTTAACCACTTTATGATAAAGTTCGAACGTAAAACCATCGGCAACCGTAGAGATCACCAATTGGAGTTTGACAGCGCGTTTTTCCTGCAACACCATTGGCTGTTCAATCAGTAATTCCCCCAATTGATAGTTAGCTTCTTGCAATTGAATGAAGGCTTGAATGGTATCCAATAAAGCCGCTGCTGGCAACACCGTTTGCCCATGCACTTGATGATCTTTCAAATAAGGCAAGTTCTTCAAGCTAATTGTTGATTCAAATAACTGATTACCAGCCGTATTCAAATCAAAACCTAAAAAGGGGTGATGGGTATAGGTACCATCGCTTCCAGCACTTTCGGTGTGTATGGCATCTAGCCAATAGCTTTTTCGATGGAATGGATAACTTGGTAAATCCATGCGTGCTTGTTCCTTCCCATCATAAATTGCTTTCCAATTTGGAAGGTGTCCAGTGACATACAAATCGGCCAATGCAGCGAGGATTGATTCAGTAGCTAATTGATCTTTTTGGATGGAAGTAATCCACTTTTTAGGTGCTTTCTCATCTAAAGTTTGCGCCCCCATATTGACCAAAATTGGTTGAGGTCCAATTTCAACGAACGTTCTGACTCCTTCCTGAGCTAAGGTATTTATACCATCAATAAACAAGACCGCATCACGCACGTGCTTCACCCAATAATCCGCATGCAATAATTCATTGCCTGCCTTTTTGCCTGTCAAGTTACTCACCATCTGAATTTTTGGAGGATGATAACTGATTGTTTGCGCCACTTGCTCAAAATCGGCTAGCATTGGTTCCATCAGTGGACTGTGGAAAGCGTGTGATGTTTTTAAAGTTCTGCACTTGATTCCCGCTTTATTTAAAGTGTTGGCAATGGCCTGAATTGCTGCCGTTTCCCCTGAGAGCACGGTTTGATGAGGGGTGTTTGCCGCAGCAATCGTCACCTGATTTTCATAATCGATCAAGTAGTGCTGTGCTTCTGCGGAGCCTAATCGAACAGAAAGCATCGTTCCTTCTTGGGGCAAAGCTCCCATTAATCGGCCACGAGCCACCACTAATTTGATACCATCTGCTAAAGAAAATACACCAGCTACGGTAGCCGCTACGATTTCGCCAATGCTGTGCCCCGCAAGTAATTCAGGTTGGATGCCCCAAGCCATCCAGAGTTGGGCGAGCGCATATTCAATGGCAAATAAGGCTGGTTGCGTATATTGGGTTTGATGAACCAGTTGGTTCAAATCAGGATTTTCGCTGAATAAGATGTCTTTCAAATCTACCTCGCCCAATTCTGTGTTAATTAAGGTGATGCATTCGTCAAAGGCAGTTCGGAAAATGGCATTTTGCTCATAAAGCGCTTTGCCCATTCCCGCATACTGCGAGCCTTGACCTGTGAACAAGAAAGCCAACTTTCCTTTTACGCGACTATTTTGCTTGACTTCTTGCTGGTCGATTTGATACGTTAATAAGTCATCAACTTGATTTGCCAAAATTCCTAAACGATACTTGAAATGACTTCGTTTAGTAGCGAGGTTATAAGCTAAACCTGCTAGATTGATATTTTCTTCCGTTTTTACGAATTGCTGAAGCTGATTGAGTTGCATTTCTAAAGACTCATAGGATTCAGCCGATAACGTCAGCAATTGGGTTGGTGTAGCTGTTGTTGTATTTACTACAGGCGCTACCGCAGGAGCTTCTTCCAAAATGAGGTGCGCATTGGTTCCGCTAATCCCAAAGCTACTTACGCCGGCTCTTCGCGGATTTCCATTTCGTTTCCATGCCCTTGCTTCTTGCAATACCGCTACGGATAAATCTTCCCAAGCGATGTGATGATTTAACGCTTGCGCATGCAAGTTTTTAGGAAGTAAATCATATTGGAATGCAAGTACCGTTTTGATGACACCTGCCACACCAGCAGCGGCCATTGTATGACCAATATTACTTTTTACTGCGCCAAGCAATAAGGGCTGATCACTTGCTCGTCCTTGTCCATACACATTGCTTAGGGCTTGTACTTCTATCGGATCGCCTAAGGTTGTTCCTGTGCCATGAGTTTCTACAAAGTCGATTTGATTTGGCGATAAGTTGGCATTTTTCAAGGCTGCTGCAATGACAGCTTCTTGTGCAGGGCCATTTGGAGCGGTCAATCCTTGGCTTTTGCCATCTTGATTTACGGCGCTCCCTTTAATGACTGCCCAAATTTTATCGCCATCTTTTTGGGCATCGCTCAATCGCTTTAAGAGCAATACGCCACAGCCTTCACTCCAGCCTGTTCCATCGGCTTGATCAGAGAAGGTTTTGCAACGGCCATCTTTGGCAATGCCTCCCAATTTGCTAAACTCAACGTGTAAAGCAGGAGTCAGGAGTAAGGAAATTCCGCCAGCCAAAGCCATATCGCAAGAACCATTTTTAAGCTTTTCACAGGCCAAATCAATGGCAACTAATGAACTAGAGCACGCCGTATCTATGGTTAAACTTGGTCCCTGTAAGCCAAACAAATAGGAGATGCGACCAGACATGATGCTGGATGCAGAGCCCAATCCGACTAAACCGTCTAAGCCTTTAATCCCAGCTTTATTGAGCCGCTCATAATCATGCGTCATTTGCCCCATGAAAACGCCTGTGTTTGATCCCTCCAAACTGGATTTTTGGATGCCTGCATCTTCAAACGCTTCCCACACGGCTTCTAATAAAATGCGGTGTTGTGGATCAATGCCTTTGGCTTCATCTGGAGAAATATTGAAAAAGCCAGTATCAAACAAGTCTACATTTTCTAAAAAACCAGCTTGTTTGGTGCTCATTTTCCCTGGTAAGGTGCCATCTTCTGCATAGTATGCTTCCATGTCCCAACGGTCAATGAAGGTCACACCGTCTTTTCCCTGCTGAAGTAATTCCCAATACTTCTTCAAATTGGTAGCTTGACCAGGATAGCGACAACTCATGCCAATAATGGCAATGTCATGCTCACCTCCTTCTTGATGAGTAGGAATGACTGTTGTTGGCGTTTCTTCAACTGCTTCCATCTGCTGAATCAGTTCTTTCAACAGGTATTCGCTCAAACCTTGAATGGTGGGGTAATCAAACAACAAGGTAGAAGGAAGTTTCAGGCCAACCTTTTTTGCAAGCTGATTACGTAAGGTGACGGCTTGTAGGGAATCTAAGCCCAGTTCTTGTAATGGCGTTTGCAGCGGTACATCAACAACATTGAGTTTGAGTGCTTGCGCGACTTCTTGCTGCAAGAAATCTTTCAAATATCCTGTTCTCAATTCAGCCGCTAAGCTTTGCAAATGCTGAGCAAGTTGGTTTGAACCACTTTCTGTTGACTTACTCTTGACCTTCACAATATTGTGATAGAGTGCTGGAACACTACCGTGATGATCTTGTAAGGCTTTGCCTAATTGGTGCTTCTTGAAATGAACCATTCCCAACTGTGGTGCTTGATGTTGCAAACTCCAGTCGAGTAAGGCTACCGCTTCCTGTTGTGCTAAAAACTGCACACCTTGTTGCTGAATACTTGCTTTTTTAGCTTCACCGAGCTTGCCAGCCATACCTTCACCTTCTATGGCTCCCCAATTGATACTCAACGCGGGTAAATTTTGGCCTTGACGGTGAGCTGCAAGCTGATCCATAAAGCAATTAGCCGCAGCGTAATTGGCTTGCCCTGCATTTCCTGCCACAGCAGCCATAGATGAGTACATGACAAAGAAATCGAGGTCGATATCTAGGCTAAGTTCATGTAAATTCCATGCGCCCATTACCTTTGGGCCAAATACTTTTGCGATTTTCGCTGCGTTTTGATTGGGAATCATGGCATCGTCAAGCACACCTGCGGAGTGAATGATCCCTTTGAGTGGATATGCTTCTGATAGCTGAGCGATGACTCCTTGAAGTGCTCCTTGATCAGTTACATCTACTTGAGCGGTCAACACTCTTGTGCCAGCCTTTTCCATCACCTTAATTACTTCAAGTGCTTGGGCTTTAGGAGCACTTCTTCCGAGTAACAACAATTGCCCAACACCTCGTTGGCTAAACCATTTCGCCGTTTCTAGTCCAAAAGCACCCAAGCCACCAGTGATTAAGACTGTTGCTTGCGATAAATCCGATAATTCCTGATTCACTTCTTGAGCAGCAGGAACTATTCGCAAGCCCAAGATGTGTGAGCCGATGAGTCGGAATTGTTTTTCCGCTTTGGGAGCTAATAGGATGTTTTTGAGTTTTTGGAAAATATTTTTCGAGATGAATGATGGCGTATCAATGAGTTTGAATGAAGTTTCAGGATTTTCATTCATGAATACTCTTCCCATTCCCCAAAGTGAAGCTGCCGCCAATTGATCTGTACTCGGTGAATCGTTAAATACACCTTCGGTAATCCAGCAGCTTTTCAAATCTGGGTGTTTCGCCAATACTTGTAATTGCTCCAAAGCTTGTGCAGCTCGGTCGTAGGTTGCCTGAACTGGATTTGTTACTTCAGTTGAAGGCCACAAGCAAATAATTCCGCTTAGTTCGTGGTTTTCAATTTCTTGGATCGTTGCTAACGACTGAATGGAAATGCCTTCTTTAGTCAGTCCTTGGAGCATTTTCTCCGTTCCGCCTAATACCCCCCAAGTACCTGTGAGTTGTTTATTTTCCAGTTGAATTTCTTCCCAATTCAATTGGTACACCCAATCGGTAGGTAGCGTTTGCCTGTTTTGCTGAAGAGCTGATCGGTCAAGCTTTCTTACCTTTAATTGGGCAATTTCACCTGCAAAGTTTCCTGAAGCATCCCAAATTCGAATACGAACTACTTTTTGACTTTCTTCATCGCTAACTAATTCGACTTCTGCCCAAAGTGTTTCTGCTTTTTCTTGGTGGATGTAGAGTTGATTTAACTCAAAAGGCAAATAGGTATCGGAAGAAGTTGTATCTAAGCATAACGCACCTGTGAGTTGGAAAATGCCATCCAATAAAGTGGGATGAATGCGATAAGCTTCATGCTCAATTCCGTCTGCTAAACTTACTTTGGCGATAATTGCTTCCCGATCTTTTGCTTTATAAGCAGATTCGATGACTTGAAACGCTTCACCATATTCTAATCCAATGGCACTGAAATTATCGTAAATCTCTTCAATGGCGAGCTCATCTGTCTGAGTGGTTAATTGAGTGATGGAAGTTTTAGGGGAATCCGTTAATTCCCGTATGACAATCAAACCTGTCGCATGTTGCGTCCATTCGCTGCCTTGTTGGTCGGCTCGGCTAAAGATTTCAAATGCAAAACCATCTCCAGTTGGCGTATTGACCAACTGTACGCGAACGCCTTTCTCTGATGGAATGACAATACTTTGCTGAATCAGTAATTCGTGAATTTCGAAAGGATCGTCTAATTGATCGATAAATCCGTGAATGATTTCGCCATAAGCTGCTGCGGGTAACACGATTGCTCCGCCTACTTGATGGGCGTTGAGGTAAGGGAAATTGTTAATGGTGATATTCGCTTCAAAAACGTGTTTCCCAGCCACATTCAGGCTAAAACCAAGTAAAGGATGCCCACTAAACTTTCCTTTCACAGTGCTGGTTAGCACAGGATCGAGCCAATAACGTTGCTTATTGAATGGGTAAGTGGGTAAATCTTGATGTGGTGGCTTGTTCGGGTAAATTTGTTGCCAATTTAGAGTGGCGCCAAACTGATACCACTGTGCCAAGCTAGTGAACATGGATTGGCGATTAGGCTGCTTCCGATGGATGGAGGGCAACCACAATCGTTCGTCGCTGTTGGCAACACATTGCCGGCCCATGGTCGTTAATACCGGATGTGGCCCCATCTCGAAATAAGCCGTTACTCCTGCTGCTTCCAAACTCTTCATGCCATCGGCAAAAAGTACCGCATCGCGCACGTGATTCACCCAATAGTTCGATGTTAAAACCTCATCGCCTGCTACTGTTCCCGTTACATTACTGATGAACTCATACATGGGCTGCTGGAAGGTCAATTGACTCACAATTTGTTCAAATTCCTCCAACATGGGTTCCATTAACGGGCTGTGGAATGCATGAGACGTACGCAATGCTTTAACTGGAATTCCATCATGTTCTAATTGCTTCACTAAACCCTCAATCACTGTTGTATCACCAGAAATAACGGTTTGTTGTGGGCTATTTGCTGCAGCTATTGCGATTTGATCGGTTTTCCCTTCGATCAATTTAGCTGCTGCTGCCCGATCAAGTTGTACCGAAATCATCTTACCCACTTGGGGCAAAGCGCCCATCAATCGGCCACGGGCAACGACGAGTTTGATCGCATCTTCTAAGGATAGAATTTGCGCTACGGCAGCGGCTACAATTTCCCCAATGCTGTGTCCCATCAACACATCAGGACTTACTCCCCAAGCCATCCAAAGTTGGGCGAGTGCATACTCTACGGCAAAAAGTGCAGGTTGTGTATATTGCGTGAGATGAACCTGTTTGGCTATTTCATCATCCGAACTAAAAATCAATTCTTTTAAATCAATACCTGCTAATTCTCGATTAATCAAGGCGATGCATTGATCGAATGCTGTGCGATAAACTTCCTCTTGTTCGTAAAGGGTTTTGCCCATGTTAGGATATTGTGCGCCTTGCCCAGTGAATAAGAAAGCTACTTTTCCTTTGGGTATTTGAATGGCTAACTCGCTTGCATCAAACTGATAGTTGAATAAGTCTTCTTTGCTTTCTAACACCAATCCCAATCGCTTACGGAAGTGACTGCGGTAATGAGCAAAGCCTTGTGCCACTGCTGCTAAAGTACGGTGTTCATTACTTTTTAGATCGTCTTGAACTTGCGCTAATTGCATCTTCAAAGATTCCTCTGTTTCAGCAGAAAGTGTAAGCAATTGATAGTTTAATGGATTTGGAGCTTTAACCTCATCATTTGCAACAGTCACTTTGGGCGCTTCTTCTAAGATGAGGTGTGCGTTGGTTCCACTAATGCCGAAACTACTCACACCTGCTCGCCTTGGTTTGCTACTAGCAGGCCATTGTGCCTTTTCTTTCAGCACACTGACAGCCAGTTCATCCCACATTATATTTTCGTTGAGGGTATCGCAGTGTAACGATTGTGGAAGTAATTCATGATGAATTGCCAAAGCGGTTTTGATTACTCCTGCCACACCAGCAGCAGCTAAGGTATGCCCCATATTACTTTTTACAGAAGCCAATTTAATCGCTTGCGCTTTGGTGCGATCTTGCCCGTATACATTATTAATGGCTTGCACCTCAATGGGGTCGCCTAACATGGTTCCTGTCCCGTGACATTCTACATAATCTACATCTAGGTGCGATACATTTGCCTTTTGGAGCGCAGCTTTGATCACCATTTCTTGGGAAGGCCCATTGGGAGCGGTTAACCCTTGGCTTCTGCCATCTTGGTTTACGGCACTTCCTTTAATGACTGCCCATATTTTATCACCATCCTTTTTCGCTTCGCTGAGTCGTTTTAGAACCAGTACACCGCAACCTTCACTCCAACCCGTTCCATCAGCATTGCTGGAGAATGTTTTACATCGCCCATCTTTGGCAATGCCTTGCAATTTTGAGAATTCGATGTGTAGTTGTGGACTTAAGAGCATCGAAACGCCACCTGCTAAAGCCATATCACAGGCTCCATTGAGTAGTTTTTCACAAGCCAAATCAATGGCTACTAATGAACTAGAGCAAGCCGTATCTACGGTTAAGCTAGGGCCTTTTAAGCCAAAGGAATACGATACACGGCCAGATAACACGCTTCGGGCATTTCCCAATCCCATAAATCCGTCCAAACCTTCAAGTCCACCTTGATAGACTTCATTGTAATCATCGGTCATCTGCCCCATGAAAACCCCTGTGTTGGAACCTTCTAATTGCGTTTTTGGAATTCCCGCATCTTCAATGGCTGTCCAAGCCGTTTCCAGTAATACACGTTGCTGAGGGTCCATTTTTTTAGCCTCCTCAGGCATGATATTGAAAAACTCAGCATCAAATAAATCCACTTCATCTACCATGCCCGCTTCTTTGGTATTCATCTTCCCAGGAACCATTCCATCTTCATGATAGTACTCATCAATATCCCAGCGGTCAATCAGCTTAATTGCATCTCTGCCTTCAGAAATTAATTTCCAATACGCCTTTAAGTCATTGGCTTGTCCTGGAAATCGGCAGCTCATCCCAATAATGGCAATGCCTTCTTCTGCTGGTTTTAGTTCAACTCCTTTCTGTTGTATGGCTTTCTTTTGTCCGCCTACTTGTTTGATAATGAAATCAGTGATGGCTTCAATACTGGGGTAGTCAAACAATAAGGTGGCAGGAAGTTTTAACCCGGTTCGTTTGGCGAGCAAGTTCCTTAAGTTTACAGCAAGTAATGAATTTAAACCCAGTTCTTGAAGTGGAGCTTGCAGCTCAATGGTTACGTTAGACTCTGGCAATACATCGAGCACTAATTGTTTGAGGTAATCGCGGAGGTAAGTCTTTTGTTGCAATGCTGGCAATTTTGCCAACGATTGTTTGAATCCTTCTTGGGTAGATCTGGCCGCTTTTTTATGTGTCAGGATGTTATGGTAAAATGGCGGAAGCTGCTGGTGAAGCCCTTCTTGCCATTTTGCCAATAAGTTTTTTTGGAAAGAGATGACCCCAACTTGTCCGTTCACGGAACGTACAATATCCTCCAAAAGAATGAATGCTTCTTCACTTTTGATGTAATTGATTCCAAAGCTTTTAATGAGCTCTTGATCACTGGCCTTAAGTGCTTTCGCTAAACCAATATTATCCCAAGGTCCCCAGTTGATGGTGTGGCAAGGCAAACCCTGAGAAATTCTGTAGTTGGCGTAAGCGTCTAAAAAGGTATTTGCTGCGGAGTAATTACTCTGACCTAGCGTTCCAACAATTGAAGTCGCAGAAGAATAGAGTAAGAAAAGTTTTAAATCTTTATCGGCAGTGAGTTCGTGTAAATTCCATAAGCCATTGATTTTAGGTGTATACACCCGTTGGAACTTTTCTTCACTTTGATTCAGAATCATCCCATCATCCAGCAAACCAGCTGCATGAACCACACCAACTAAGGGAGTATCAGCAGGTATGGCATCAATGGCTTGGGCCAATTGATTTCGATTACTGATATCACAAGATGCGGTGAATACTTTTAGTCCTGAATTTTCTAAATGCTTTATTTTATCGGCAGATAGACTTGATGCTCTTCTGTTCAGCAACAAGACCTGTTTTACTCCCATTTGTCCCAACCATTTGGCTGTTGCGATGCCTAAGCCTCCAAGTCCGCCAGTAATCAGTACCGTACCGTGTGATAAATCAGGAAATTTATCCTTTTGAGGTGGTAAGTTTTTGTGAACTAAGCGGTGAACTTCGGTGTGTGTTGGTGTAATTCGGAATTGATTGTCCTTAGTTTCATGGTAGATCGCTTGTACCAATTGATCGGCGAAAGCTTCTTTAAAATTGGTAATATCAATGAGTTGTGTTGTAATTTCAGGATGCTCATTGATGAAGACTTTCCCCAAGCCCCAAAGTGGCGCAATCGATAAAGCCTTTCGATCCATGTGAGGTGAAAATATACCTGGCGTTACCCAAACCAGCCGTGAAACGCCGAGCTTCACCGCTTCTTGGAGCTGATGTAGTGCCTTAAACGATACGGCTGATGCGGTTAAAGAAACATCTTCAAAAGGAATCGGTTCCCATAACACAATGATGTTTAATGGCTCTTCGGTAGGTGTAACTTCTGCTACAAAATCAATGACTTCAGCCTCCAAACCGTAGCGTTCTAATGCCTGCTTTACCTTTTTAGCCCGGTTACATTTGGGCTGTGTACACGAGATTAACCATTTGTCTTTTGTATTAATTTGAGCCGCTCCTGCTAGCTTTTCCCATTCTAATCCGTAAAGCCAATGATGATTTAAGGTCGCTTTGGTTGCTTTCAGCTGAATTTGATTGGCCTTGCGCACTAATAAGTTATCAATGCGGCCAACTTCTTGTCCATTTTCATCCCAAATGAGCAGTTTGATGCTGGCATAGCCCTCTTCTTTGGAAATCAATATGGCCTCGGCCCATACGGAAGATAGACCAAGTTGAGTTAATGAAAAATCTTGAACCTCAAAAGGGAAATAGGCTTGATCGCTTCCTTCACTCAAGAATAAGCTGCCTGTTAATTGGAAAATCCCATCGAGTAAGGCTGGATGCAAGCTGTAACTTTCAGCAATATCACCTGCTAAGTTTACCTTTCCTACTGCGCGATCAGTGGTATAATGCAGTTGTTCAATGACTTGGAAATGACTACCATAGTCAATGCCCAATTGGTAATATAAATTGTAGAGTTGGTTTAAATCGTAGCTTTGAAGCCCTTGAAGCTTCTCATTTGTATCAATATACGTTGAAGGTTGATGCTCCCGATGCGTAATTTTTCCAGAAGCATGCTCATTCCATTTCGTTCCAACTCGATTTTCTTTGCTATAAATGGTAAAAGAATAGCTATGATCGGCCTCAAGGTTCGTCACCAACTGCAAGTGATTAGTAACATCTTCGTAGAGTAGGAGCGGGGTTTTAATGACCAATTCGCTTAACTCGTAATTTTCATCTTGTAGGCTTATAAATTCCTGAGCAATTTCACAAAGCGATGCCCCTGGCATTAATACATTACCAAAGACTTTATGATCTTTTAAATACGCAAATCGCTTTAGGTCAATAACTGACTCATACACTTTTTGGTTGGCAATATTGAGGTAAGTCCCCAATAAAGGCTGTCCAGTATGTCCATAAGATTGTTGGAGCAGTTGTTCATCTAGCCAATAACTTTCGCGATGAAATGGATAGCTTGGTAATTGGAGGAAAGGATAGGTAGCACCTTGGTAATAGTTATCCCAATTGATATTTCCGCCCGCTGAATACCATTTGGCTAGGCTTTTTCGCGTGGTCAATGCTTCGTTTTCTCTTTTGGTGCTGGTTGGCAACCATAAGCAATGGGCACTATTTTGAATTCGGGGAGCTGTAATTCCCAGTAAAACGGAGTTTGCACTGATTTCGATGAAGGTATCTATGGCTAAGGAATTCAGTGTGGAGATGCTGTCGGCAAAGCGTACCGTTCCTCGCAAATGGTTTACCCAATAATTGGTATCAGTCAGTTCTTGATTGGCTACTTTGCCGAGCGTATTACTGATAATAGGAAGTTTGGGTAAATGGAAGGTGATGGTGGATAACATTTCTTGATAAGGCTCCAAGATTTGATCCATGAGTGGAGAGTGTGACGCTGTGGAAACCTTGAGGCGTTTTACCCTTCTCCCTTGTTTTTCAAACTGTTGACAAATGGCTTCTACTGGAGCTGTTTTTCCGCTAATCACGAGTTGTTTTGGCGTATTAATCACCCCAATAGTTACGGCATCCAATTGCTCTTGGATTATGGGAAGCATTTCTTGTTCAGTTGCTTCAATGGAAGCCATCATGCCTTTTTCCTGAACGGAATTCATCAATTTTCCTCGATGGCAAACGAGTTTTACACCATCCTTAAAGCTGACTACTCCCGCAAGGCAACAAGCAATAATTTCACCTAAGCTGTGTCCAATCAGTACATCTACGGTTACTCCCCAAGATTCCCACAATTTGGAACTCGCATACTCAAACGCAAAAATGGCAGGATGCATAAAGTCTACGCGATTGAGCAATACTTCTTCGGGCGAACCTTTTTCGCAAAAAATAATGGATTTGAGATCTTCTTCAAAATAGTGACTGGCTTCTGCCAAACAAGCATCAAAAGCTTCTCTAAATACAGGCTCTTGTTCATATAAATTTTTGCCCATACTTGGAATTTGACTACCTAAACCAGCTAATAAAAATGCTGTTTTTGAAGGCGGATTTCCTTGAAATAACGCTTCGGTTTTAAAGGTATAATGCTGTAATTCGGTCAAATTGCTTACCGCAAGAGCGAATCGTTTATTAAAATGCGTTCGTTTTGTGGCTAGGTTGAAGCTGAGTTGGGAAATACTCAGTTCAGGGTTGGATGCACTGAGTTGTTGGATTTGGGAAATTTGTGCTTTGAGTGAATCCACTGATTTTGCAGAAAAGGCGAGCAACTCAGGGTCAACGTTTCGAGTAGGCACTTTCGCTTGCTTTTCCACTTGAGGTGCTTCTTCCAAAATAAGGTGGACATTTGCTCCGCCAAAGCCAAAGCTACTCACTCCTGCTTTTCTTGGATGACCATTTTTTTGCCATACTTGTTGGTTTGTTGGAATGGCAACATTAAGTTCCTTCCAATTCAAATTGGGGTTTGGCTGATTAAAATGTATCTGTGCAGGAATGATTTCGTGTCGGAAACACTGAATGGCTTTAATGACTCCCGCAATGCCTGCAGCCGCTTCTAAGTGTCCAATATTTGCCTTTACCGCGCCTAAAGTTAAGTGTTGATTTTCAGGGCGTTGCTTTCCATAAACTGCATCTAATGCCCGTACTTCTATTGGATCACCTAAAGGTGTGCCTGTGCCATGACATTCTACATAATCGACCGCTTTAGCATCTACTTGAGCATTGTGCAGGGCGCTCTTGATGACTTCCTGTTGGGCAATGCCATTTGGGGCAGTTAAGCCATTACTTCGGCCATCTTGATTGATGGCACTTCCTTTTACTACCGCTAAAATCTCATCTTGATCTGCTAAGGCTTTACTCAATGGTTTTAGTAACACTAATCCACAGCCTTCACTGCGCACATAACCATTGGCTGAGGCATCAAAAGTTTTGCATCGTCCATCGGCAGATAAGGCACCAACTTGAGTCATTCCAATGCTAGAGCTTGGGGTAAGAATCAGGTTGACTCCACCTGCTAATGCCATCGAACATTCCCCTAATCGGATGGCCTGAACTGCTTGGTGAATAGCTACTAATGAGCTGGAACAGGCAGTATCAATAGCCAAACTTGGGCCTTTGAAATCATAAAAGTAAGAAAGTCGATTGGCGGCAATACTCAAAGCGCCTCCAGTGCTTGAATACACATCTTGACTTTCATGATTCAGTGACAATAGCTCTGCATAATGTGCTTGAATGATGCCAATATAAACACCAACCGAACTGCCTTTGATCTCTTCTAAATTGATTCCTGCTCGTTCAATGGTTTCGTAACTAACTTCTAACAGCAAGCGCTGTTGTGGGTCCATTTGACTGGCTTCTGTGGCATTGATACCGAAAAAGTCTGCATCAAACTCATCCACATTGGCTAAGAAACCACCCCAGCGGGTGTTCATTTTCCCTACTTCAGTTTCCTCACTATACAACTCTTTCACATCCCAACGATCAGCAGGAACTTCGCTAATGGAATCTTTTTGCTTTAATAAATTTTGGAAAAAGATTTCAGGATCATCGGCTTCAGGGAATCTACAGCCCATGCCAATGATGGCAATCGCTTCTCCTTGGTGCTGTTCTAGTTTGATCGATTTTTCTTGTGTATAATCATCAATGAGATAAGCAGCTAATACTTCAATGGAATAGTAGTCGTACAATACTGCTGGACTAATTTCTTTGCCCAATTTCTCACTAATTTTCCCACAAAGTTGAATGCCTTTTACCGAATTTAAGCCTAAGTTAGCAAAAGAGGTTTGTGGGCTTAATTGTGAAGGATCAACTCCTACAATGTTCGCTAACGCCGTGTTTAACCAAGAAGCAAACTCAATTGCTTGTGTACTTGGTTGGTAAATAAATGCTTCTTGGACTACTTCTTCTTTCCCAACTTTCCAAGCGTCCAAAAAGCCTTCAAAAGCATCCTCTTGATACCATTTTTGACACAGCTTCCGCTGAATTTTACCACTCGAAGTCTTAGGAATTCTTCGAGGGCTTACCAATACAATGCCGTACACGGCTAACTCATGAACTTCAGCGACTGCTTGTTGAATGGCATGATAAATTTCAGTAGCATGATAAGTTTTTAGACTGGTACGTTCAATCTCTTGGGCAATGATTAAGCGCTCTTGTCCATCAATATCTACACTAAAAGCGGCACCAGCATTTGGCGTAAGGTCTTTGTGACATTCTTGGACGGTCAATTCAATATCTTGCGGATAGTGATTTGCTCCGCCAATGATGATCATTTCCTTTAATCGACCAGAAACAAAAATTTCCCGCTCACGCATGTATCCCATGTCACCTGTGCGCAAGAAAGGACCAGCTAATACCTGATCTTCTTCATCTAATATAAAAGCGTTGAATGCTTCTTCCGTTTTTTCTGCCTGATTCCAATAGCCTTGGGTAACGCTAGGGCCATTTAACCAAATTTCCCCAATTTCATTTTCTGCACATAACTTTCGCGTGTCAGGGTGAACAATTTTGCAGATAAAACTTGGATTTAAAACGCCATTTCCCACATGCGTAACGGTAGTTTCGTCTTCCTTAGGAAGTACTAATTTGCCTGCTCGAAACGCATTTTCACTCCACGTTTTTAGTAAAGGTGTTTGTTGGCGTTTTCCACCACTTACCACCAAGGTAGTTTCAGCCATGCCATAGGCAGGGCTAAACGTCTCTGCTTGAAAACCTACTGGTTCAAACTTTTCAATGAACTTGGCGATGGTAGAAGCACGCACGGTTTCGGCTCCTGTCAAGGCCATTTTCCAAGCGCTTAAATTCAGCGTTTTGCATTCTTCCTCAGTAATGTGACTGACACAAAGGTCGTAGGCAAAGTTGGGAGCACAGCTATGAGTGGCTTGGTAGTGGCTAATGGCTTTTAACCAGCGGTAAGGCTTCTGAATAAAGTCAACAGGAAGCATCAATTTCAAAGAAGCTCCGCTAAATAGGGTGAGGGTGATGTTTCCAATCAGTCCTAAGTCATGGTAGAATGGCAACCAGTTTACAATGATGGATTCTTGCGCTACTTCAAAATCTTCTTGGTAAATGCTATTGTTGTGCAGCAAATTACTATGAGTTACCATCACTCCTTTCGGATTTCCCGTAGAGCCCGAAGTGTATTGCAAGAAAGCAATGTCGGTAGATCTTACTTCGGGTAAGCTTACGTTTCCGTGGAGTGTAATTTCATCTTCGCCAATCCACTGAATGGCTTCATCCGCTTCAAACCATTTTTTGCTCTTGGTTTTGAAACTTTGTGTGGTTAAAATCACCTTCGGCTTACAATCCGCAATGATCCCTTTTAAGCGATTGGTTTTTCGAGCATTACCAGGAGGGTTTACAGGGACTGCAACAACTCCTGCCAGAAAACAAGCATAAAAAGCTTCAATGAAACTCAAGCTTTGGGGGAATACCAATAATACGCGATCTCCTTTTGTCGTGCATTGTGCTAAATGTGTGGCAATTTGGTAAGATTTATCGTAGAGCGCTTGATAACTGATCTTTACACTTTCCTCTTCGCCATTTCTTAGGAATTGATAAATGATTTTTTGAGGAATGTGCTGTATATGATGCCGAAATACATCATTTAAGGTATGTTTTGAGAAATCAAAAAGAGTTGAAGTCTTGCTGCTCATAGCTGATTGTTTTGACTAAATGATCAATGAAGTCACGTTTGGGTATCAGATGGTCGCCTGTTGTTGGCAAGGGTTTGGGAAAATCATTCAAATAGTAAGCCTTGATTCAAAATATTATGCGGGTCGATCAATTGCTTGAGTTGTTTCATGAGTGCGAGTTCATGCCTCGAAATGCTCGTACTGAGGTATTGTTTTTGGATATGTCCAACACCATGTTCACCAGAAATGCTGCCGCCTAGTTTGGCGGTTAGTTCATAAATGGTTTGCAATGCTTGCGGAAGTTTTGTCTGCCATGTCTCATCCGATAGTTGTTCTTTCAGGAGATTGACATGCATATTTCCATTACCAATATGGGCAAATGCAATACTTTTAAGCCCAAATTGCTTGGCAATCTCCTTGATGCCCCAATACAAATGACTCACTTTTGATCGTGGAACTACCATGTCGATGTCGTGAAAGGCTGAATAGGCTTGGATGGCATAACCCAATTTCATGCGCAAATTCCAGAGTTTTTCAATCTCTGATGGTGTAAATGAAGGAATTGCATCAGGATGATTTATTAAAATCTGCTCAGTAAATGTCCTAAATTCACCATCCAAAGCTTCTTGGGAATTGGCATCAAATTCTACCCATAACAATCCTGCGAGCTGGCTATAATTGAATAAGCCTGGTGCCAGCTGTTTGACAAAAGGCAATCCATCATGATCTACAAACTCTAGGGCTGAAGGGGTCAAATCCTGAAGGAAAATGCGATTAACGCTTTTAAACAGGGCATCTAAATCTTGGAAAGGAATTAAGGTCACACAGCGGCATTGGGGAATTGGAATGAGTTTTAATACCACTTTGGTGATGATTCCTAAAGTTCCTTCACTTCCTACAAAGAGTTGTGACAAATTGTAACCCGTAGCATTCTTACTCACATTTTTGCCTGTCCAAATGATGTCACCATTGGGCAGTACCACTTCTAAATTCAAGACATAGTCTTTGGTCGTGCCATACTTGAGCGATCGTGGGCTTCCGCTAGAAACGGCGATATTGCCACCAATAAAGCTATTTTGGCTAGAGCTTATATTTTGCGGAAACGCAAGGCCATAAGCTTGAACAGCTTCTTGTAAATCATGCGTGATTACCCCTGCTTCCGCAATAATTAAACGATCAATCGGATTGATCTCGATAATTTTATTGAGTCGCTTGGTCGATAAGATTACACAACTTGAGAAGGGAACCGTAGCACCAGTAACATTAGTGCCACCTCCTCTTACCAGCACCTTGATGTGTTGCTCATGACATATTTTCACAATTTGGGAAACCTCTTCTGTGTTTTTTGGAAAGAGTATCCACTGAGGAGAGCCCGAAAAGTTGCCCGTTTGATCGGTGGCATAATATGCTGACAGGGAATCATCTGCCCAAGCTACATACTGTTCTCCCAAAATATCAATAAAGTCTTGTTGGATATCGGCTAAGGTGTCCATTTGCTTGAAGGTAAGTCAGTTGAAAATGAGGGGAAATCAGTTAAACCTGTTCGAGGTCTTTCTCTACCGCTTCAAAAAGCGTGTTGATATTCCCTAAACCAAAACCTTCATAATCATTTACTCGCTGAACCACTTCATAAAATAAGGTTGGCCGATCACCGATTGGAGTCGTAAATGTTTGCAGCAAAAGGGCATCATCTTCTACGTCACATAAGAGACGGCATTCCTGTATTTTATCTACATTAAGGTGTGGGTGTTTTTCCCTGAGAAGATCGTAATAAGAATCTGGGAAACTCGTAAAAATCATCCCACCTTCACGCATCCTTTTAACTGTGGTGAAGATGTCTTCGGAAGCAAAAGCGACATGTTGAATTCCTGTGCCAAAATTCTTATCTATAAATACCTGAATTTGGGATTTCTTCTCTTTGTTATCGGGCTCTACCAATACTTTATTGAGGGATTTTTGAGCATTCTGTAACACTTTGAGAATCAATCCAGACTTATTTGTTGCAATATCGCCTTGTCCAAACTCTTGCACGGTAGTTGCATCTAGCATATTGTGTAAGTAGCTTTCCCAAATGCGCATCTCATTTTCGCGCAACGCACAAGCAATGTGGTCAATTTTTGTTAATAAGGTATCTTCTTGGCCTGCTGTATGTTCCCATTCATGCGCTACATTTTGATAACCGGGCATGAATAAACCGTGATACTGATCAGCATTGATAAACGCAATTTCGTTGTCATCAAATAATTTGACGTAAGCTTGCTCTACAAAACCGTGTTTATCTTCTTTTCGGAAAGGCTCGCGAATTGGAATTGCTCCATTGGTTACCGCTTTTTGATAAAATGTTGCGACATCATCTACACGGATGGCTAAACGTTTTACCCCATTGCCGTGTAAATCAACAAAAGAGACAATGTCGTAAGACGAAGGTTGAGCGGCTGAGGTAATGACGAGCTTAATGTCGTTTTTTTGAAGGAAGTAAGATACTTTTTCTGGAACACCAGTTTCAGGCCCACAATAGCCAATTACTTTAAAACCAAGCGTTTTAGCGTGCCAAAAGGCAACCATTCGAGCCATACCTACATAACATTCGATGTAGTCATACTCAAGTTTGTACGTGTTCGTATGCATAAGAACCAATCAGTAGTTAATAAAACCGAAGATTATTTAAAGAACTTGTCTAACATTAATTTATTTCGGTTCCAAAAGGTTAAGAAACCCTCACTTTTCGTT
>JBMYQA010000008.1:0-48957 GCA_049600855.1 Flammeovirgaceae bacterium | reverse complement strand
GCTCTTTTCTCGTTAGATTCCCCACATCACTTTGCAAAAAGGCTATAATTTCTGCCTTATTCTCTTTTAACAATCCAAGCAACTCAGGGGCAACAGGCTTATTTTGAGCGCTTGTGAATCGAAGTTTATCGTTTTCTAAAAAAAGATTAACTCCTTGTTCTTTGGCTTGAATCAATAATTCAATGATATCGGTAGCGACTTTCTCTTTCATATTGTTGTCGGTTGAGAGTTCTGAGTAGGTATTAGAGTTCTTGAATATCTAAGGCATTAGTGGCCGTTTCGGCTTGCTCTAATACGGATAGTTTGATGTATTTACTTAAACCTGCAATGGTTGGGAATTGGAACAGTACCTTCATTTCAATACTGATGTCCCAAATTTTCTGAATGGCGAGCATAATGCGTGTGCCCGTCAACGAATTCCCGCCCAATTCAAAGAAATTATCATGTATGCTTATGGGTGAAACCTGAAGGTATTCCGCCCAATAATCTGCTAGCGTTTGCTCTATATCATTTTGAGGCCCCACAAACTCACGGGTGCTTAGTCGATTGCCAGTTGGTTTAGGTAATGCCTTTCGGTCTAGTTTGCCATTAATCGTTAATGGCATTTCGGTTAATGGTATAAAGAAGCTGGGTATCATATATTCAGGTAATTTTTGGGCTAACTCCTGTCGTAATTCCTCCACAGCACCTTCATGCATGTTTCCAATGAGGTACGCGATTAATTGTTTTTCAGCGAGATCATTTTCATGCACGAGTACCACACACTGGTCTACAAGATCAGATTGCTGTAATACCTGTTCAATTTCTCCGAGTTCAATGCGATATCCTCTAATTTTTACTTGGTGATCAATTCGCCCTAAATACACGAGGTTTCCATCAGGTAGCCAACTCACTAAATCTCCCGTTTTATAGAGTTTATGGGAATCTGAAGGATCAAGTGGATTGTCGATGAATTTTTCAGCAGTGAGTTCAGGTCGTTTTACATAACCTCTAGCTACTTGTATACCGCCAATGTGTAATTCGCCAGGCACACCAATGTCGGCCAGTGTTTGGTCTTTGGTAAATACATACAATTGGGTATTTGCCACAGGCTTTCCAATAGGGACTACAGCTGGGAATGGATCTGCAAAATCAGCCTGCCATGAGGTGACATCAATAGCAGCCTCAGTTGGCCCATACAGATTGTGCAATTCCGCATGACTTAACTTCTCATGAAAGGCTTGCACATGACTTGGTTTTAAGGCTTCTCCACTACACAATACCCGTTGTAATGACTGACAAGCGTTTTCTTTCACCGAAAGTAAAAAGACCTCCAACATTGAAGGCACAAAATGCATCGTGCTTACTTGCTGATTTTGGATGATGTGCTGAAGATAGTTGCTGTCTTTATGCCCTTCTGGCTTGGCAAGTACCAGTTTGCAACCTGTAATTAAGGGCCAAAACAACTCCCAAACAGAAACATCAAAACAGTAAGTCGTTTTTTGCAACACCACATCCTTTCCAGCCTGAAGTTGATAACGCTCTTGTGTCCAAAATAAACGATTGACAATGCTGGCATGCTCAATCATTACGCCTTTTGGTTTGCCTGTAGAACCAGAGGTATAAATGACATAGGCCAAATGGCTTGGCGTAAGTGCATGAACAGGCTCAGGGGAATCGCCTTGTGCGCATTCAAGCGTATCTAAACAAATTACTTCTACAGCATACTGCTCAAATCGGGCGCGTTGCGCTGATTGGGAAAGCACGAATTGCGCTTCTGTGTCCTCCAGTATGTATTTGATTCGTTCATCAGGATATTCAGGATCAATGGGAACATAGGCCGAGCCAGCTTTTAGAATACCGATGATGCCCACCATCATTTCCAGCGAACGCTCCACGCAAATGGGAAGTAGCGAATCTTCTTTTATCCCTTTTTCACGTAAATAATTGGCCAAATTACTGCTCTTAACATCCAACTCACGATAGCTCAGCTCTTGCCCTTCGAAATGCAATGCAATGGCATCGGGAGTTTTTTGAGCTTGTTCAACTAGTAAATCTACTAATGTGAGGTGTGTAGGATAATTTGCAACAGTAGCATTAAAGTCGTTCAGTATTTTGGACTTTACCCCTTCATCCAACAAGGCATTGCTTTGAATAGGCTGATCAAGGTCTTGAATCATGGCATGGATCGCCTTTTTAAAGTAGTTGCCTATGCCTTCGACTGTAATTCCATTCTTCAATTTTTTACGCAACCAAAAACCAGCATTTAGTCGATTACCTGTTGTACTGACGGTAAAATCCATAAAGGTATTCGTTGCCGTATAGTCACCTAACTCAGTAAATGCTGACGGTTGCTGCTCTTGCTCTTGTTCGCCTAATACATGGAAGTCTGTGAAATTGAAAATCACATCAAAGAAAGGATTCGCATTTGACGCAGTTTCTCCTACGAGGTTTGATAGTTCAAACAAGGTAAGTCGGTCGTGTTTTCGAACTTCTTTCAGCTTTTGATCTACTTCGGTGAGTAGCTTTAACCAACTTTCTCCTTCTACCTCCATTTGATGACGAAAGGGAATCGTGTTTAGGAAACATCCTAATAACTGATCGCCATCCTCCATCATAGGTCGGGTATTGGATACCAAACCTACAGTGAGGTCATTCGCATATTGAAATCGGTTTAGTGCATAAAGATACGCCGCTAAAAAGATCGTTTTTAAGGTCACTGCATTTGTCTGTGCGATTTGTCTTAAATGCGTTAGTTCATCTTTTTCAAAGCGAATGAGGTGCCTTTGTAAGATTTCTTGCTCTTCAAAGATGGCGAAGCGTTTGTAGTCGGCCATGGTGGATGACCAATAGTTCTTCGTTTGTTCATTGCTGAGTTCCAAACGACTCTCTAACACGGCATCCCTGTAATTGCATTGCAAGGGTGTTAAGGAATAGGCTGGGTTTGTTACGAGTTTTGCATAGGTATCTTGTAACTCCTTCATCAATGACGCATAACTCCAACCATCTAAAATCGAATGATGAAATTGGAATACATGAATTAGCTGGTCTTGGCTCACTTTGAGTAATGATGAACGCCATAAGGGTGCTTTCGCAAAGTCAAAAGGCTGCTTTCGTTCTTTTTCTTGATAGGTTTTGATAAAAGCCGTTTGCTCCGACTCATTGAGGTGAGTGATATCGTGATAAGCTACTTGAATTGGCACTTTTTTAAACACCAGTTGTACCTCTTCACGATAGTTATGGAGATCGTAAGCCGTGCGTAAAATGCTATGCTTTTCGGCTAAACACGTTAATGCAAGCTCAAATGTATCCCGTTCAACTTCTTGAAAAACACTGATAAACTGATCGTGATAAATGCCGATTTCTTGATTGGCTAAAGAGGCAAATACCATCCCTTTTTGAATATCTGTCATGGGATAAGCATCCGCAAGCATCGTTGGGTCTTCCACCTTCTCAAAAACCGCTGATTTTAGTTGCTCCAAGTCATCGATTACTTGCTGGCGATGCATTGTCCCTTCCGCTACAGCATCTCCTGACCTGGGTTCTAATAAATTGGCTAAAGCGGCAATGGTAGGCTCTTTATAGAAATCTGCTACCACAATAGTTTGCTGAAACTGCTTTTGGATGCTACTAATGATTTTAATCACCGTGATTGAGTCACCACCAACCGTAAAAAAATCGTCCGTCAAGCCCACCTTATCTATATGGAGCTGTTTTTTCCAAATTGCTGCGAGCTGCTTCTCAATCGCTGTTTTTGGGGCAATAAATTGGTTTTCGTTCGTAGCATTCGGCTGAGGAAAGGCCGATTTATTGATCTTTCCATTGCGATTGAGCGGTAGCCTATCCAACTCCATAATAAACGCTGGAATCATGTAGCTTGGCAACAGGTTTTTTAACTCGGAACGAATGCTGCCAATATCTGCCTGCGCTTCAAGTACTACGTAGGCTACCAATTGCTTGCTTTCCTTGTTGCTTGTTACCATTACAGTAGTTTGCGCAACGGTTGGCAAACTCAATAAAGCGTGTTCTACTTCTCCAAGCTCGATGCGATACCCTCTAATCTTAACCTGATTATCGATTCTTCCACAATACCTCAAGTCATCATTAGGTGTAATTTGAGCAAGATCGCCAGTTTTATATAAGCGCTCGTTCGCATGAAAAGGATTGGCGACAAAACGTTCCGCAGTTAATTCAGGTCGTTTTAGATAGGCCCGAGCCAATCCAGCACCACCAACATACAATTCGCCAATGGCACCTTGAGGCATCAGTTGCATATGCTTATCTAAAATATAGCAACTCAGAGTGGGAATTGGCTTGCCAATATTGCTCGTTCCTTGTGCTATTTCTGCTAATCCAATCTCTTTATAGGTCACATGTACCGTCGTTTCTGTAATGCCGTACATGTTGATTAACTTACAATCGGGTAAGCGTTCTTTCCAAGGCTTTAACTTACTGGGTTGGAGCGCTTCTCCACCAAAAATCACATAACGTATAGCTATATCACCCAGCGAATCTGTAATATATTCTTGTAAGTTATAAAAAGCAGTAGGTGTTTGATTTAATATGGTTATCTGCTCTTTTTCCAACACCTCTGCAAATAATTGGGTATTTTGAGCCGTTTCTTTGGGAATCACTACTAGTCTCGCCCCATACAGTAAAGCACCGTACATTTCCCATACTGAAAAATCAAAACAATAAGAATGAAATAAACTCCACGTATCCTTATCGGTAAAATCGAACAACGGGCGATCTGTAAAAAATAACCTAACCACATTCCGATGTTCAATTAATACCCCTTTAGGTTTGCCTGTAGTCCCTGATGTGTAGATGACATAAAGTAGTTGATCTGGTGATATCGGCGTATTTAAGTTGGCTACTGATTGACACGTTAATTCCTCTTGAGCTTCGGATAAGTTAACCGTCGGAATAGCTTTAAAGTCAGCCAATTTTTCCTGAACTGTACCATGTATCAATAATAAACTCGGATTGGCATCTTTAATCGTATAACTGATGCGTTCTTGCGGATAGTCAGGATCGACAGGAACATATGCTGCTCCCGCTTTAATCACTGCGAGTAACGAGATGACCAAATCCAAGGAACGATGTACGCAAACAACAACCAAGTCTTCTTGTTTTACCCCTTTCTCCTTTAGGTAATGCGCTAATTGATTCGCTCTTTGGTTAAGTTCTTGATAAGTGAGTTCTTCTCCTTCACAAGTAATAGCTGGCGCATTTGGATATTCTTGTACTTTCTGCTCAAATATGCTCACAATGGTCTCTTCGGTTGGATATTCTTCTGCCGTTTTCGTGAGTGCCAATTGCTGTTGAATGTCCGCTTGGTCAAGTAGTGGAAGTAATTCAAGTGATGTTGTACGATCAGCACAGATAGATTCTAAAAGCGTTTCTAGTGTAGCCATCATGCGTCGGATAGACGATTCCTCGAATAAATCCGTGCAGTAATTCAATCCTACACGCAACCCTTCTGTTGTTTCGGTGACATGAAAGCTCAAATCAAATACGGTTGTTTTTTGCTCATTACTCGCTAAGCCCAACTGTACTCCATCTAGCATCATTTCCCCTTTCTCAATCGCATTATGCAGCGTGAGTGTTACTTGGAATAATGGCGTAATACTCATATCCCGCTCAATTTCAAGTAGGTCTACCAGTTGTTCAAAAGGGACTTCCTGATGTTCATAGGCTTCTAGGGTAGTCTGCTTAACTTGACTTAGAAATGTTTCAAAGCTTACTGTGCCATCAAGTTCATCCCTCAATACCAAGTTGTTGAGGAAGAAACCAATGAGTGGTTCTAGCTCCGCATGTTGTCTGTTCGCAATGGGGCTGCCAATACAAATATCTGTTTGACCTGAATAACGGAATAACAACACCTTAATGGCTGCTTGCATGAGCATAAATAGGGTAACGTCTGCTGTTTTAGTTAATTCCATCAGTTGATGGCTTAACTGCGAAGAAAGATGGAGTTCCACTGCTGCTCCCCGATTACTTTTAACCGCAGGTCTTGGATAGTCAAGTGGTAATTCTAAGGGAAGCACCCCTTCAAGCTTTTCTTGCCAATAGGCCAACTTTTTGTTTAAAAACGCTCCTTGCATATGATGGCGTTCCCATCGCGCATAGTCGGCAAATTGGATAGGTAGTTCAGGCAATTGTGCTGCTTGTTGCTTGCAACTGGCAGTATATGCTTGCAAGAATTCATTTAGGAAAACCGTAGATGACCAACCATCGGCAGCGATGTGGTGAAAAATGATGAGCAGGGTAAACTGTTGGTGATCTTCTTCAAACAAATAAGCGCGAATCGGATAATCTTGCGATAATTTAAAAGGCACCCCCAGCTTTTCCTCGATCATGGTAGCCAAATGATCATTTTCTTTTAGCTGTACTTCTTCCAATTCCCAATCATCACTGGGTAAAATATGTTGATAGGCTTGGCCTTCTTCCTCCTTAAATACGGTTCTTAAGACCTCATGCCGATGGATCACCCATTGAAATGCCTCATGAAGTGCTTGTTTGTCAAGACGACCCGTCCATTTGAGCTGCAAAGGAATATGATAATTCACGCTCCCTTGAAGCTTATCCACAAACCATAAACGCTCTTGAGAAAATGAAAGCGGAATTTTCTCACCTGCTGGCTTTACCTGTTTTGCAAAGGCTACAATAGAGGATTGTTGACGAGGGTTAACGGCTGCTTTTTCCTTCAAAAAGTCAATTAATGCCTGTTTGTGTTCCTTAAGCTGTTGCAGTAATTCAGGAGCAATGCGTTTTCCTTCTTCAACATTCACAATCAATCGCCCTTCCTTATAGGTAAGTATTACCCCTTGCGCATTAGCGCTTTTAATTAAATCGACCATATTGATAATTTCAGGTGCCATCATTTCTTTCTTGGTTTTACTGCCTAATAACTTAAAGTTCGATTTCAGTATACTGTTGATTTGCATCTAAGGTGTTTCCATGCACCACTTGGATTTGTTCTGCAATTGCTTCTAGTGTTTTGAGTTCAAATAAGCGTTTGACACCAATATCGAGCGCGTACTTATTTCGAATCGCTGATACCACTTTGGTTGCTAATAAGGAGTGTCCTCCTAACTCAAAGAAATTGTCATGAACCCCAACTTGCTCCACGTCAAGTAATTCTCCCCAAAGTTGGGCAAGCCACTCTTCCGCCTCGTTTCTAGGAGCTTTATATGCTGTCTGTATTTGACTACTCATGTTAGCGAGGGCTTTTTTATCTACTTTTCCATTCGCAGTGAGCGGGAATTGATCGAGAAACTGCATTTGCTGTGGCACCATATACTCAGGCAATTCTTTTTGCAGCTTGCTTTGTAGCAACCTACTTTCACAAGGCTGGGCACACACGATAAAGGCGATCAGTTGTTGAATCCCTCTTCGATCTTTTTGAGTAATGGTAGCCGCTTGTTTGACTTCCGCTAAGCTGGTGAGTGCATCATCAATTTCCCCCAATTCTACCCGATGCCCTCGAATTTTTACTTGGGAGTCTTTTCTTCCCACAAATTCCAAGTGCCCATTCGGAAGCCACCTGGCTAAATCGCCTGTTCGGTACATCTTTCCTGCACCAAATGGATTTTTAATGAATTTTTCCGTCGTTAACTCTGGTCGATTCAAATAGCCTCTTGCTACACTTGGTCCTGCAATACACAACTCACCCACCGATGATGTCGGCAATACACTGGCATCCTCATCTAAGATGTAGACTTTTAAGTTGGCATTCGGCTTCCCTAGAGGAATTGTAGTTTTTCCTTCATCCTGTTTACTCACTTGATAGGTGGTGACACAGACTGTCGTTTCCGTAGGCCCATAACTATTATAGTAATCGGCAAACTCGGTACATTTCACGGCAGTGGCCACATCTGGTGCTTCACCTCCTGTAATAATTGCGCGTAAAAATTGCAATTGGTTGATATCTAAGGCACTCAAATGCGCTGCTGTAATAATCAACACACTTACTTCTTGCGCTTTCAAATACGCTACAAATGCCTCGCTCGAATCCATTAACTGTTTACGACCAATAACCAAGCGTCCTCCTGCCAATAAGGTGGAGAAAATTTCCAATACAGACACATCAAATGAGAGAGAAGCAAATTGCAATACAGCATCTGTATGAGCAATTCCAAATTTGGCAATTTGATCTAAGGCCATATTCATAATTCCTCCGTGTTCCACCAATACCCCTTTGGGCTTTCCTGTAGAACCTGAGGTATAAATTACATAAGCAAGGTTTTTCGGGTCAATTTTGACCTTGGGTCGTTCTTTAGCTTCTAGCTGAATGGTCGCTTCGGTATCAAGACAAACAATGGTGACTTCTTCCAACTCATCCCATAATGCGGTATAGCTCGATTGTGAAATGAGGTGATGCGCCTTCGATTCTTCCATCATATATTTGACTCGATTTTTTGGATAGGTCGTGTCAATTGGAAGGTAAGCAGCTCCTGCTTTTAAAACCGCTAAAATGGCAATAATGGTGCTCGGCTCTCGATCAAGTACTAAGCCTACAATGCCTTCATTTTTTACCCCTTTCCGAATTAAATAATGCGCAAGTTGATTCGATTGCTCATCAAGTTCCTGATAGCTCAATTGCTCTTTTTCCCCTACGATGGCTAGCTGGTTCGGGTGTTTCTTTACTTGTTCATCAATGACATCGAGTAAAGTCTGATCTTGAGGATAGGCTTGCTCTTCTGCGATGAAATTGGTGAATAAATCTGCGCTCATGTCATCAGGCAGGATCGCTGCTTGGTCAATCTTTTGATGCGCATGATCTACCAGATGATCTAAGGTTGCTTTAAAGAAATGGGCAATTTCTTCTAAGCCATAACTGAGCTTAAGCGCTCTTCTGAGTACATAAAGGATGTTCAGTTCGCCTCCCGTCGCACTCACAGAAATATCAAAATAGGTGTTCGTAGCCTCGTGGGATTGTAACTCCAATAACTCCTGCGTTTCAATCAGTTCGCTTTCCACTTGCATTTCGTCATACACATGAAAGTCAACAAAGTTGAATAATACATCAAAGAAAGGATTGCCTGCCTCAGACTGCTCATTCAATAATTTAGTGATTTCAATGAGCGTTAGGCGGTCTTTCCCTTTCAATGAGCGCACTTTTTTATCCACACCAAGCAAGAACTCTTTCCAAGTTTTTTGATTGGTAGGTACTTGGTATCGAAATGGAATGGTATTTAAAAAGCAGCCCAATACTTTGTCACCATCTTCTGTAGTCGGTCGAATATTCGTTACCATACCTACCGTAAGATCGTTTTCGAAGCTCAGCATATTCATCGTAAAGAGGTACGCGCTAAAAAAGAGGCTTCGCACCGATACGCCTAGCTCACTGGCAGCTTGGGTTACTTTTTTAAGGTAATCGGCATCATAATTCACGGTATATTGCCCACTGATCTGCTCTTGAGAAAATACGCTAAGGCGTTTATATGCTGCCAATTCTTGTTGCCAAAAAGAGATGGTCTCTTGATTAGATTTTTCGATTAAGTTCTCAATGATGCCATCCTTATAGCTTGCTTTTAGTGGCACAGGAGTATAGTCTGTATCTTTTAATAGTTCTTGATAGATGTTATATAGTTCTGTTGTGAGCGATGCAAAGCTCCAGCCATCGAGCATGGAATGGTGAAATTGGAATAACAAAAGAACCGTATTGCGGCTTACTTGAAATAAACTTGCTCGCCAAAGCGGTGCTTCATGTACCTGAAAAGGATGCTCCAATGCGTCGAGCATGTATTGCTTTACATAGGAATTATCTTTTTCTTGAGTCAGGTCATGAAAATCAATGGTAATCGGTACGTGTTTATGAACAAACTGTAAAGGTTCTTGATATTGATTGAGGTGAAAGCTTGTTCTTAAAATGGCGTGTTTTTGTACCAATAAGGTGAGTGCTTTTTCAAATACGGGGCGTTCCAGTGAAGGAAATGGGAAGAGCATTTGGTCATGGTAAACGCCTTTTCCTGGATTAATGAGTGATGAAAAGACCATTCCCTTTTGAATATCACTCATGGGAAAGATATCTGCTAGCTCATCGGCATTTTCAACACGTTCTAGTACATCCTTTTTTACTTGAGTTAACTGCGTGAGAATGTTATCGCGCAAGGCCTGATTTTTTTGACTAGAAGCAGCGTGTAAGTCAATAAAGGTGGCTAACTCCGCAATTGTCGGAGCTTGGAAAAAGTCTGCTACAGAAACATCTTTTTCAAACTTCTTCTTAATTCTACTAATTACCCGAATGGCAATAATGGAGTCGCCTCCAGCACTAAAGAAGTTATCATGAATGCCTAATTGTGCGATTCCGAGGACTTCTTCCCATATGGTAGCCAACAGTTTTTCGGTTGGCGTAGTTGGCGCTACGGCTTCCTGTTGACTCAGGAGTGTTGCGCCAGGAACAGGCAATTTCTTTTTGTTGATTTTACCATTCAAGGTTAGTGGGAACTCCGCGATCTCCACATAATGATGTGGTACCATATATTCGGGAAGTTCCTTTTTTAAATACGATTGAATGGTGCCTTGATCAAAGGCTTCATCCGTTCGTACATAGGCAACCAAACGCTTCACTTGCTGCTCTTGATGAACCAATACCACCGACTGGATAACGGTTGGCGCTTTTTGCAATACCGCTTCAATCTCATCCAACTCAATGCGAAAACCTCGAATCTTAACCTGATTGTCTTTTCTGCCTAAAAACTCAATGGTGCCATCAGGTAACCAACGTCCTAAATCACCAGTATGATACAGGCGCTTCCCTGCTACTGGATGAAAGGGGTCTGCCTGAAATTTTTCTTCAGTAAGTTCTTTTAAGTTCAAGTAACCCAACGCCAGTCCATCTCCGCCAATACACAATTCCCCAATGGCTCCTCGCGGCACAAGCTGATTGGCCTCATTGAGAAAGTAGACGCGGGTATTGTCAATCGGTCTGCCAATCACGTTTTTCTCTGTGAGTTCCTCAGGCGAATGGACTGGATGTACAATGGCAAAGGTGGTAGACTCGGTAGGGCCATAGCCGTTTATAAAGGTCATTTCTGGATATTGTTGCAGGAGCGTGCGAACGCTTTCTGTAGAGATGCTATCGCCTCCCGCAATCATGTACGCAATGCCTTCGAACAACTCGATGCAATCTTCAATGGCTGAATGGAAAAGTCCAGCAGTAAGCCAGAGCGTATTGACTTCCATTTCTTTCAATTCCGATGCGATGCTTTCTAAGGATTTTTGTTCGGAGCTACTCAATGCAACACATCCTCCTTTTAATAGAGCTCCCCAAATCTCAATGGTAGAAGCGTCAAAAGCGATGGGAGCGTATTGGAAAAATACCGTATCTGCTCCTAAGAAGGAAAAGCTCTTGTTAAACACCAAGCGAACAATGGCCTGATGAGGTACTACCACGCCCTTTGGTTTTCCTGTAGAACCTGAAGTATACATGATGCAAGCGGCAGTTTGTGCCAACCCGCTCACCACACTCGTTGTTTGGGGAAGTGTTTCCCATTCTAGTTCATCTAAGATGAGGCTTTCTATCCCTTCTCTTGGTGCAAATAAAGGCTCGTAAAACATGGTTTGTGTATCAAAACCCATGCTACTAATCACCCATTTGATTTCGGCATCCTCTAAAATGAAATCGGTTCGATTAGCGGGTTGTTGCGCATCCAGCGGAACATAGCTCGCCCCTATTTTGAGTATAGCAAGCATGCTGACTAACAAGTCAAAGGAGCGCTCTAAATAGATGCCTACTCGATCATGTTGCTGAATGCCTTGTGCTTGAAGATAGTTGGCAAGTTTGTTGGCCTTGCTATTGAGTTCTTCATAGCTCAGGCTTTCACCCGATTGCATCACCGCCTTTGCTTGTGGGCTGTTCGCTACTTGTGCATTAAATAGCTCCGCAACAGAGTGCTCTTGAGGATAACTCGTTTCCGTAGCTGTCAAGTCTAATAAGGCTGTTTTTTCTGCTGAGCTCAGCATCTCTAATTGAGCAATCCGCTCATGAGGATTGCTAACAATAGTTCCCAACAATTGCTCATAATGTTGTGCCAATTGCTGAATCGTATCGGATGAGAACAGTTCGTTACAGTAATGAATCGCCAAGGTAATGCCCGCAGGCGTGGACACCATATGGAAACTCAAGTCAAACAAGGAGGTAGTCGTCTCGTGATTTATCTCCTCAAAAGCAAGATCAGTGAGCGATAATTCCTCATTGCTTTCTTCCAAATGGCTATGATACGTAAAGGTTGCTTGAAATAACGGGCTTCTACTCAAATCTCTACCATCCGTCAAACGATCCACGATTTTTTCAAAAGGGACATCTTGATGTTGATAGGCTTCCAGCGTGGTTTGTTTTACTTGAGCGAGGAATTCAAGAAATGTTGGGTTATTGCTCAAATCATTACGCAGTACCAAGTTATTAAGAAATAAGCCCATCAACGGTTCAAGGTCAGGATGCGCTCTGTCAATCATCGGACTCCCTAAACAGATGTCTTTTTGACCGCTATATCGGTACAAGAGTATGTTTAAAGAAGCGAGCAAGAAGGTAAATAAGGTAACGCCTTCTTGTTGCGCTAACCTTGTTGTTTTTTCACTTAGCTCTTTTTCGATTAAGAAATGCATCACGGCCCCTTTTTGACTTTGCTTCGCTGGGCGTTTAAAGTCAGTGGGCATGTCTAGCGTGGCTACATCTTCGAGCTTTTGCTCCCAATAGTTTAACTGTTGCTCTATTTTTTCACTTTCTAGTTGTTTGCTCTGCCATAAGGCAAAATCAGCATATTGTATGGGTAAGGCAGGAAGTTGAGGAACTCTTTGTGCTTTCTTCGCATTGTATACTGCTGCAAGCTCCTGTTTCAACAAGCCCATTGACCACCCATCCGTAGCAATGTGGTGTACGACTATGACCAAACGATAATGCCCCGCTGATAATGGAAATACCCTTGCCCGAAGCATCAAATCTGAAGATAAATCAAACGGATGATGGATATAGGCATCAATAGCAGTAGCTAACTCACTTTCTGGAACTTCTTGAAGGGATAATTCAAAGGTGTTTGTAGGGAGTATTTCTTGATAAGCAAAGCCATCTTCTTCCTGATATACCGTTCGGATGATTTCATGTCGGTTGATCAATTCTTTAAACGCATAAGCCAAACTTTCTACATCTAAGTCACCACGTAACTCCCAGATGCTCGGTAAGTTATAGTTGACACTCCCTTGCAGCTTATCGATAAACCAAATTCTTTTTTGAGCAAATGACAAAGGAAGTTTCTGGGGTCTTTTTTCAATCACCAAAGATGTCATTGAGTTTTCTGCGCGTTGCTGATTGGCTTCATTCAATACCTCAATGATTCCTTCTTTATTTTCTTTCAATAAAGCCACAAAACTTGGTTCAGGTTTCACCCCTTTCGCTACGGAGAATTGGAGCTTATTTTTTTCCAAAAACAGCGTAATCCCTTTTTCTTTTGCTTCAACAATTAGATCCGTTATTGATTTCAGTTCCATAGTACGTTTTTGGTTGATCAAATGATAGTTTTAAAAGCTGCAAAGACTTATAGTTCAAAAATGTCTACCTCGGTATCATCGGCTACATCCACCTGTGTATCCAGCGTTAAGAGCCTTAAATAATCCGATTGATCTGCGATAGTCGTCAGTTCATAGAGTTTTTTTACAGGTATATTCACCGCCAATTCCTTTAAAAACAAAGCTGATAAGCGCGTAACTAATAAGGAATGCCCTCCTAATTTGAAGAAATCATCCTCAATGGAGAGTTGGTCATGTTTAAAAAGTGTTACCCAAATTACCTTGACTTTGGAGTCCATGCCATTTCGTGAGGCAATCAATTCCCGCTGGAACGTAGGCTTTGGCAATTGTTTTTTATCAATTTTCCCATTGGGTGTTAATGGAAGCTTATCCATGTGTACCAGTAAGGCTGGAATCATGTAGTTAGGCAATTTTTCGCGAAGCCTCGCTTGAATGATCGCACTATCGAAAGTTTCATTTGTTACCACATAGGCTACCAACTGTTTGCTGCCGTGATCTTCTTGGGCAAGCACCACACCGCTTTGAACGGTAGGGATTTCTAATAAAGCCAGTTCTACTTCCAACAGCTCTACCCGATGTCCTCTCACTTTTACCTGTTGATCTTTACGACCTATATATTCTAATTCGCCATTGGGCAGCCACTTCGCCAAGTCTCCTGTTTTATACAGTCGTCCTTTTCCATAAGGATTAGGAATAAAACATTGACTCGTAAGCGCTGGGCGTTTCAAGTAACCTCTTGCTAAGCCAGCACCACCTACACACAATTCACCCACCATGCCATCAGGAACTAGTTGGTGCTGTTGGTCTAGTAAATAAACTTGTGTATTCGCAATGGGCTTACCAATGGGTATTGTTCGCTGATGCTCATCTGTGTGGACTTGATGCATGGAAATGCACACGGTACACTCTGTAGGGCCATAAGCATTAAAGTAATGGAGTTGCTTACTAAATGTATTTGCCACACTCGCATTGGCAGCTTCACCAGCAGTGACTAAGGTTTGTAAGCTCGTCAGTTGTTGAGGTGTTAAAGCAGCGAGGTAGCTCGGTGGTAGCGTAGCTAAAGTCACTTGTTCTTGCTGCAAGTAATCCACAAATAATACCAAATCATCAATGACTTCCTTGCGGATGAGCACCAGTTTCGCTTGGGCAAATAATGCCGTGAACATTTCCGAAACGGCTGCATCGAATGAGAAAGAAGCAAACTGTAGCTCACGGGTGTTGGCGGTTACTTTCCATGCGTCAATTTGTGCGAGTGCTAGATTAATGGTTGACCGATGCTCGACCATCACTCCTTTAGGCTTGCCCGTAGAGCCAGAAGTATAAATTACATAGGCTAAATCAGTGGGTTGAATCGCCGTAGTTAGATTAGCTGTTGAATAGTTTGTGAGTTGAGAAGCGATTTGATCAATGATAATCAGGCTTTCATTCGGAACGGATGCCACCACTTCATGGCAATCTTTTTGCGTTAGCACCAATTGCATTTCAGCATCTTCTATCATATACTGAATGCGCTCTTTGGGGTAATTAGGATCAATTGGCACATACGCTCCACCTGCTTTTAATACGGCCAACACAGCGATAATCATCTCCATTGAACGATGCATGGAAATGCCTACCAACGATTCGGCTGCTAGCCCTTGTGCTACCAGGTAATGCGCCAGTTGGTTGGACTTTTCATTGAGCGATTGATACGTCATAGACGAACCATCCATTCCTAAAGCCGCTTTAGTTGGAGCAGCTGCAACTGACTTTTCAAACATGGAAACAATGGTCTCGGTATCAGGAAAATCCGTTTGAGAAGCATTCACGCCATGAAGGAGTTTGTCTTTTTCCTCCGCAGAAAGAATATCGACTTCACCTACTTTTTTATTCGGTTCAATGAGTTGTTGAAAAGCATTCAGAAAATGACTGGAAATGGTTTTAACCTGATCACTGCTAAGCAGTAAGCTATTGTAATGCAATTCAAGCTGTAAGGTTCCTGAGAGTCCAGCAGCAATGGTTAAGGCATAATTGGTATGCTCTTGGAAATGCGGTTCGCTCATTTGAAGCCTATAGTTATCCGACAATGCTTCATCAATCGGATAATTCTCAAATACCAACAACGAGTCAAATAATTCCTCCGAAAGTCCAGCCCACGCTTGTACTTCACTGAGTGAGGTGTATTGAAATACACGTGATGCCGTATGTTGTTCCTGTTGCTTTTTGAGCCAATCCGTAACAAGCAGCTCACTTTCTACCTGCGCGCGCAATGGAATCGTATTGATGTAAAGTCCTATGCCATGCTGAGCGGTTTCAGACAATGCGGGTCTGCCTGAAACGGTTACCCCAAATAACACATCTTGCATGCTCGTGTATTTCGACAATAGCATGGCCCAAGCTCCTTGTACCAGTGTATTTATGGTCAGGTGATTCTTTTGCGTAAATTGAATCAGCTTTTGCGTCAACCCTTCACCTGCATTAATTTTCTCTAGTTCAATCGTTCCTACTGCCTTATTTCTGTCGGCAGTCACCTCAATCTGCGGAAGCAAGGAAGGTGTTTCAAAACCTGAAAGGTAATTTTCCCAATAGGCTTTTTCTTCCCATTTGTCAATGCCCGCTAAGTATCGAATATGATTTTCAAAGGCATCAATTTCTCCAATGACTGGGCGTTTTCCGTTGATGAGTTCTTCATATCGGACAAACAATTCGCCTAATACGATAGAAGTTGACCAACCATCCAAAAGAATATGATGGTAAGTCCATAGCATTTTGTAGGTGTGCTCGCCCCATTTGATTAAGGATAGTCGCATCAAGGGAACTTCAGTAAGTTCAATGCCTTGCGCTTTGTCTTGTTGAAGGTATTCAAGCCATTTTTCCTGCTTTTTTTCACTCGCCTCTTCACTCCAATCAAGCAGCATAAAAGGTATTTTCACCTGCTGATGCACACACTGTACAGGCTTTGCAAACTGGTTTGCTAGGAATCGACTTCGTAAAATCGTGTGCTTCTGTAGGATGGCTTCCCATGCCTGTAAGAGGTAAGTGATATTTACTTCGTGCGTCAACTTACAGCTAAACTGCTCAATATAACTCACCCCTTGTTCTTCATATAAGTTATGGAATAGCATGCCTTCTTGCAAAGGGCTCAGCGGATACACACGCAACAAATCTTTATTAGCTGCTTCGGCTAAGAAATGATCTAACTCTTGAATGGAACAAAATCCTGATAAACCAAAATCAACAGGGCTTGCGATCTGTTTCGTTTGGGTTTTACAATGTTCAACTAATGCTCCTAAAATATTGATATACTGTTCTGCCAGCGCTTGAATGGTAGCAGCCGTGTAGTCTTTTTGAGAAAAAGTCCAATAGATCGTTAATTGACCTCCGCTAATTGAACTATTAATTTCCAATCGGGTTGTCCAAGGTAATGCTTGACCAATATCATTTCCTCGTGCCTCTTCCGCTCCTTCAAGAATACTTTCCTCTGTTGCAAGGTTGTCCAGTTGTCCTAAATAGTTGAACACTACATCCCATTTTGCAGGCTCAATGCGATTTGATGGAGCAGTGAGTTGGCAAAGTGCTCCATAGCCAAGCCCCTTTTGAGGAATCCCGCGCAACTGCTCTTTCACTCCCCGAATGGTTTCGCTAAGGGTGGCGGCTCCCGCTTTCGATAACAAAACAGGATACAATGAGGTAAACCATCCCACTGTATTGCTCACATCTAATTTTTCTGAAAACAACTCACGTCCATGCCCTTCTAAACCAATGACCAATGAACTTTGACCGCTCCAATCCGAAATGGAAAGTAATAAAGCCGTCAGTAACAAGTCATTGATTTCTGTTCCGTATGCGTGATGCACCTGATGTACTAAATCACGGGTCAATGCTTCACTCAATTGAATATCAATCGACTTTGTATCCTTATAAAAAGAGGTTGGTGATTGAAAATCAACAGGCAGTGGTAGATAAGCTGATTGGATATCCGTCCAATAAGGAATTTCGGCCTGTACTTTAGCCGTATTGGCATAACTTTGCAGTGCCTCTCCCCATTCTCTGTAAGAAGTACTTTTGGCTCCTAAATCAATGGCCTTTTTACCTTGTATTTGCTGATAGGCTTGTGCTAAATCTTCTAAGATAATTCGCCAAGATACGCCATCTATTGCCAAGTGATGTACGACTAAAAACAGTCGATTCTGTTGCTCAACATCTGGTGTTTTTATCCAAACTGCTTGCATAATCGTACCTGTTTCAATCGCTAAGCTGGCTTGGTAGTACGCACAAGTGGCAGTAATATGCGCACTTAGTGCACCTTCTGTGATGTGGGCAGCATCTACTTGTTGCAGCTCAGGTAGATGAGTCGTGTAGGTTTGTAACCAGTCTCCGTCCTGCTTCTGATAGCGAAAACGAAGCGCATCATGCTGCTGTACCAAAGCTTCAATCATTAATTGAAGTTGTGAAGCGGTCACCTTTTTTGCGACCTTAAATAATACCGCTTGATTGTAATGATTTAAGCTTTCTGCTTCTGTTTGTAAGAATTGCGCTTGAATGGGAAGCAGTGGAGCAACGCCTTCTAATAGCCCTTGCTCTCCAAGAATGGTTTGGTTTTGCTGCCCGATCCAATCCGCTAATTCAGCAACGGTTTGGTATTTAAAAATATCATTCGGATGAAGTTGAAGTCCCAAACGTTTGGCTCTACTCACGACCTGAATGGTAATGATAGAGTCACCGCCTAGTTCAAAGAAGTTATCGTAAATCCCCACGCGTTCTGCATGAAGTAATTGTTGCCAAATATCACAAAGCTGCTCTTCCACTGCATTTCGAGGTGCTTGATACTGCTGAGTAGGTAGGATAGCTTCGGGGAGTGGTAAGGCTTTTTTGTTTACTTTTCCATTAGGTGTGAGCGGAAATGCCTCTAATTCCACTATGATACTTGGCACCATGTAATGGGGCAATTGCGCTTTGATAGCGAGCAATAATTCCTCCTGAACATATTTTTCATTCGGAATAATGTAAGCGACTAATTGCTTATTTCCCTTCTCTAAATCCGCAGCGATAACAATGCATTGATTCACCGTGTCGTGTTGCTGAATACTATGCCCGATTTCGCCTAACTCAATGCGATAGCCGTTCACTTTTACCTGATCGTCTTTTCTGCCAATGTATGCTAAGTTCCCATCGGGTAGCCATCGTGCGAGATCGCCTGTTTTATAGATTTTAGGGTTTTTATCTGCATCAAAAGGATTTGTAATGAACCGCTCGGCTGTTAGTTTTTCCCGATGGAGGTAGCCCGCAGCCACCCCATCTCCAGCCAAACAAAGTTCACCCACTACGCCTTGAGGCACTAATTGGTTGGCAGCGTCCAATAAATACACCTGTGTATTCCCAATAGGCTTTCCAATTAATGGAGGCTTTGCTTCGCGAATGCGGTAAACGGTACTGTAAGTCGTGTCTTCAGATGGGCCGTACAAATTACGTGTTTCAATGCGCTTTAAATCTAATTGTTGTACCACTTTCAAGGGAATAGGCTCACCAGCCATATTCAATACCGTTACCTGACTGAAATCTATTTCCTCAGCTAAGAGGGTATTGATTACGCTAGGCACCGTATTCAATAACACACGCTCATCTTCTGCTAACCAATGCGGGATATCTAATGCATTTTGCAATAACCTGATTTGCTTCCCAATGGTCAGCGGATAAAACAATTCAAAAATGGATAAATCAAAGCAAATAGACGTGACTGCGAATACCGTTTTAAAATCACTGTGCTTAAACTCATGCTGTGCCCAATGAATAAAAGCCAATAAGTTTTTCTGAGTAATCACTACCCCTTTTGGTCGCCCAGTAGAACCAGAAGTATAAATAACATAGGCTTTTTGACTACTATCAAAGGCACTTGAAAATTCACGAACCTCTTGTGCTGACTTCTCCAATTGGTCGGTCAATAGGATCGATGCAGTGGTTTTTTGCTCAAATAGGTATTGATACGCTTGTTCGCTCATCACCACTTTGGCTTCAGAATCCTGAATCATGAAGGAAATGCGCTCGGCAGGATAGTTGGGATCAATAGGTACGTAAGCTGCGCCCACCATCCACACACTGAGTAAAGAAGCTACCATTGTTGGCGTACGTTCTAGGCATACACTCACCAAATCGCCCTGTTGTACCCCTAAGCGCACCAATTCCACTGCCAACCGATTTGCATGTGTGTAGAGTTCTTGGTAGGTCACCTGCGTATCTCCATGAATTAAAGCAACTTGGTTAGGCTGCTGCTGCACTCTTTCCTTAAATAATTCGAGGTAACTGATTTCCGAGGAATAAGGCAATTCGGTTTGATTAAACGCATTGACTAATTGCTCTTGTTCATAGGGAGTCAACATGGTGAGTTGCCCAATTGCTGTTTTCGGGCGAGCTACCATTGACTTGAGCAATTGTTCAAAATGCGCAAGCATGCGCTGAATGGTGCTTGCCTCAAATAAATGGCTGTTGTATTCAAACTCAATAGTCAGGTGCGTTGCTAACTCCGATACCGTACAATGTATGTCAACTTTTGAGGTATTATTTGGGATGGCATAAGGAGCCAATGTAGCTTCGTGCAAGTTCGGGAATGTGCCCTCAGCCTTGTTTTCTACACTAAACATCACCTGAAAGAGTGGATTCACATGAAGTTCGCGCTGCGGCATTAGGCGGTCAACGATTTTCTCAAGAGGAACATCTTGGTATTTGTAAGCATCGACTACCGTTTGTTTGGTTGTACTTAAGAAGTCAAGAAAGCTCGTAGTCGCTTCTAGTCGCGCTGGTAATGGCAATGTGTGTACAAAAAAACCAATGAGGTTTTCCAGTTCACTATGGTTACGTGCCGAACTAGGACATCCTACACACAATGCGTGTTGACCGCTATATCGGTAAAGTAATACCTGATAGCAGGCCAATAACAACATAAAAAGTGTTACACCTTCTTGTTTGCTTAAACGTTTTAAGTCTTCACTTAATGCACTACTTAACTGAATGCGTGTTGTTGTTCCTACTCCACTATTCCCGTTTCTTTGAGCAGCATCTTTAGGCAACTGCAATGAGGGAATATCTTGAAGCATTTCTTCCCAAAAATCTAATTTCTTACGGAGCACTTCTCCTTGCAAATATTCGCGTTGCCATTGTGCATAGTCTTTGTATTGAATAGGCAGTGGGGCTACTGTTGCTGTTTCGCCCAATACATGGGCTTTATAAAATGTCGTCAATTCATGTAAAATAATTGGCATCGATCCTCCATCCGAAGCAATGTGGTGAAACACCATCACGAGCACCGCATGCTGCTCACTTAGCTTGAACAAATAGGCTTTTAACATGAAGTCTGCTTCTAAGTCAAAAGGCAGCGCAATGACTTCTTGAATGTGATGGGCTAATGCATCTTCATGCGCTAGTTGCTTCACCACTAATTGCCAATTATTCGCTGGAATCAACGATTGGTAAGGCCTTCCATCTTCATCAAGAATAATTGTTCGTAAGATTTCGTGCCTTTCAATCATTTGCCTGAACGCGCGTTCGATAATCGCCGACTCAAATTCTCCCTTGATTTCTAAAGCAAAGGGAAGATGGTAGTTGGTACTGGTTTGCTGTTGGGCAATAAACCACAAACGCTCCTGACCATAAGCTAAAGGTATCTTGTCTGGCGATGTTTTTCGATTCGCAATAAACGCAGCAATAGATGTAGGTTTCTGATACTCACTTAATAAGTGAATAATCGCCTCCTTATTTGCTTTCAATGCAGCTAAAGTCTCTTGATTAGGGGTTACACCTTTTGCTAACTTTACCGTCAAATCGTTTCCTTTAAGCGCTACTTTTAAGCCTTCTGACTTTGTTTTCTTTAATAATTCTAATAGCTGCCGTTTATTCATTGCTTCGCCAATTTTTTTTTACAGAGGTCATTTAAACTTATGCTCACAGAACACTGCTCTCGTTGTGCGCTAATGTTACTTCGCTCAAGCAGTAGGTTTCATTGAAATACTTATAGGGTAATTTCTAAGTACGCATCTTCACTTTCTTCCTGATCATCCACACGAACTGCTGCGATCAAGGTACTGAGTTGGGCGATGCAGGGCTGTTCGAAAACATCTTGCAAACTGATGTGTACATCTAATTCCCTTTCGATCATGGCCACCAATTGCGTGACTAATAATGAATGCCCCCCGATCTGGAAAAAATCATCCCAAATCCCTACCTTTTCGATTGCTAATAGCTTGTGCCAAATGTCGGCCAATGTTTCTTCGGTTTCATTTCTTGGTGCTTCATAATTTTCCTTTGTTAATTCATTAAAATTTGGATCAGGTAATGCTTTTTTGTCAATCTTCCCGTTGGGTGTTCGGGGAAGCTGCTCTAAGGTCACAAACAGTGCAGGAATCATATAACTCGGTAGCTTATTGCTGAGGTAATGATCCATGGCTTCTTGCGTATATTCAGGAGTCGTCACGATGTAGGCCACGAGCTGCTTTCCTTGATTTTCGTGTTGTTTGGCAACAACGACACACTCCTTCAGGTATTTATCTTGCTCAAGCGCATGTTCCACTTCTCCCAATTCAATCCGATAACCTCGAATTTTCACCTGATCATCTTTACGCCCTAAATAGTCCAGATTTCCATCAGACAGCCATCGCGCTAAATCCCCTGTTTTATACAATCGTGTTCCTGGCTGAAATGGATTTTCGATAAATTTCTGTTGCGTGAGTTCCTCTCGATTCAAGTAACCCGCTGCAAGTCCGTCGCCACTCAAACAAAGCTCTCCGATAGCACCAAAGGGTACTAAACGGTTCGATTCATCCACTAAATAGACTTGTGTATTTGCAATCGGCTTTCCGATCAATACCTTTTCTTGCTGACTAAATTTATAATACGTGCTGTAAGTCGTATCTTCCGATGGGCCGTACAAGTTTCGGACTTCCATTTGTCCCAAATCCAATTGCTGAATGACGGTGGATGGAATCGGCTCTCCAGCCATGTTGATGGCGACTACTTGGCTGAAATCCACGTCTTGGTTTTGCAAGTTTTGAATCACGCTGGGTACCGTATTTAAAAGAATGTGCGTATCCTGCTGCAACCAAAGTGGCGTTTCAAGTACACTTCGAAGTATACGAACCGTCTTGCCTACACTTAAGGTATAAAACAATTCAAAAATGGAGAGATCAAAACAAATTGACGTGCCTGCATAAGTGACTTGGTAAGCCGTTTCAGCAAACTCGTGTTGACACCACGTAATAAAGGCCAGCATGTTTTGATGCGTAATCATTACCCCTTTTGGCTTACCTGTTGAGCCTGATGTGTAAATGATGTAGGCAATTTGCGCTGGTGAAATCGTGCTCGGCGCGAAAATAGGCGACTGGTTCTTGTGAGGTTGTTGATCAATCAAAACAAGTTGTGCCGCATTTGTTCGCGCTGCCACTAGTTCTTGATACGCACTTTCACTAATTAACACCCTTACTTGTGCATCTTCTAGGATGAAATGAATGCGCTCAGTCGGATAATTGGGATCAATAGGCACATAGGTTGCGCCTGATTTTAGCACTGCTAAAAGAGATGCTAACATGATCGGTGAGCGGTCCATGCATATGCCTACAAAATCTCCTGAGCCTACTCCTTGTTGAATCAGGTAATTTGCCAATTGATTTGCTTCATAATTCAATTCTTCGTAAGAAATATGTGCTTCATCAAATCGTACTGCCGTTGCGCCAGGCTGTGCTGCTACTTGTTCAGAAATGAGATCAATGACATTTTTAGCCTTTGAATAATTCAGACGGTTCCCATTCAGTTCTTCCAACAACCACTTCTCTTCTTGAACCGAAAGCATGTTGAGTTGCCCAATGGGTAATTCAGCATGACTCACGATTTGTTCTAAAAGCAGTTGATAATGCTCTAGGAGCTTGGCAATCGTATTTTCCTTAAATAAATCCGTACAGTATTCAATGGACAGAATCAACTCATCTGTACTGAGCGTCACCGAACAGGTAAAGTCAAATTTAGACGTAGTGCCCACGATAGGTTCCTGAGAAACTAAGGTTCCACCAAAAGATAATTCATCTACTTCAGAGCTATCTTGTAACAAAAACATGACTTGGAATAGTGGGTTGCGGCCACGGTCACGTTCTTCTACTACTTCATCTACTACTTTTTCAAAAGGCGTGTCTTGATGTTGAAATGCTGAAATCAGGGTTTCATTCACTTGGTCGAGTAGCGTTTCAAATGAGTCTGAAGGATCGAGTTGACTTCTAAACGCAAGGGTGTTTACAAAGAAACCGAGCAACTCATTAAACTCTTTATAGCCTCGATTGGCGACTGGTGAGCCCACACAAATGTCTTTTTGACCAGTATATTTATAAAGTAAAACTTTAAAGGCACTTAACATGGTGGTATACAGCGTTACCCCTTTTCTTCGCGACCAATTTCTTAAGCGTTTTTGCAACGATGGTTCAACCGTTTGGTGAATGGTATGCCCTGCCGCACTGCTCACTTTTGGCCTTGAAAAATCCGTTGGAAAGTTTAATGGTTTTACTCCCGCCAACTTTGTTTTCCAATAGTCTAGCTTCTCCTGCATCACTTCCTCTGAAAAGTAGGAACGTTGCCAAATGGCATAGTCTGCATAGTGTAAAGGAAGTGCAGGTAACGGATATTTATCTTTCGTGAGCTTTGCGTGATACAAGGTTTGTAATTCACTCACAAAAATTGGTAAAGACCAAGCATCAAAAGCAATGTGGTGAATGACTAAGATAAAGCGGTACTCAGCATCTGCGAGTTGTATAAGTGCGGCTCTTACCATGTAATCTGTTGTCAGATCAAAAGACTCTTCCACCATTGATGCCGTAAAAGATTGAATATTTTGCGTAGCTTCAATTGCTTCTTGGGTAGTGTAGGTCATTTCCCAAGCATCTGCTGCCAGTATTTTCTGATAAGCTTGTCCTTCTTGATTTTGTAAATAAACTGTACGCAAGATTTCATGTCGGTTAATCAGCTCATGCATTGCTTCTTGGAATGCTAGGGCATTGAAGCTCCCTTTCAGGTTGAGTACAAGGGGAATGTGGTAATGCTGGCTTCCTTCGAGGCGATCCAAAAACCATAGCCTTTCTTGAGAAAAGGACAATGGCAAATGTGCTTCCCTAGTAATGGATGAGGTATCGACTTGTATGGCAGCACCTTGATTTTCGCGAATGTATTCAGCTAGTTTCTGAATCGTAGGATGGTTGAAAAACTCACTGATGGTCAACTCGATCTCAAATGCCTGTTCGATTGCGGCAACTAAGCGGATAGCCAGTAAGGAATGTCCGCCTAATTCGAAAAAGTTGTAGCCTATTCCAATCGGGTTGATGAGCAAATACGCTTCCCACAATGCCACCAATCGTTTTTCAGTCTTATTTTGCGGAGCTACATACGCACTGCTTGAAAGGGCAAACGATTCTGGTTTTGGAAGTGCTTTTCGGTTTATTTTTCCATTTGCATTTAAGGGCATTTCATCCAACTGAATGAATACAGTTGGAATCATATATTCAGGCACTCGCTCATAGAGAAAGTCCCTTAACACTTCTTTTTCTATGGTGTGCTGTCCTACAAAATACGCCACTAATAAGGTATGATTCGTTGGCTTCTTTTCTGCAATAATCACACATTGATCGACTTCTGGCATCGAAAGCAATACACTTTCAATCTCTCCCAATTCTACCCGATAGCCTCTGATTTGAATTTGGTTATCTTTTCGTTGAATGTATTCCAAACTCCCATCGGGCTTCCAACGGGCTAAATCACCTGTTTTATAGAGCTTTCCATGCCCATCAATATGGTTAGGAATAAAATATTTGTGGGTAAGTAAAGGTTGATTCAAGTACCCTTTTGCCAGGCTCATCCCACTAATATAGATTTCTCCAACCGCTCCATAAGGCACTAGTTTATGATGCTCATCTAATAGATAGATTTGACAATTATTAATGGGTTTGCCTATAGGCGGAGCTTCTTGTAATGCTTGTTTTGGTAAAATATAACTCGTGGCGACTACCGTATTTTCAGTAGGCCCGTAGTTATTCACAATGTCATAGCTCAGCTCCGTAGTATCAATTAACGGCAGCTTATCACCTCCTGTTAGTAGATACTGTAGCGATACATCGCGTTTTTTCGATACCTGAACAAATTCTGGAACTAAAGCAGTTGGAAGAAAGCTGTGGGTAATCTGACGTTGATTAAACCAATTCAATAGTTTTTCGGGTGCCATGCGAACATCGCCATTCACTACATGTAATGCAGCACCCGCACATAGATAGGGCCAGATTTCCCAAACGGATGCATCAAAACCAACTCCCGCCAGTAGCGTTGCTCTCGTATGATTGGTTACTTGATAATATTCTTGATGCCAATTCAATAGGTTATTGAGAGAATCATGACAAACCATGACTCCTTTTGGATTACCCGTAGAACCAGAGGTATAAATCACATAAGCCATCGAATCTACCCCTATCATTTCCCTTCTATAGCTAGCTGACGTATTCATAATGTCTTCCCAATGACTATCCAATAAGACATATTGAACACCTTCTTCAACGGGGGCAAGTGGTTCAGGATGCTGTTGTTTGTAGTTATCATATTTTGAGGTTAATACACGTTGTATGGCCGCGTCTTGCACCATATATCGAATCCGTTCTGGTGGATATTCAGGATCAATGGGAATGTACACCCCGCCCGCTTTCAAAATGGCAATTAAGCCCATAATCATTTTGGCCGATCTGTACATGCAAATTCCTACTAACTCTTCTGCCACCATTCCTTGTTCCTGTAAATAAGCAGCCAATCGGCTCGACTGCTCATCAAGCTCGGCATAGGAAAGCGTGATATCCCCATCTACTACAGCAATGGATTGGGGATGCCGTGCCACTTGTTCTTCGAACCAATCCATTACGGTTTTATTTTCATACTCACGCGTTTGTTTGTGGAGCGATAAAAATAAATCGACCTCTTCTTGAGTCAGTATATCAATATCCGCTACTTTAAATTGTGTGCCACTAGCTAATTGGAGCAATACATTTTTAAAGTGTTTACTTATGCGCTCTACGGTTTCTAGCTTTAATGCCTCTTGATTATAGGTGAAACGACAGGCCAATTGCTCTCGGATGGCTACATTGATGGCTAGTGGAAAATTTGACTGTCCACTCATTTCCACTTCTTCCATGGAAAACATCCACTCCTTATTTTCAGGCTTTTGTGCTACAATACTTTGAAATGAGATGATTGAGTCAAATAATTCTCCTTTGTAGTCAATCCATTGCTGAATATCGACTAAAGAAGTATGCTGATAGATACGCATCTGCATCTGACTATTTTGTAATTCTTGTAGCCAATCAATGATATCATTATCGCCTTTAATCTGCGTATAAATCGGAAGTGTGTTGATGTATAAACCAACTCGATTTTCCACATCTGCTACCTCAGTAGGCCTTCCAGAAACAGCTACGCCAAATATCGGATACGCTGAACCCGTATATTTTGATAAAACAATTGCCCAAGCCCCTTGCACCAACGTGTTGATCGTTAATTGATGTGCTTTGGCTAATGACTGTAGGATATCTGTGACATTTTCCTCTAAGTACACATCAAGGTGTGCCGATTTTCCTTTAAACTGTTCACGCTGCTTATTGCGCTTGACAAAAGGAAGTAAAGTGGCGCCATTAAATTCCGAAAAGTAATTTTTCCATGAGGCCTTTTCATCAGACAGGTCTCTTTGCTGAATGAACTCAATAAAGTCTTGGTAATTGTCTTCTTTTACCGTTAGCGCAGCTCCTGCATGTAACGTTTCATAATGCGTAAGCAGTTCATCAATGATATTAATGGTAGACCAACCGTCAATGCAAAGGTGATGCGTCGTCCAGATTAATTTATGTACCTGCTCACTGCATTTAATGAGGATTAGTCGTAAAAAAGGAGCAACAGTGAAATCAAACTCTTGCTGTTTATCTTCCTCAATAAGCGCAGTAAATTTCTCTTGCTGCTCTTGTGCTGAATACTGCGTCCAATCTAACTTTTGGAGCGGAAGCGCTACCTTTTTATAGACATATTGCATCGGCATTTTAAAAGCGCGATGCACTACTGCGGTTCTCAAAGCACTGTGACTTTGTATAATATGCGCCCACGCATCTTCAAAGTGCTGGTAGTGGAGTGGCCCTTGTAATTCACATACAAATTGCTCAAGGTAGGTATTCAGATCTTTCTCATACAAACAATGAAACAACATGCCTTCTTGAAGCGGACTTAATGGATAAATTGCACTAATCAACGCTTGACGAGTGACTTGATTTTCCTTCGTTTTCAAGAAAACATCCAACTCTTCGATGCTCACCTTCGAAGCCAACTTAAAATCAGAAGGGGTATAATTGATTTCTGTTTGTGCTTCACAAAGCTGAATGATTGCAGTTAATTCAGCTAAATAACTATTAGCCACTTGAGAAAGCTCGTCTTTATCAAAAATAGTTGACGGAAAGCTCCAAGAAAGTATCAACTCCCCCTCGCTAATTAAGCTATTCAGTTCTAGTTTATGCAAGAATGGAACGTCATCTCCAATCATCTTACCACCATCCTCTTCTGCAAATGCAAACTGATGATCTTGTTGAAGTGCTTGATCAAAGTTACCGAGGTAGTTGAATAAAATATCCCAACTTGGCCGATCCAGTTCTTGGCGGACATTTGCATCATTATGCAAATAACGTAAAACTCCATATCCCATTCCTTTGTTAGGAACTGCTCGCAATTGTTCCTTCACACGCTTAATCGCATCACCTAGCGTATCTTCCTTGGCCGAGGAAAGTGCAACAGGGTAGCTATTGGTAAACCAGCCTACCGTATTACTTACATCCAAATCTGTCAATTGTTCATCACGACCATGTCCTTCCAAACCAATTACCATTGTCGTTCGATTGGTCCATTTTTGAAGGGTAATCAACAGCGCTGTTAATAACAGATCATTGATTTCAGTCTGGTAAGCGGTATGCACGCTAGTAGTAAGCTGTGTAGTCAATGCTTTGCTTAATTTCACCGTATGCTCCGCTACCTCTTTTCGCGTAACTTGTTGTTCAGGACTCTTAGTCGGCAGTGCTTGGTATTGCGCAGTAACTTCTTTCCAAAATGGGAGCTCCTTTTCAACCACTGGGGCTTGCGCCTGAAGTTTAGCCGCCCATTCCCTCACTGAGCATCCTTTTGCTCCCAACTGAACAGTCTGATCAGTTTGAATCATTCGGAGTGCGCGCGCTAAATCATCCAGTAAAATTCGCCAAGAAACGCCATCTATCGCCAAATGGTGGACAGCAATGCTCAAGCGATGATGCGATTCGGTTTCTGGCGTTTTAAACCAAACTGCTTTCACCAACTCTCCAGCAATTGGATTCATCTGTTGTTGGTAGTCCGTACAAATGCGTGAAATTTCGTCCGCAAAAGCTGGCTCTTTGGTCAAATCCACGGTTATCAAAGCCGCTACTTGGCTGCCATAATACTGCTTCCACTCCCCTGCTACTTTTTTATATTGAAAACGCAAGGCATCATGTTGTTTCACTAGAGCCGCAAAAGCCGTTTCGAGCTGTGGTTGGGAAAAGGATTTATCAATCTTAATGATGATTTGTTGATTATAGTGTGTCAACAAGTCACTACTCCAAGAAAAGAAATGATGTTGCATTGGCAACATGAGCGCTTCTCCACTGAGTTGCCCTTGCTCATATTGCACTTCGTTGGTTTCTTGTAGGATATTCGCAGCTAAGTCAGCAATGGTTTGATATTCAAAGATTACTCTAGGACGTAACTGATAGCCTAATTGCCTTAAACGGTTCACGACTTGAATCGCAATAATGGAGTCGCCTCCTATGGCAAAGAAATTATCGTGAATGCCCATTTCTTCTCGTTCCCCTCTAAGGAGCAATTGCTTCCAAACCATCATCAAATCCTCTTCGGTTTGATTGCGTGCAACAGCATGTTTGCGTTCTGCGGTGATCAGCTGTTCAGGAAGCGGTAATGCTTTTTTATCTATTTTCCCATTCTTGGTCAAAGGCATCTGCGCCAAGGGCATATATACCGAAGGAAGCATATAGCTCGGCAAGGACTGCCTCAAGTGTTGTTGAATGGATTCTTGTGTAATTTCTTGACTTGCCACATAATAAGCGACTAGCTGCTGCGTATCATGCTGCAATTGCTGTACGATAATCGCACTTTGTTCTATTTCAGCAATCTCTTGTAAAGCATGAGAAATTTCATTGAGTTCAATGCGATAGCCATTAATTTTTACTTGATCATCTACACGCCCTAAATAATCAATGGTACCAGTTGGCAACCAACGGGCAATATCTCCCGTTTTGTACATCCGCTGCGTGACAGATGCCCCCAAAGACACTTCCACAAAACGTTCAGCCGTTAACTCGGGCTTATTCAAATAATGTCGAGCTAATCCTGCTCCAGCAATATAGAGTTCTCCCTTTACGCCAATTGGCACAGGCTGATGATCCGTATCTAAAATGTAGATCGCTGTATTTGCGATCGGCTTGCCAATGGTAATTTTCTGCTCCTGAGTCTTTGCGGTGATTTTATCTACTACACAACCAATTGTTGCTTCCGTAGGGCCATATTCATTAAATACATTTCCTTGAGGACTGAGTTTGAATAAGCTCCGCACATGAGTATGCGCTAAGGCTTCTCCACCAACAATGATACATTTCCATAAAGCTCGCCCATCAATACCATCTAGTAGTTTCACATGCGAAGGAGTGAGCTTAATTGAATTGATGCGTGTATTTGCTACTATTCGATTGAGTACCAAATCAATGTCTCCATGTTCAATCGTAATACTTCCACCTGTCAACAAGGGTAAATAAATGCTGGTTTGCGTTAAATCAAAGGCCAATGTGGTAAACAAAGGGAAGTTGAAATGTGAAAGTCCTTCGCGATATGCATCTACCGCATAATCTACATAGTTCAACAAATTCTGATGTTCAATCACCACACCTTTGGGCTTGCCTGTGGTTCCTGATGTATAAATGACATATACTGCGTGGGCTGGTGCTACTTCAACATGGAGTTTTTGATTGGATGCTTGCGTCCATTCTTCCACACAAGTTGGGTCATCTAATACGATCAACCTGCTACTCGTATGTGAAGCGACTAGTTCCTTTTGACTTTCTTTTGTGATGATAACGGCTACCGCTGCATCATCAACGATATAGGCAACTCGTTTTGCTGGAAAATTGGGATCAATCGGAACATACGCTGCACCTACTTTCAAAATCCCCAATAACGCAATCACTACGTCCATGGAATGTTCCATACAAAGCCCGACCCGATCTCCTGCTTGTACACCAGATGTGTGTAAATACTGAGCTACTTGATTAGAACGTTGATGGAGTTCTTCATAATTCATTTGCCCTACGCCATCGTATAAAGCAATCGCATTTGGATATTGCGTTACGGCATGGGCGAACCAATCTAACACAGTTGCATAAGGAGCTTTTGCTTTTGCAGTATCATTGAACACATGTAACAGTTGATCTGTCTCCTTTTCTGACAATATGTTGAGCTGATTGATACTCACAGTTGGCTGAGTGCTTACAAGCTCCCAGAGTTGAATCAAGTGCTCCCCTAGTCGCTCAATAGTGCCTTGTGCGAACAGGTCTGTGGCATATTCGATGTTTAACTCAAAGCCATTCGCTTGTTGGGCAATACTGAAGGATAAATCAAATTTGGAAGTCTCATGGCTCACCCCTTCCAACCTTGCAGTCACGTCGCCCATCTGAAAGTGCGATACCTCTTCATCGACATGTTGAAGCACGAACATGACTTGAAACAACGGGTTGCGACTTAAGTCTCGTTCCCTTACCAACCGAGCGACTAACCTCTCAAAAGGAACCTCTTGGTTTGAAAAATCTTCTATTGTTTGTGTTTTTACTTGCTTGAGAAATTGTCTGAACGACTGTGCTGCATCCAGTTCACTTCTCAAGGCCAACGTATTCACAAAAAAGCCAATTAAATGATCTAATTCACTGGCAAAGCGATTGGCTACAGGCGTGCCAATGCAGGTATCTGTTTGACCTGTGTATTTGTATAGCAATACATGAATGCTGCTCAACAAAGTCATAAATAAGGTTGCACCTTCCTGTTTGGCTAAGTTTTCTAGTTGATCAGCAAGTGCTTTGTTAACTTGCCATTGCAGTGTATTCCCTCTTGAGCTTTGTATGGCTGGCCTTGGAAAGTCTGTGGAAAGCTCAAGCGGTTCACTTCCTGAAAGACGATCTTCCCAATAAGCCACTTTTTGTTCAACGTATTCTCCAACCAAGGTCTCTCGTTGCCAAATTGCATAATCTGCATACTGAATCGGCAAAGGAAGTTCCTGTAAAGTCTGTCCCTGACTTAAGGCTTGATAAGCATTTTGCAACTCTTGAGCCACCAATGGAATTGACCATCCATCACAAGCAATGTGGTGGAAAAGAATAAAGAGTACCTGTTCTTCATCACTCACCTTCAGCAGTTCAGCTCGCATCATGTAATCTGATGAAAGTTGAAAAGGTAGGTTCAGTTGTGCTTGGATGTATGTTTGAATCTCCTTATCCGAAAGCGTTTTCCCTTTTGTTAGTGTCCAATCACTTGCGGATAATACTAGTTGAAAAGGTTGATTTTCTGTATCTCTAATGACAGTTCGCAATACTTCATGCCTCGTCACGATGCTTTTTAAGGCATTTTCAAGTGCCTCTTCATCCAACTTACCTTGTAATCGAAGTACCAAAGGCGTGTGGTATTGTGTACTGTCTTCTAATTGTTTATCAATTAACCAAAGTGATTCTTGGGCAAAAGACAAAGGCAAGTATTCAGGGCGTTCTTGAGCTTGGATGGTCACTTGAGGCGCAGGTGCAAAACCTGCTTCCGCTATATATTGCGCAAATTGAGCTATTGTTGGAAAGTCGAATAGCGCCTTCATGGGCACTTCTATGTTCAATTGTTTACGAATGGCCGCAATGAAGCGACTCACGAGAAGCGAATGACCACCTAAGGCAAAGAAATCTTGCTCAACACCAATTTCTTTCACCTGGAGCAAGCTTTCCCAAATGGTCACCAAGATTTTCTCGGTTTCATTTCTAGGAGCTAGATAGCTTGGCTGATTGGTGTGGTAATCCGGCTCAGGTAAGGCTTTTTTATCTACTTTTCCATTTGGGGTGCGAGGGATTTCCTCCAACTCAATCAATGCCGATGGAATCATGTAATGCGGCAGTTGTTGCTTCATCGCAGCCAACACCTTGTTCGCATCATAAGCAGGCTCAGGAACTACATAGGCAACGATTTGTGCCGAACCTTCAGGGCTTTTCTTCACCACTACCACCCCTTGTGCCACAGCATCCTGCTGAATCAAACTATTCTCAACCTCTCCAAGCTCAATTCGGTAGCCTCGAATTTTCACTTGGTCATCTCTCCTACCTAAGTATTCTAATTCTCCATCAGGTGTCCAGCGTGCTAAGTCACCCGTTTTATATAGTTTTTCATCAGCATTTTTGGCAAAGGGGTTGGGAATAAAACGCTCTTGGGTGAGTTGTTCCCGATTCAAATACCCTGCTGCTAAGCCTTTTCCACCCAGACATAGCTCTCCAATTACTCCTTGCGGAACCAGTTGCCCCGCTTGATCTAACAGGTATACTTGCGTATTGCCAATTGGCCGACCAATCAGTGCGGGCACGGCTTCGGTAATGCGATAATACGTGCTATACGTAGTATCTTCTGATGGCCCGTATAAGTTTCGAACCTCTAAACGATCCAGTTCTAATTGTTGAATTACGGTTAACGGAATAGGCTCACCGGCCATATTTACTACGGTAACGCCTTCCCAATTTACCTTTTCTTCTAACAAATTATTGATCACACTTGGGACGGTGTTCAATAAAATACCTTCTTCTTTTTCCATCCATTGTGGAATGTCTAAGGCATTTGCTAATATCCGAATTTGTTTGCCTGTGGTAAGTGTATAGAAGAATTCAAAAATGGAGAGGTCAAAACAAATGGACGTGGCCGCATACGTAATGGCGTATGGACTCGCTGCAAACTCTTGCCGGCACCAGCGAATAAACGCAGTTAAATTGCTATGCTGAATGGCAACTCCTTTGGGTTTTCCTGTAGAGCCTGATGTGTAAATAATGTAGGCCAGTTGCTTGCCATCAATCTGGACAGCTGGTCGCTGTAATTTCTTTTGGGAAAACGGGAACGCATCTAACCAATACACTTTAGAGCCTGTGTCATTTGAGAATAAACCCTGATACTTCTGCTCACTCAGTACGAATTTCGTATTGGAATCTGCCAGCATAAAAGCAATACGATCAGCTGGATAGTCAGGATCAATAGGCACGTAGGCTGCTCCAGCCATCATCACCGCTAACATAGCCGTCAACATGTTTGGATGTCGATCCATGCAAATGCTCACGAGGTCGTTGGGTTGCACTCCTTCTTGCACTAAGTGATGGGCAAATTCAGCGGCCTGATCATACACTTGCGCATAGGTAAATTGTTCTTCATCAAATCGTACCGCTATCGCTGTTGGATTCGTTTTTACTTGCTGTTCGAACAGTTCCAGAAAATGCTCACTTTCCGTATAGTCAAGCTGCGTTTGGTTCAGTCCTTCAACTAAAAACGTTTTTTCTTCCGCTGAAAGCAATTCTAATTTTTCAATAGTCGATTCTGGCTGATCAATCACTGCGGTAAGCAACTGTTCAAAATGTCGAGCCATTCCTTGAATGGTTGCTTCGCTAAATAAATCGCTACGATACTCAATCGCTAACTCCAAACCTTCTTGCTTTTGAATCGCGTTGAATGTCAAGTCAAATTTGGCGGTTTGGCTTTCAAAGGGGAAGTCAGTCCACGTACTTTCTCCTACCTGCAAGCTTTCATCTTCTGCAGCCGCATCGAGTGTAAACATAACTTGAAAAAGTGGCGACTGTTTCCTGTCACGCTCTTTCACTAACCGCTCCACAATTTTTTCAAACGGCACTTCTTGATGCTCATATCCATCGAGCACCGTCTGTTTTACCTGCTGTAAAAAGGCAGTAAAGGACTTCTTGGCATCAACTTCTGTTCTAAACACCAATGTATTTACAAATAGTCCCACGAGCTGACTGAGTTCTGCTTGCGTTCGATTTGCAACAGGGCTTCCTACACTGATATCCGATTGTGCCGTGTATTTGAACAAGAGCACTTTAAACACACTTAACAAGGCAATAAATGGTGTCACTTGTTGCGCTTGGGCAAACTGGCCTAGCTGCATAGCAATTTGTTGATTTAGTGTAACTACCAACAAATTCCCTCTCGCCTCTCCCAGTTGTTTATGTTGTGGAATAGTGGGTAAGTTCAAAGGGCTTATGCCTTGAAGCTGCTGTTCCCAATACGTTAATTTATCTGCTAATACTGGTGTTTTTAATTGTGCTAGCTGCCACAAAGCGTAATCTGAATATTGAATCGGCAAAGCAGGTAATTCCACGCCTTTTCCTATTTTCAGCGCTTCGTATACTTGCGTTAACTCCTTCAACAAATTAGGTGCCGACCAACCATCAAAAGCAATATGATGGAGCACCATCACCAACACATTCTTCTCCTTACTTATTGTAATCAAATGCACTCTGAGCATGTGCTCCGTTGCCAAATCAAACGGTCGATAGATTTCATTTTGTATGAAACTCGTGAGTTCTTCGCTCCTTTCCGTTTGCTGCATCTCCCATTGATCTTTCGGCAATATTTGCTGGAATGCTTGTCCGTCCACTTCTCCGTAAACCGTTCTTAAGATTTCGTGACGATTCACCAGCTCACGGAAACTTGTTTCCAATAGCTCACTTGCTAGGTGTCTTTCAATTTGCCACACAAATGGAATATGATAGTTGATCGAACCTTCCAGTTGATGTAGGAACCATAACCGTTCTTGTGCAGAAGAAAGCGGTACGCGTTCTGGTTTCTCTGCAATTACTTGAATCGGCGCACTGCTTTCTTCTGATGGCTGAATGCTCATCAAAAAAGCCATCAATTCTGCTTTATGTTTTTTGAGTTCCGCTAAAAAGGAGTTATCGGGACGATGCCCTTTCTTCACTTTGAATTGCAACTTCCCATTTTCAACAAATAAAGACATCCCCTGCTTTTCAGCTTCAATCAGTAAGGCTCTAATCGGTGTTGTTAAGTTTCTCATGCTGCTTTTAATTGACTTGGTTTACGTTAGGTCTTTGTTTGTTCGTGATCAGATCATAATTCGAATACTTCCATATCCTCTTCTGACTTATCTTCTTGATTTTTAAATAGTTTGAGACCAACTGCTAAGTCAGCAATACTTGTAAACTCAAATAACACTTTAATGGGAATGTCCATGTTTAGCTCCTTTTTAAACTCTGCAAGCATCCTCATGGCTAATAGTGAGTTTCCGCCCAGCTCAAAGAAGTCATCAAACACTCCGACGGTTTCTTGACCTAGTACTTTTTTCCAAATTGCCTGAAGTTCTTGTTCGAACTCATTTCGAGGCTCCGTATAGGTTTGAGAAGCCACCACTTCAGGGCTAGGTAATTCTTGAACCGCTACTTTTCCATTTGGAGTGAGCGGGAAGCTTTCCAACACTACAATTGCAGCAGGAACCATGTAATTTGGTAATTGTTTTTTGAGATAAGCCTTGCAGCTTTCTTTATCAAAACCTTCTTCCACAATCACATAGGCAATGAGTTGCTGACTTTGATTCACTTCTTGGGCAAGTACCATGCTCTGCGAAATATATTCAGCTTGCTCAAGTACCGCTTCGATCTCACCTAACTCGACACGGAAACCTCGAATTTGTACTTGAGAATCTTTACGTCCTACATACTCCAAATTGCCATCCGGTAGCCATCTCACCAAATCACCTGTACGGTATACCAATTCCTGATTGCGCGTATTTGGATGAGAAATAAACTTTTCTTTTGTTAAAATGGCTTGATTCCAATAGCCTGCGGCTAAACTTGCACCCCCAATATAGAGTTCTCCTACTACTCCCATTGGCACATACTCTTTTCGATCATCCAATACATACAATTGCACGCCATCCACGGCTTTGCCAATAGGCGGGTTTCTAGTTTCATCACCCATTAGCTCATAATAACTAGCCACGACAGTATTCTCGGTAGGCCCATAATTGTTAAATACCCTGTAATCAAGCTCACTGCTTGCGAGCTTTGCAAGTCGGTCGCCACCCGTTAATAAATGCGTAAGCGGTAATGGCTGGCCTTTCGTTGCCTCCACAAAATCAGGCACAAGGGCGGTAGCCAAAAAGCTATGGGTAATTTCATGTTGACGGAAAAACTCTACCAATAAAGCTGTAGATAGTTTCAGTTCATCTGAAATGATATAAAGTGTTGCGCCTGAGCAAAGGTAGGGCCACACTTCCCACAAGGATGCATCAAAACCGATACCCGACATTACACTTGCTTTAGACTGCTGATTGACTTCATAAGCAGCTTGGTGCCACTGAATCAAGTTCCCCAGCCCTTTATGCTCTACCATGACCCCTTTCGGCTTTCCTGTTGTGCCAGAGGTATAGATGATATAGGCCAAATCAGTAAGGGAAACTTCAGGGAAGGCTTCTAACTCCATTTCACTATTTGCTGTAGCGTCAAATTGATCAAGCGCAATGCACTGTAAGTCACTTTGTTGTTTTAAAGCTTCATCATGTTGAAAGTCAGCCGTAGTCAATAGCGTATATATGGCCGCATCTTCCAACATGTATTTCACCCGTTCGGTAGGGTATGCGGTATCAATGGGCACATATACTGCGCCCACCATCATGGTCGCGAGCATGGCCTCTATCAAATGACTCGTTCGATTCATGTATACCCCAACCAGCTCACCTTTGTGTACGCCTTTTGTCAGCAATTCTTGGGCAACCCGCACACTTCTCTGATGTAATTCACGGTATGTCAACTGATTATTATGCTCCACAATAGCCAGTTGATCAGGATGCTGCTGAAGCATTTCCTTCCATAGCGCCCAAGCTGTTTGAGGAATATGCTCATCCGTTTTAGCTCTATTTTGATGCTCCAAACGCTCCCGTTCTGCTGCCGTTAAAATATGCAAGTTGGCAATACGATCACAACCTCCGATTAACTGCGTCATGGCTTCAATGAAGTGCCCCTTCATTTGTTCCACATACACACTGTCTAACAAACTGCTGTTATAACTAAATTTAATGTGCAACTCATCCAGCATGTATACGATCACGGTTAAGAGGTAATTCGTATGCTCTTCCAATACCACATTATCCATTTTTAAGGCCCAGTCTTTTTCGATTTCCTCACTAATCGGATAATTTTCGAACACTAATAAGGTATCAAATAACTCTCCTTGAATGGAAGTCCAACGTTGAATGGTATTGATGGGTGTATATTGAAATTCGCGAGCAGCCGTGCTCATTTTTTGCAAATTGCTCAACCAATTGGGAAGATCATTTTCGAAAGGCACATGGGTAAATAGCGGAATGGTATTGATGTACAAGCCAACACGTTCATCTGCAAAAGCTAATTCTGAGGGCCTACCTGATGAAGTCACACCAAATGAAATAGCTTGCTTGCCTGTGTATTTAGACAATACCAAGGCCCACACGCCTTGTACCACTGTATTCATGGTGAGATGAGCTGATTTGGAGAAGTCATTAATTTTTTGACTCATTTCAGCATCAAAATGAAACTCCAACTCTTTGATTTCACCCAATCCCTTATTTCTGTTCGGAACGGTATCCGACACAAAAGGTAAAAATGTAGGCGTAGTGATATCAACTGCATAGTTTCGCCAAAAATCTTCCACCTCATATTCATCCTTGCTATTTACGTAGTCGATGTAATCGCGATAATTATCTTCACGCTCAGTTTCGGGAAATTCTCCTTGAGCAAAAGCTTCGTAATAGCGTAGCAGTTTTGTAGTTAAAATTGAGAATGACCAGCCATCAAGTAAAATATGATGATGCGTCCAAGCCATTTTATACTGATGCGCTGAAAGTTTGATCAAAGTCACTCGCATCAAAGGAGCTTGGTCAAATGCAAAACCCGATTGCTTGTCTTCCACTAAAAACTGTTCTAGTTTTTCCGCTTGTTTCTCAGGGGTTTCGGTAGTCAAATCCAATACATGCACGGGCATTTTCACCCCGTGATGCACACATTGAACTGGCACAGCTAGTGCTTTATGCAAAAATGCTGTTCTAAAGATTGAATGTTGTTGAAGAATTAAATCCCATGCAGCTTGGAAGGCATTGAGGTCAATAGCAATGTTAAAATCACAGCAAAACTGTTCGGTATAGGCTGTTGAAGATGAATCGAATAAACCATGGAATAATAAGCCTTCTTGAATTGGGCTGAGTGGGTAAATATCGGCAATGGACTCCCTGCGCGGAATGCCCTCAACATGTTGGGCTAAGAAATAATCAAGCTCTTTCGCGGAGACTTTTCCTGCTAATCCATAATCGGCAGGAGTTGGGTGATGTTCCTTGCCTTTACATGCTTCAATTAATTTGCTTAAATTCTGAATAAATGCTTGCGCCAGTTGCTGAACCGTTTCTGATTCATACATTTCATCCGAATAGCTCCATGTTACTTCTAATTGCCCGTCCGTAATCAAAGAATTGATCATAAAATGATGATGGAAAGGAGTGGCATCTCCAAAACCTTGTCCTGTCTTTTCTGAGCTGATTTGTAAGCGATTTTCTTTTTGCGAAAGGTTATCGAACTGACCCAAGTAATTGAATAATACATCCCATTGTTCCACCTGCAAGCTATTTCGAATCTCTTCGGAAGGATGAAGGTAACGCATTGCCTGATAAGCCATTCCTTTATCTGGAATGGTACGGAGCCTTTCTTTTACCGCTTTCAGTAGGTCAACCATACTTGCTTCCTCCCAAAAATCGACGGTAACGGGGTAGATATTGGTAAACCATCCTACTGTATTTGCCACACTCACTTTTCCAACGCTTTCCTCCCTGCCATGCCCCTCTAAGCCAATCATCAATTGCTTGTTTTCACTCCACTCTTGCAAGGTGTAAAATAAAGCGGTTAGCAATACATCATTAATTTCTGTACGATACGCCTGATTGACCTCTTGCAATAACGACTTGGTAACTGTTGGCTGCAATACCTCCGTAATCTCATGCACCGATGCCCAGTTAGCGCGCTTTACGGGTTTGTCAGTAGGAAAGGATTGAGCGATAGAAACTGTATTTTTCCAATACGGAAGTTGTTTTAATGCGCGATTGCTTTGTGCATAGTTGTGTATGGCCTCAGCCCATTCTCGATACGAAGCGGTCTTTGTGCCTAATGCTACTTCTTGAGAGGCGATAAGCGCATCCAGAGCCGTTTGCAAATCGTCCATAATAATTCGCCAAGAAACCCCATCTACAGCCAAGTGGTGAATGGCAATAAATAAGCGATTTTCAGCTTCATAATCAGGCATTTGCACAAGTGCCGTTTGCACGAGCTTGCCTTGCTCTAAATTCATTTGTGTTTGATAGTAATTACAAACGGCTATTAATGAATTAGTCAGCTCTGAGCTACTTTTCCGCGTGAGGTCTTCTATGCTAAAATTCCCACGATTTGTGCCATACTCTTGTGTCCATACACCATTTTGCTGTTCATATACAAAGCGCAAAGCATCGTGTTGATTACACAAGGCTTGAATCGCTTGCTCAATGGTGCTTGCCGAAATGCTTTTATCAATTTTAAATAACAGTGCCTGATTATAATGTTCAATTCCCATATAATCTTGGGCAAGAAACCAGGTTTGAATGGGTGTCAAAGCAGACTCGCCTGTCAACAAGCCTTGTTCCCCTGTCTCATTAGCCGTTTGGGTAGAGATCATTGCAGCCAGCGAAGCAATTGTTTGATGCTCAAAGAGGTCACGCGCTTGTAAAGAATACCCTAAGCGCTTCGCTCGGTTGACTACTTGTATGGTGATGATGGAATCTCCACCCAATGCGAAGAAATTATCGTGAATACCAACTTTATTTGAACGCAATAAGTCGCTCCAAATCTCAGCTAACTGAGTTTCCGTGACGTTACGAGGGGCAACATAGGTATCCGTTTCTGATTGAATGCTTTCAGGTAGCGGCAGTGCTTTGTAATCTAGCTTTCCATTCGCGGTTAGTGGGAAAGACTCCAATGGAATAATTAAGCTAGGTATCATGTAGTCAGGCAGTTGCTGTCTTAAGTAACTTAAAGCCTCTTCTGCATCGAATGTTTCATCTACCAGCGCGTAGGCCATCAATGTTTTCGTTAATTCAGAAGTCTCTTTTACGAGTACCACACATCGGTTGATCGCAGGAAATTCCTGTAAAACAGTCTCTATTTCACCTAACTCAATTCGGTAGCCTCTTACTTGAACTTGATCGTCCTTTCTCCCTAAATATTCTAAGTCACCAGAAGGCAGCCAGCGCGCTAAATCACCTGTTTTATAGAGACGTTTGGTTGAATCCGAATCAAAAGGATGTGAAATAAACTTCTCTGCTGTCAATGTATCCTGATTGAGGTAACCCGTTGCCAAGCTTTTTCCTCCGATACACAATTCTCCAATGGCACCATAGGGTACCAACTCGTTATACTTCCCTAAAAGATATACCTGTGCATTCGAAATTGGCTTTCCAATTGGTGGATGCCCCGCCTCTTTGCCGTTGAGTGAGTAATAAGTAGCTACCACCGCATTTTCCGTTGGACCGTAATTATTGACAATGGAATAAGCTAAGCCTTGCAATTCAAGGGGAGGCAAGCGGTCACCTCCTGTTAATAGGTAGTTTAAGGGTAAAGATTGATTGGTCGTACTTGCTACGAACTCAGGAACAAGCACCGTAGGCACAAAACTATGTGTAATCTCTTGCGATTTGAAGAATTCAACTAATTCATCAGGCGATAGTTTAATGTCTTCAGGCACGGTGTAAATCGTTGCCCCGCAAGCTAAATAAGGCCATACTTCCCAAACAGAAGCATCAAAACCAACTCCTGCCATCATCGTAGCATGTGCCTGTTCAGTCACTTGATACGCTTCATGGTGCCAACTCACTAAGTTATGAAGTGCTTGATGCGATACCATTACCCCTTTCGGCTTTCCTGTTGAACCAGAGGTATAAATCACATAAGCTGTATCACGCGTATTGATTTGGTAATCCGTAGTGGTGGTCGATTGACTTTCAATTTCATCCCAATCATCCTCTACCAATATGCTATTGACACCTGCTTGCTCAGGCACCAAGCTTTCATAGAACATGGTTTCCCGATTGTACTCCATAGCTGTTAAGACCAACTTCACACCAGCATCTTCCATCATGTACTGGATGCGCTCCGCTGGGTATTCAGGATCAATGGGCAAATAAGCGCCTCCTGCCTTTAAGATCGCCAAAAAGCTGGTCAGCATCGTGGCTGAACGATACATGCATACGCCAACTACATCGCCTGGTGTCATTCCTTGCTCCAACAAGTAAGCCGCTAGTTGATTAGATTTTTCATCTAACTCCCCATAACTGAGTGTTTCGCCTTCATGAACAATCGCCACTTTTTGGGCATAAGTCTTTGCGCTGACGCGGAAACTGTCTACCACTGTTCGCTCTTCAAATGCTTGGCTGGTTTGGTTCAGCGTGTCCACTAACAGTAAGCGCTCATCAGCTGGTAGTAACTCCAATTTGGCAACCTCCTGATTGGGGTTGGATACAATCGCATTTAAGAGCGTTTCTACTTGTGCTGTGAGCCTTTGAATGCGCTCTTCTAAAAACAACTCTGTGCTGTAGTTAATTCCTAAACGGAAGCCTTCAGGTGTTTCGGTAACGTGGAAACTGAGATCAAATAAGGTAATGGAAATGGCAATGTCTTCTTTTATCGCTTGGGCTTCTCCTAAAGCGAAAGCATCCGTTTGCGCGTAATTATGATAGGTAAAGGTGGTTTGGTAGAGCGGATTCTGTCCCATATCTCTCGTTTCCACCACACGTTCTACCATTTTCTCAAATGGCACTTCTTGGTGCTCATAAGCTGCTAGTGTAGCCGCTTTCACTTGTGCAAGTAAGGTTGAAAACGGCACTTTTCCATCTACATCGCAACGCATTGGAAGGTTATTGATAAAAAAACCGATAAGTTGCTCTAACTCTGGTTGCGAGCGATTTGTAATCGGTACGCCAATGCAGCTACTTGCCTGCCCAGTATAGCGATGTAACAAAATATGAAACGTAGTCAAGAATAGCATAAAATTACTTACGCCTTCTTGTTGTGCTAGGGCTTTAATTTTTTCACTCAATCCAGAAGGAATGGCTCGGTAAACCATTTTACCTGCTGTTCCCCGAACGGTTGGCCGTTTGAAATCAGTAGGAAAGTCGAGTGGCTCCAATCCACTGAGCTGCTCTTCCCAATAATTCAGTTCTTGCTCAAACTGTGCGCCTTGTAATTGCTCGCGTTGCCATACGGAATAGTCAATATATTGAATGGGTAAATCCTGTAAGTTGGACGCTTTTCCCTGTTGTAATGCCTCGTAATTCTTACTGAGCTCTTGATAGAGGATGGATAATGAAATGCCATCTGTTGCAATGTGGTGGCAGTTTAGTAGTAAGAGGTGTTCATTTGACGATTGTTGAATCAATCGCGCTCGAAGCATATAATCTTTGCTTAAATCAAAAGGTGTATGAATCTCTTCATGTAAAACAGCTTCTACATCAACCTCTCCTTCTGGAGCCATCGTCAACAAACGCCAATTTGCTGCATCAATCACCGCTTGATGGGCCTTGCCCTGCCCCTCAATAAATACCGTTCTTAAGACTTCATGTCGTTCGACAACTTGTTTCAATGCCTGCTCTAATATCGATGCATCTACGGAACCGTTCAGCCTCCATACCGACCAAATGTGGTAATTCATACTGCCTTGGAGCTTGTCTACAAACCATAAACGCTCTTGGGCAAAAGAAAGCGGAATATCCTTGCTTCTGTCTGCCACAGGAATTGTGACCGCCGTTGCTTGTTGTTGTGCATCAATAAAGGCTGCCAAATCCCTTAATACAGGCTTCAAGAATAAATCTTGTACGGCTAGTGTGATGTTCATCTCTTTGCGGATACCCGCAATTACTCGCGTGGCTAACAAAGAGTGTCCTCCCAAGGCAAAAAAGTTATCTTTCACACTCACCTGTTCCACCCCTAGCAGTTTTATCCATTGCGCTGCCAAGGCTTTTTCTGTTGCTGTACTTGGCGCAACATATTCATTTCCCAATTGCGTGAGATCAGGCTCAGGCAATGCGCGCTTATTTACTTTACCATTTTGCGTGACAGGAAGCTGATCTAAAAAGATGTAAAATGATGGCTGCATGTAGCTGGGGAGTAGCTTTTGCATGTAAGCCTTGATGTTTTCCTCAGCAGTATCGGTAGTTTTCACGACATAAGCGGCCAAATAATTCAAGCCATTTTGGTCTTTTTTAGCTAATACCGCATTTTGTGTAACCCCTTCGCACTGTTGCAGTACGCTTTCCAATTCTCCTAATTCTACCCGATGACCTCTAATTTTCACTTGATCGTCTGCTCGACCGATATATTCAATATCGCCATTGGGCAGCCATTTGACCAAATCTCCTGTTTTATACACCCGCTGTGTGCGGCCTCCAATCGAAATTTGTATAAAACGCTGTTGGGTCAAATCATCCCGATTCACGTAGCCATTTGCTAAGGCAATCCCTCCAATGTATAACTCACCAGGGATGTTTACGCCACATACGCCTAGTGAAGCATCTAAGATGTAGAGCTGCACATTCGCAATGGGTTTGCCAATAGGTGGTAACGGTTGATCGGTAAAATCAGTAGGTGTTACGGTATAGGCACTTACTACATGGCTTTCTGATGGCCCATACTGATTGATCAGCTGCGATTCTGTTTTTGTGATGAGCTGCTGAATGCTTTGCGTTAGCTTTAATTGCTCGCCCGCAGTAATGATTTCCTCAAGGCTTGTAGGATATAAATTGGTTTCTTTGGCAGATTCGGCCAAGGTATCCAATACAATAAAAGGCATGAACAGGTGCGTGATTTGCTGCTGTTCAATGATCTCCAATAATTGAATGGGTTCTCTGCGTTGCGTTTCTTGAATAAGGATCAGTTTTCCGCCAAAACATAAGGTGGAAAAGATTTCTTGAAAGCTTACATCAAAGCTCAAACTGGTAAATTGTAAGACACAGCGCTGCGATTTATTTTGAAACTCATCTTGTTGCCAATACAGTAGGTTAACCAATGCTTGCACGGTCATTTCCACGCCTTTAGGTCGGCCAGTAGAACCAGAGGTATAGATGACATAAGCAGGATGTGTTCCTTTTACCGTTCTTGTTGGGTTAGCACTCGATTGAACAGTTACACTTTCCCAATCAGTATCTGCTACAAAAACTGCCATCCCTTCTTTGGCAACCAATGCTTCATGCGCTTTATTGGTCAGCACCAACTTCATTTCAGCTTCATGAAGCATGTAGCCAATGCGCTGTTCAGGATAACTTGGGTCAATGGGCACATAAGCTGCTCCTGCTTTTAAGATTCCCACTAAACCAATAATCATCTCCATAGAACGTTCCATGCACACCCCAATAAAATCTCCTGCCTGAACCCCTTGTTGTAAGAGGTGATGCGCTAACTGATTCGCCTTTTCATTGAGTTCCTGATAAGTAAGTACTTCTCCCTCAAAATTAAGTGCAACTTGCGCTGGTGCTTTCGCCACTTGCTCCTCAAATAAATCAGCAATGTGCTGACCAGCAGGATAGTCAACATCTGTCGTATTAAAATCAGCAAGTACTTGGTGCTCCTCTTGGTTAGAAAGCATGGCTAAGTCGCTAATTTTTGCCTCAGGGTTTTCTAAGAGCGCATGAAGTATATTTTCATAATGTTCCTTCATACGCGCAATGGTTTCTGACGAAAATAAATCCGTACAGTATTCCATTTTGAGGTCTAACTCTTCCCCTTTCTCATATAAGTGCAGGGTAATATCAAACTTCGACATGTCATAAACATAGTCGAGTTCAGTGGCTTGTAAATCTCCCCAATCCGCCTCTTGTCCTTCTGGTGTATTTTGTAGCATAAATAAGATTTGGAAGAGGCTATCTCGACTCAAATCTCTACTCGTTGCTACATGTTCTACCACCTTATCAAAAGGTACATCTTGGTGTTTATAGGCATCTAAAGTCGTTTTCTTTACCCGATCAAGTAATTCCAAAAAACTTGGGTTATTACTCACATCATTTCGCAGTGCCAATGTGTTGACAAAAAAGCCAATCAAATGCTCAATTTCACTTTGGGTTCGATTTGCAATTCCGCAACCCACACAGATATCTTCTTGACCAGTATACTTGTTCAACAATACGTTGAAGCCGCTAAGCATGGTCATAAAAAACGTAACTCCTTGTTGATTTGAAAAATCTTTGAGCTTACGAATAAGTGTTTTATCAAATGCAAAGCTTGCGGTACGTCCTCTCCTACTCACAACCGAAGGTCTTGGGAAGTCGGTAGGTAAATTTATCGGCTCTAAGCCTTGCAGTTGGTTTTGCCAATACACTAGCGACTGATCATAGGTAGCTACTTGCTGGTTTTGCCAAATCGCATAGTCGGCATATTGAATGGGTAAAGCTCGCAACTGAGGCGTTTCTTGTTTTGTGTTTGCGCGATATAAGGTAGACAATTCATTTGCGAAAATAGGCATAGACCAACCATCAGCCGCAATGTGATGCAATACTGTAATCAACACGTGTTCCTCAGAAGAAACCCGAACGAGTTTGCCTCTGAGCATGTAATCTTCGGCCAAGTTAAATGGCCGAATAATTTCTAGCTCAATTACTCGATCCATGTCTTTTTCCCCTGTCTCTTCAAAACTTACCCGTTCAAGCTGCCAATCCGATGCCTTTCTAATGTATTGGTAGGGAATGCCGTTTTGTTCTCTAAATACCGTACGAAGCACTTCATGCCGCGCTAAAAGTTGATGAAAAGCACGCTTTAATGCAGTTTCATCTAGCTGGCCAACAAAACGAAGTGCGAGCGGAATATGATAGTTTGTTCCTTGCTCTAGTTTATCAATAAACCACAATCGCTGTTGGGCAAAAGAAAGTGGTAGCGCTTCAGGGCGTTCTTGTGGATTGATTTTATGCTCTTGGTGTTCTTCTTGCTCAAATTGAGCTAAATCTGTTTGAAGAAAATCAACGAGGGTTTCTTTATGAGCCTTAATATTGGCTAATAAATCAGGGCTTAATTTGCGGTTTTTAACCACCCTCATACGTAGTTTTTCTCCCTCAAGAAATAGTTGGACACCTTCTTTTTGGGCTTCCGACAATAATTTGATGGCGAGTTGAGCAACAGATTGCTTCATAGCTTGACCCCTTTATATTTTACTATTTGATGTATTTATTAAAACTTGGTGTGAAGTTGCCACGATCTTCTGCACGTGTAAAACGCACCTCACCGTGGCGAATGCGACAACCGATGATTGCCTAGATATCAATAACTTCTGTTTCTTCTTCCGCTTCAACCGTGCTAGCCGTCATCAAGTCAATGTATTCACTCAAGTTGGCAATGCACTTGAATTCAAACATGGCTTTAATTGGTAGCACAATTCCCATTTCTTTCCGAATGGCGGAAACCACCCTAGTTGCCAATAAAGAATGTCCTCCTAACTCAAAGAAGTTGTCTTCTATTCCAATCCCTTCAAACTGTAAAAGCTCTTCCCATATTTTCACTAAAGCTTTTTCGGTCTCATTGCGTGCATGGCTATACGCTTTCTGTGCCGATCGCGCCAGCGACTTTAACTGTACCTGCTGTAAAAACCGCTTATTAACCTTTCCATTTGCCGTTAATGGCAGTTGCTGCAGTGCGATATGCTTATCTGGAAGCATATATGCTGGTAATTGTGTACTAAGCGCTTCCTTCATCTCCTTCTGAATCACAAGTGCTGCTTCTTCAAATAGCGGAAAGTTTGTAGCATTTTGATGTAATGCATTTGCATCAACCACATACCTGCTTTCGAGCAGCTGTGTATTTGTTTGCTTTGATAGCATCACGTCCATCACGAAAGGATTTTCGGTCATGATGAACCGTACATGATAGCCTTTATCTTGTGCTAATTTAAAGAGCGCTTGTGCCTGTTGCATCGCGGCATTTGGCGCTTCTGTGAGTCGGCTCAACTCTTCTAGTGTAGCCAATTTATTTTCTTGAATGGCAGTATGAATTTCCAACTCCTTCCATAATCGAGTGACGGGCACATTCGTTAGCGCAAGCTGTTCAACCTCTTGGTGAATGCGTTCTTGAAAATACTCTGCCTGTTTCCCATTTGCCCAATCTTGCCAGTCAACTTGACTCACGCCTTGCTTTTCCCCAATGTGTAACACCGCATTATAGCGATATAGCATCATCTCATTTACGCCATCTCCTTGTTTCCACTCTAGCTCAACATGACTAAGCGGTGGATATTTTGCTTGCAATTGATAGAAATAGGTAGGCGAAATACACAGCTCATTATCTTTCAAGATTTCTTGCTCTACTTCCCAAGCAAAGTCATCTAAGTTAGCTGATGTGGCTAGCTTAGCTAACTTAATTCTTCCCTTGAATCCCGTTTGTAGTCGGTTATCTCGAATGTCTCCAAGAATAATTTGCCCTGTGCCATCAAAATACTTGAAGCAATGCGTTAATAAATCTTCTAAATAAGATGCCCCTGGAAAATACTGCACCACTGAGTTGATAATGATTGTATCTACTTGGGTATTTTCGGGCAATTGAATGGCGTGTGCAGGACATGCGGTAAATGAACTTAAAGGATAGTTTTCACTATTCTTTTGATATGAGTTTGACAGTTGATCTACACAAACTTGCGATAAATCTGTTCCAATATATTCCTGAATATGATCAATTAATTGATAATAGATTAAGCCTGTACCACAACCGATTTCAAGGACTTTTTTAGGATTTCGCCGAAGAATAAAACCTGAAATATCTTGAAGCCATTCGCGCATTTGCACTTCGGGAATGGGTTGATTGGTGAAGGTATCTACCCAACCTGTGATGTTAAAATCATCTTCAAAGCCTTCCGCTTCGCCATATTCTTTTTCATAAATACTCTCCCAGTTGCTGACCTGCTCCAAGCATAACTCATCTTCTTTTTGCTTGAGTGCTTCCAGATCAGGCACAAAGAAATTGACCAACTGTTTATCCAAATGGCGTGTCTGTTGTACTACCACGCTACAATCCCCTACGCCATCTAGCTGATTGAGTTGGCTTTCAATTTCTCCAAGCTCAATTCGGTACCCCCTTACTTTAACTTGTTGATCTTTACGGCCTACATATTCAATACTTCCATTCGGTAACCATCTGGCCAAATCTCCTGATTTATATAAGCGTTCGCCACTCGTTTCCGTAGCAAAAGGGTTGGGAATAAACTTCTCGTCAGTCAATTCTTTTTGATTATGGTAAGCTCTAGCGAGTCCATCTC
>JBMYQA010000007.1:29898-49372 GCA_049600855.1 Flammeovirgaceae bacterium | reverse complement strand
TTGATATATGTTTAAATTTCTCAATAACTGCCGAAACCTCATCTAAAACTTTACTAGTATCCACTTTTTCTAGCTTCTTAACTTCTGGATAATTACTTATAGCATCTTCAAAGCTTTTAATGGCACAAGCGTAATTTCTTAATAACATGCAGCATTGTCCTTTTTGGAAATGATACATGTGATTGTAAGGATCTTTTTTAATGGCTAAATCGTAATGTTGAATCGCTGCGTTGAGGTTATTGACTTTTCGATATTGCTCAGCCTTCATGAATAGACTCACAGCGCTTTCACCCTGTTGCCCCACCCCGATACAAGGCAACATTATTATAAGTAGTATAAATACAAATTTGTGCATGTAGTTATCATTTTTATAAATAATCTTGGTTCAATTGTTTCTATGATTGTTTAGAATGAAATGGGTTGGTTGTCTGAAAAACATGGCAAATTTAATCGGTTACTAGCTAAAAGTAACTATGCGAATACCTCGCCAAATTAACTCGTCTATAAATTTCGGCATTTTCTTTCAATTATTTTAACGGATTATGCCTAGAACCTGACACAAATAGAGAAAAACATGTACTTTTATCAACGCTTGGTTATTTTATTTCATATAATTTAATTTTGAATCATTTTAGGATTATTCTTTATCAAAAAAGCACATATTACTAATAATCAGATAGTTAATAAAATATCCACCATTTAAACATAGCGATTTATGGAAATATTTGCGTAGTTTGTTTCCATCTTTTTAGGAAAAAGACATGCTCCTAAACTTTTTCTAAACAATTATGAACAATCCAGTTAAAGTCAGTTTTTTACGCATATTTGGTGAACTAAGGAATATTTTGCGTTTTGTTAAGCGAGTTATTTTTAAAATTACTCATTTAGCTGACGATACAGACGTAGAAGGTACCATTAAAGACATTAAAGGAGGAGTGGTACTTGAAGGCTCTAACCTGTGGGTGTTAATCTGCTCAGCAGCCATTGCCTGCATTGGTTTAGATACCAATTCTCCCGCAGTCATTATTGGTGCGATGTTAATTTCCCCTCTCATGTCTCCTATCCTGGGCATTGGTCTATCTGTAGGCATTAACGATAAAGAATACCTCATTAAATCAGTGTACAATTTCGGTGTTGCTACTGGTTTAAGTTTATTGACTGCATTTATCTATTTTAAATTAACGCCACTTGGAGATATCACCGATGAAATGCGTTCGCGTGTACAACCTACTTTATTAGATGCAGGTGTAGCCTTATTTGGTGGTTTGGCAGGTATTATAGCAGGCTCCAGAACGGAGAAGAGTAATGCCATTCCAGGTGTAGCCATCGCCACAGCCCTCATGCCTCCTGTATGTACGGCAGGTTTTGGATTAGCAAATGGGCAATTCCAAATATTTGGAGGTGCTTTTTATTTGTTCTTCATTAACGCAGTACTCATTAGCCTCTCTACCTATGTTGTGGTGCGTATGCTTCGCTTTCCACTTGCCGAAGATGAAGACCCCGAGTGGGCACCTCGCATTAAAGGTTTTATTGCCGTCGCCGTAATTGTGGTGCTTACGCCAAGTATTTTCTTCTTACTCAACACCATCAATAAAATCCGACAAAATGAAGTTATTTCTAGCTTTATTTCTAAGCATATTCATGAGGATATGACAAAGGGTGTAGAATGGAACTTTAACATTCTCACAGACAGCACAGCCGAATTAGAGGTGTATTATTTTGGCGCTGGTATTTCTCAAGATTCTACGGATAAACTTACAGATACCTTATCGACTGCCTTAACAGCAGTTAGGCTTGGTCCAGAGTATAAATACTATTTGGATTTAACGCCTACCGATGCACCACCTGAAACAGATGAAAAGGATATTCATATGGCAAATACCATTGATCGCCTTGGAGATGATATTCGGAAACATCGGGTAAAGTTAGAAGAACAAGAGTATTTAACAGATAGCTTGTTTAAGTTATTTGAGGAAGTAGAAACCGATACAATTCCTTTTGAAGCCATAAAAACGGAGTTAAAAGCACTTTATCCAGAGCTAGAAGAGCTATTGCTGGGTAGCCTTACGCAAACTGATTTTGATACTACTGGAAATCAAGAATACCTTACCGCAGTATTAAAATGGAATAAAAAACTGTATTCCTCTCGGGTAAAACGGCAGCGCCAAGAACGGATTGCAGAGTATTTGAAGGTAAAACTAAAAGCGGATACGGTTGGGGTAGTTACGCGGTAGAAAGGGCAGGAAATCTTGATTTAAAGGTATACATGTAAAACAGGTTGCTAATTCAACATAGATGCAATAACTTTCTTAAAAAGTTTAACTAATACTAAAGACAAATGAAACATTACCATTGGCTAATCACACTGCTTTTTATCATTACCTTCTCAGCTTGTAGTACGTACAACGAACATCAAGATGTTACAGGTATTATTACTTGGAAAGCAGCTGAAAAACATACCTTCGAAGTAGCAATTGAAGATAATACTCCCGCTTATGATGTGTTGATTAACCTCAGACACACACCTGCATTAAAGTTGAAGAACTTTGATTTAAAACTGACCATTACTGGCCCTGATGGGAAAGCGGAAACGAAAGATTATCCGTTGCCTATTCGCAGTGATAGCAAGGAAATGCTCGGCAGTTGCGCTGGTGATTTATGCGATACGGAAACCCTAATTTTGGCAAAACATCAATTCCCAGAAAAAGGAACGTACACCTTCGAAATGACCGCAAACACAGAGGAAGATATTCCAAATATGCTTGAAATTGGCTTAATCATTAATCAAGCTAAATAAGAAATGGACGAAATACATGGCGATGAAACAACATCATCGCCTTAGTTTTGCGATTTAGGCAAGTTAAAACAGAATATACTCCCCGCTCCTAGCGTGCTTTCTACCCAAATTTCGCCACAATTTGCCATCACAAACTCACGACAAACCTGTAATCCTAATCCAGTCCCTTTTTCATTTGCTGTTCCGATGGTACTTTCTGTTACTTGGCTAAACAAGTGAGGCAAACGTTCAGGGTCAATGCCAACCCCAGTATCTTCAATACAAATGGTAATTTGATGAATATCTTCTCTTAAATCGATACACACTCCTCCTTGATTTGGCGTAAACTTGATGGCATTGCTCAATAAATTTCTCAACACTAAAGAAATCATATCTTTATCTGCCCAAACTATTGCCGAACCCATAAATTTATTTTCAAGTAGAATTTTCTTTCGTTGCGCTTGTAAATTCAATAGCTGCCGCGTTTCTTCAATACACTCTGCCACATCAAAAGACAGCGGCTTTGCTTGAATCCCTCCCATTTGGCATTTCGCCCAAAACAACAAATTTTCGGTTAGCCCATTTACATAGCCTACATTTTCATTAATGGTTTTAAAAACCACTTTTGATTCTTCTTCGGTAAGTTGGGCGGCATCCAACAGCGCCAATACGCCTTGCAACTGGGACAAAGGGCTGCGAATGTCGTGAGAAATGATGGAAAAAAGGCGTGTTTTTACTTCATTCAATTCTTGTAACCGATCAGATTGCTGTTGAATTTGCTCATTTTTTTGCTGAATAGCTTGCTGTTGTTGGAGTAATTGCAAGTTATTCAGTTTCCGTTCGTTACTTATTTTCCGCCAAAATATTCCTCCACCTAACGCAATTAAGAAAGCCACTACAAAAACTACTAACAAGAGTCGATTGTATTGATTCATCTTCTCTTGTAGCTCATTTTCCATCTTTAAACCTAAAATCTGTTGATTTTTCTTTTCGGTTTCATAGGCAATGTTCAGATTAATCATTTGCTGACTTTTGGTTTCATTATAGGTAGAATCCTTCAGCTGCAAATAATGCGTTTGCCAAAACATCGCCTTTTCAAATGCCTTCTTCTTGGTAAATAGTTCGGCAGAATATTGGTAATTAATTAATTGCTCCCTTTTTATTTCAGCTTTTAGCGCATATTTCCTCCCTAATGATAAGTACTCTTCTGCCAGATCAAACTCTTCTAATTGCGTGTATGCTTTCCCTTTTTCATTATTTGCATGCGCTAAAATCAAGTAGTCATCAATAGCTTTTGCCAGTGCCAATGCCTCTTCAAAATAAGGTAAAGCCCTTTGGGGTAGCTTTTGTCGGTTGTAAACTTCCCCAAAGTTTGACAGGGTAATGCACAAGCCATGTAAATCATTCACAGCAGTATGAATTTCTTGTGCGCGTTTATAATAACGCATGGCTTCTTCATAATGCCCAAGCTCAAAATGATACACCCCAATATTATTCAAACAGTTCGATATTTTAAGTGTATCATTGTATTCCTCAAAAATTTCTAGCGCCTCACGTTGGTAATTAATTGCCAATTCCAATCCGTCTTGTACTGCATATACCTTGGCCAATAAATTATAGACCTCAGCAATACCTAAATAATCGTTTTGTTCTTCAAAAAAGGATAATACCTTTAATGATAACCGCATGGATTCTTTGTAATTGCCCAACCAAAAGTGAAGTATACCAATGTGTAAATCGGCATAATTTAAGCCATTATCATAGTGCAACTCTTCTGCAAACTGTTTGGCGTGTACTGCCAACTCAAATGCATCCCGATACTTTCGCGATTGCCAAAGCTCTTCTACTTTATTCAACATTCTGTGAATACGTTGTTCATCCTCTGGCTCTTGTAAAAAGTGATAATATAAACTATCCACTAACTGATGCGCGGCTGCATATGAAGGAGACAAGTAGGTACCTATGAACAACAACATGCATACAAACCAACGTTTATAGCTGTTGTAAATCACCTGTTGGTCTTCCTTGTTGTTTGGAAGACAGTAGCTATGGGGAATAGGTAGTGACAAAAATGAGAATTCCGACTAAGCCTAATTTCTTATCTTATATAAGTTACTGTATTATTTATTGATTTTTTGTGTTGCGTAAGTTATTCATGGAAATATAAGTATTAACATTTATTGTAATGTAAACAATTGTCATCAGCTTTGAAAAAAAAATAATGAAAATCGGTTTACCATCCCTGCTTTTTATCATTATAGATAGACAATAGGCGCATAACACACGCTTTATTTAGTAATCTTATATAATTATGACAAGAAAAGAACAACTCGCATATTGTAGCGTATGCCACAACAGAAAAATGAGTCAACAAGGCTTAATTTGCTCCATCACTGCAGCCAAAGCTACCTTCCAATCAGCTTGTGAAAGCTTCGATTTAGACCAAGCAGAACGCGTCCGTAGAGCACAGCGAGACTTGGAGGTAGAACGATCTTCTGATGGAGATTTTTTTGAAATGGGAGAAAAAGGATTTAAAGCAGGAGTTTCTGGAGGAATCGTTATGATTGTGATTGCAGTAGTCTGGTTTGGAGGTGGATTGACAGTAGATCGCATCTTTTTTTACCCACCCGTGCTTTTCCTCATCGGTTTAGTGGCTTTAGTGAAAGGACTAGTAGATAGCAATGGCAAAAAACACGAATACCGTAAACATTAAGTAAACGATCAAAAACGATTAGCTACTTAAAGACGGTTCACCTCAAATGAAGTGAACCGTCTCTTTTTGATCACAATACGCTGTAAATTACAATCCCAAGACTTCTAGTCCCTGTTTAAACGCAATATCAGTTGGAATACCCAACTCAGCTAAGCGATCTAAATCCGCTTGTAGGGTTTCTCCAATCACTCCTTGTTCTTGTACCAACTTATCCAAACGATCATAGTCGCCATCTCCTTGAATGGTCAAAATTAAGGTAGAAAGTGAAGTCATTGCTTCTTTCATTTTATCAATATTCACCTTATAGGTTCCCGTTTCAGCATCTCTTTCAAAGGCTCCCTTTTCCAAGAAGTAATTAAAGCGAATCATGTTTGCTTTTCCATGAGCACTTGCCGCGCCAAATCGTACTGAACGGAAAATACTCGCCATAAAAGTGGTGTAGTAGTCTTCAATGGTCCCATCTGTAATTTCCCCTTGATTAAATAGCTCTGTCACCATGTATAGCCCTAAAATATCAGCTTTTCCTTCTTCTAAAGCAGAAGCATGATTTTTCAATGCTTTACGCACCGTGCTGCTCCCATCTACTGTATTTTTAATCCCTAAACCGTGTGCTACTTCATGGAACATCGTATTGGCGAAAAACGCATCAAAGGTAATATTTTTGCGTTGCTCTGGATCAATCAACACTTCTGAAATAGGTAGCAGAATTTTGTCAAACTTAGCCCTCATCGCATTTTTCAATTGAGATCTACGCGATCCTTTTTCTTCTTGAATGGTTTCATCATTGGGCAAGTTTACGGCAATCGTTTTTGAGCCAGCGTTACAATGCCCTGTATAATAAATGACATCATAAGCATTTAATTGAGAAGTATTACCGCCCAACTCAGGTTTGTATTTGGCATCCACAGGCAGCCCCGCTTGTAAGCCAGGTAACATTGCTGCATATTTAGCCAATCGTTTACTCCATGCCTTATCTTTTACTAAAATGTAAGCCTCGTGCGCTGCTTTATAACCATAAAGTGCATCTTCATACGTTTCAATTGGGCCAATGATAACATCAATGCCATTGTCTTTCATGTCCATCCAAGCGCGGTCACTTTCCATGTAATCATCCGTCAGTAAGGCTTCCGCCCTTAGATTTAAATACTTTTTCAAATCTGCTTCTTCTGCAATAGCAGCAGCTTCCTTCAATAAGTTTGATGCTTTAGTGACTTGCTCTTTGAAAGCCTCTTTGTAAGGAACAATTTTCAAATTTCCATCAGAATCGCGTTGAATCAAGGTGTACAGGCTTTCGCGTTCTGCTTGCGGAAGAGCTTCAAACTCATCCTGCGTCATATCTTCAGGATAAAACTGAGCACCTTTGGGTTTTTCACCGATTCCTTCAATAAAGGAGCTATCACCTCCCAAACGGTCCCAAGGACCATAATTTAACAGTGTATATTTTTTATCGCCTTCATTGGTCAATTTAGCCATTAACTCATCCTTATCGCCGTACGATTCCATCCAAAAAAGCTCATCCATAATATTGGCTGCTTCCATTAGGATGGGAATCATCTTTTTCTCAGCTTCAGTTAATTGGCTCAAGTCAGTTTTGAGCTCATATTCGGTATACACCCCTTTTTCATCAGCTACTTGGCTGGCAATGGCAGGTACAGTTCGTTTGGTAGTTGTATTGTTGCCCTCTTCAGGTTGTTTTTGCTGACAAGCGGCCAATGCAAAAAGCCCAACGAGAGACCATAATAAAAGTTTCTTCATTAGATTGAAAGGTTAAGGAGGTTAATAAATGACGATTGGTTTGAAGATTCATCACCAATTCGTTGATTAAACAACGCAATTTATGAAAATGAAAGGGATGAATAAAAAAATTCCCTCCAAGTTTACTTTCTTGAAGGGAATTCATGCAGTAAAATGCACTAAGTACTAAAGAGCTTAATTCTGTGAGCGTACATCATGAATGAGTTCATCTGTAGCATGCACAATTGATTCATATTTATAGTGTAACGCTTCAACTTCTACTAAACGCAATGCTTTTAAATCTCCCATTTGCTCGGTATACTCAATAAATCCAAGTAATTGCTTGAGTAGGCTTTCCGAATCTGTGTAACGAACCCAAAGTTGTTTAGCATCCCAAAACTTACTCAATACCGTAAGTACAGTAATGAAAGCGGATAATACCAGTGAAATATTTGCAAAAGTATCGTTTAATGTAGAATTAGGATCTATAAACTTCCATCCTAATAGTACGGTAATGGCTCCCGCAAAAATGGTTGAAAACATCGTAAATATAAACGCCCAACTTCTTGCGCTCTTTCGTTCAGCACGGTATTCTTTTAATTTCTGTTCCACTAAGGTTTTTAAATAGGCCAATTTAATTTTAGCCTCTGTAAATTCATTTTCTGGTGTCTGATAACGACTTTCACTTACAGGTCCCATAGTATACGCATAACCATCGGCCATAAATTTGCCTTGAATCTTAAAATGTTCATCACCATCTTCTTCGTCTAAAGACAGAATCTTTTTGGAATTATCAGATAATGTGTCACTCTCATGCGTATGACTCACCATGTTAGAGTCATCTTCTTCATGAGCATCAGGATTTGGAGTTATATCTTCCGACATAAGGCGTTTAGTTGATTATTTGGTGAATAATATTGCTTCGTTCTTATGAAAAGTACAAAAATCCACGAATCAAACAAAGACTTTTTTTAATTCATTGCCCAATCGTTAACTACTGTTAATCAATCAGTTTAGCTAAGATTTGATTTGAATGCATCCGTTTTCGTACGAAGCTTTCCCCATCCAAGGCATTTTGCCTATTTTTGCTTAAGCACTTAAGCATATTTAGCTATTCACTTTTTCTTGAAAGTCTTATGAATAAGAAAGTATTACTGATGATTTTGGATGGTTGGGGAATTGCTACCGACAAATCCGTTTCGGCCATCGACAAAGCCAATACGCCTTTTATCGACTCTTTGTACGGAACCTATCCGCATAGTAAGCTAGAAGCTTCGGGTCTTGCAGTAGGGCTACCAGAAGGACAAATGGGCAATTCGGAAGTAGGACACATGAATATTGGTGCAGGCCGCGTGGTGTATCAAATGCTGGTCCGAATTAATAAGGCGGTTGAAGAAAAAACCTTAGGTCAAAACGAAACCTTGATCGAAGCATTTGAATATGCGAAAGCCAATCAGAAAAAAATTCATTTCATTGGTTTGGTATCAGATGGTGGGGTTCATTCTCACATCAATCACCTCAAAGGTTTGTTAGCAGCAGCCCATGAAGCAGGATTAAACGATCATGTTTTTGTACATGCGTTTACAGATGGAAGAGATACCGACCCGAATGGTGGATTAGCATATATGCAAGATTTAGAAGCGGCAATGGCTGAAACAACGGGTAAAGTGGCCTCCGTTACGGGGCGTTACTACGCCATGGATCGCGATAAGCGTTGGGAACGGGTAAAATTGGCTTACGATGCCCTAGTGCATGGCACAGGAAAAAAAGTCCAATCTGTTGCTGAAGGCATTCAAGCATCTTACGATGAAGGGGTGACTGATGAGTTTATCAAACCCATTATTTGTACCGATGAGGCTGGAAACCCGCTCGCTACGATTGCAGAAGGCGATGTGGTATTTTGCTTCAACTTCCGTACAGACCGCGGTCGGGAAATTACCATGGCTCTTACTCAGCAAGACTTTCCAGAACAAAATATGAAAGCCCTGCCCTTGAAATACTATACGATGACCGTATACGATGAGACCTTTAAGGATGTCAACATCATTTTTAAGAATGAAAACTTGACCAATACCCTTGGAGAAGTGCTTTCAAAAGCAGGGAAAAAGCAGATTCGAATTGCTGAAACTGAAAAATATCCGCACGTTACTTTCTTCTTTTCGGGAGGGGAAGAAAATGAATTTGAAGGAGAAACGCGCTTAATGTGCCCATCTCCTAAGGTAGCTACGTACGACCTGCAACCCGAAATGAGTGCGTTTGACATCCGAGATAAAATCACACCAGAGTTAAAAAAGCAAGAAGTAGATTTCGTCTGCCTTAACTTTGCCAACCCAGATATGGTGGGACATACGGGCGTATTTGAGGCCGCTGTGAAGGCTTGTGAAACAGTAGATACCTGCGCAAAAGATGTGATTGAAGTGGCTTTAGCCAATGGTTACACGACTATTGTGATTGCAGATCATGGGAACTCAGATATTATGATTAATCCTGATGGTTCGCCTCATACCGCACATACCACTAATTTAGTTCCTTGCATTTTGGTAGACAAAACGTATCGCGAACCCATTAAGGATGGAAAATTGGGCGATTTAGCGCCTACCATCTTAGAACTGATTGGGGTAGCTAAACCAGCTGAAATGGGAGAGAGTTTGTTATTGAAAGAGGTTCCTGCATAGGTTTTAGCATTTATACCTTGACTCCCAAAAATCGCAGGATAAAAACCTGCGTATAGTTGAGCTTGTCTAAGAGACTGTTTGGAAATCATTGTTATTGATAACAGTCTCTTAGACAAGCTCTTTAAAAACTAATCTTTCTTTTTAGGCCTAGCACCTTCGGGATTGTGTTTAAAGATGAGCATAAACACAAACGTAAGAAATACACCAGAGCCGTGATAGAAGCTCACTTGTTGTACGGCTAAGCTTGGAGGATTGAAGTTATTGATGTTTTCTTTGGTCTGTTCATATTCTTCTTGTGAGAGCTCTTTACTGTAGACGCGCTTCATTTCATCCAGTTTTACTAAGGATTCTGCCTTGTATTGCTCAACTACTTTGGCTCCTGATGTGGTGTTTGCCAAGTAAAAATAGATTAATCCAACATAAAAAATAGTGGAAATCACGTTCATCAGTAGGCCGAGAATAAGGGCTTGCCTGCCTCGTAATACATAATTGTTTAACTTATCTCGATACCACCACATGGCTACAGCAAAAAATATCCCATAGAAGCCAATCGTCATGTATTTGTGTTTCCCAAATGGGTTTTCGCCAAACCCAGCGAGTACGAGTAAATAGATAAAACAGATTACCGCAGCTAATGCGCCTACAGCAACGGCTGTTTTTAAAATGCGTTTATTCATAATTCAACTAATTTGAATATATTTCCGTTCGTCTACTAACTATTTTTTGGCAAAGTTAGCATACTTCCGTACTGATCCTTATTTTTCAGCTATTAAGTGGCACAACTATTACTACTTTTAAAGCAACAAAGTAGTACTATGTGCAATAAGGTTCATTAAATCAGCTGAAGGAATGAGTTTAAAAGAAAAAATCAGGGAACTCGCTAAAGGAAATTTTGAAACAATTCGCCAAAATAGACGACACATTCATGCAAATCCAGAATTGTCTTTTCAAGAACACCAAACTGCTGCGTACGTCGCTGAGCAGTTAAAATCTTATGGCTTAAGTCCCATCGAAGGCATTGCTGATACAGGCCTAGTCGCGATGATTGAAGGTAAAAATCCCAGCTCAAAAGTGATTGCCTTAAGGGCTGATATGGATGCGTTACCGATAAAAGAGGCAAACGATGTACCCTATAAATCAAAAGTAGATGGAGTAATGCACGCTTGTGGGCATGACGTTCATACGTCATCACTTTTAGGCGCTGCTCAGATATTGAGTCAAGTGACTGATGAGTTTGAAGGGACGATCAAGCTCATCTTCCAGCCTGGTGAAGAAAAAGTTCCAGGTGGCGCTTCATTGATGATTAAAGATGGCGTACTGGAAAATCCGAAACCTGCGAAAATTATTGGACAGCACGTGATGCCATTAATCCCTGCAGGAAAGGTAGGTTTCCGCGAAGGCATGTATATGGCAAGTGCAGATGAGTTATACATGACGGTTCGTGGTAAAGGCGGTCATGCAGCCGTGCCCGAAATGTTCATTGATCCAGTATTAATCACTTCTCACATTATTGTGGCCCTACAACAAATTGTCAGTCGTGTGAGTAGTCCTAAAATTCCGAGTGTGCTTTCTTTTGGTAAAGTAGTTGCAAATGGCGCAACCAATGTAATTCCTAACGAAGTACATGTGGCAGGCACTTTCCGTACACTCAATGAAAAATGGCGTTCAGAAGCGTTAGCGAAAGCCAAAAAGATGGCTGAAATGATTGCCGAAAGCATGGGCGGCTCATGTGAATTTGAAGTACGGAGAGGTTATCCTTTCCTGACCAACGAGCCCGAATTGACGCGAAGAATGAAAACCGCTGCCATTGAATACCTTGGGGACGAGAATGTAGTAGATCTTGACTTGTGGATGGCCGCAGAGGATTTTGCCTACTTCTCACAAGAAATGGATGCTTGCTTTTACCGATTAGGCACACGTAATGAAGCGAAAGGAATTGTTTCGGGAGTACATACGCCTACCTTCGATATTGATGAGGATCTTTCGCTCCCAATTGGTGCGGGACTCATGGCTTGGTTAGCCGTTTCAGAATTAAACGGCATCTAATGAGTTAATCCTACAAAATGGAAATAAATGGACTTTAACTTTATCCCTTAAGTCCATTTATTTCTATGAGGTGGGTAACTGTAAACAAGTATTATCCATTCGTGATAAACACTATTATTGATCGCTTAACTCGTATACGAACAAAATATCATCGTAATTACCAACAACTCCTCCCGTTTTCTCATACAAGCCCATTGCCGCTTTATTGTTGTTATTAGTCATCACAAACATTTCTACACACCCATGCTCCTTGGCAACCCGCTTTAATTGTTCAATGAGTTGTACGGCCACTCCTCGTTTTCTAAACGGTTCAAACGTATCTACGGAGTACAGAAACATTTCAGGATGCGGTTTATGTGGACTTGTAAGCATGTAGGCATAGAGCATACCACAGGCTTGTCCTTCAGTATAAGCAACCAACAAGACGTTCCGGTTATCCTTCAAAAACTCAGGATTGGGGCTTACTGATTTCTCATTAGCCGCTTCAAATAGTGCTTGGATAAAAGCAGCATCAAAATCAACTATTCGTTGGATGGTAATTTGCATTTGATTTTTGGTTTAGTGTAAGCGAACAGTAATAAGCATGTTATTCCGCAAATTTTAGTTGCGTGTGAATATACAATAGAAGAAGCAAATAGGCTATTTAGCCTAAGTCTTTATCTTGACACAACTCTACTAATACACCATTTGTTGATTTTGGATGCAAAAAAGCAACTAATTTGTTATCTGCTCCAGATTTGGGTTCTTCATTTAAAATTTGAAATCCTTCTCCCTTTAAGCGTGCAATTTCTGCATGAATGTCTTCCACATCATAAGCAATATGATGAATACCTTCTCCGCGTTTCTCAATAAACTTCGCAATTGGGCTATCAGGCTTTGAAGCCTCCAATAATTCAATTTTCGTTTCCCCAAGCTGAAAAAATAAGGTTTTTACGCCTTCACTCTCCACAGCTTCTACTTTATAAGCCTCTTTGCCAAACAGTTTTTGAAATAGCTCTTGTGAGGCGTCTAAGTTTTTAATGGCTATGCCAATGTGTTCTACTTTTTTAAACATAGGAGTTGTTTATCATTCGGTGAGCTGCAAATATAATTATTTTGTTTTTCCTCCCTTTTTATCCATAAAGCCCTCTATTTTTGCTATCTAAATTTAAGGCAATAACATGCGTCAGTGGCTATTTATTCTTTTTTTATTGGGGTGTTGTTGGGCAAATCTACCACAAGGATATGCACAAGAAGACGTGGTGGTGAAGAACTTGAACAGTGATTGGGTTGTTTTTGATGAAGAATCAGGCGTGTATGTGCCTTATTTCAAAAATTATCATGGCAATGTTACACGCGTACATTTGCTGTTAGAACAAAAACGATGGGCAAGTTTTACTCTTCAGATTCAATCTAATCCAAAGGTGCGCGTGTTTGTGAACAATAAGCTGATTGATTTTGTAGAAGGTAATGAAGCTTTTTACCAAATTTCAACATTAGCTCAACCCGCACAAGACACCTTGCTGGTCACACTTTACCATCCCGAAAACCGACTCTTCCCGTTACACACCAATATTGTTCGCTACCAAACCATTACCGATACGAGCCTTAAAGGAGATCGCTTCATTCAACCTCACCTGCGAAATAGAAATTTAGACAGGAACCTATTTACATTTTTGAGTATCATTTTGTTGGGTGTATTTGCCTTTTTCTCCCGAATTCCCAATCCAATTTTTGATTTTGATTATTTAAGACGCTATCTCGTTGGATTCACTAAATCCATTAATCAGGGCACTCGAATTAACGGATTATCATTCTTAGTTTTTAATGTGGTATTTTGTTTTTCACTCGCCTTTATCTTGATGGTATTAAACCGATTTACAAGCTTTTCTAAGGATACGAACATTCCATTTTTACCATTTACAGATACCGCCCTTGGTAAGTTTTTATCCTATTGTTCATTTATTTTGATGTTTTTAGCCGGCAAATACCTCGTAATTTGGCTACTCAGCATCTTGTATGATTTCAGAAAAATATTGAATATTCACATTCAAGAGTTTATGAATGTGAACCAGATTTATTGCATTTTATTAATTTTTGGAGGGGTTTTGTTAAACTTCTCCTCCTTTCCTAATCCTTTTACTGCTTACAGTTGGGGCATTACATTTGTAGTATCTACCATTCTTTTCAGCAGTTTTTTAACAATTTACCGAATAAATAAGGTCTTACCTTTCAGGAAAGTCTATTTATTTTCGTACCTTTGCGCCACTGAATTTTTGCCTGCGTTGGTTTTAGTGCGGCTTTTGCTCGGAAATTAACCAAAACAGGAACCCTTTTTGCACCTAACTACCCAACTGTTGTAAAATCATAATCACCAGATGGGGTATTTTCAGTAGGTCTCATGTGGAATCAGCCTTTACAATTAAGCAAACATTCCTATTGAGTGTTTTTTAAGGCTTAAAAAGCGGAGATATGACAATGAACAAGATGCCAGAGATTATCGAAAGCAGAATGAAACCAGTAAAGTCAATTCTTGTTTCTCAACCCAAGCCTAGCAATCCAAAATCTCCTTATTTTGCTTTAGCTAAGAAGTACGACATACAGGTAGATTTTCGTCCCTTTATTGAGGTGAAACCTGTTGGTCTGGGTGAGTTTCGTAAGCAAAAGATTAAGATTCTTGATCACACTGCGGTAATTTTTACAAGTAGAAACGCAATTGACCACTTTTTTAGAATTTGTAAGGGCATGAAAATTGAAATGCCTGCAGAGATGAAATACTTCTGTATTTCTGAGCAAACTGCTAACTACTTACAAAAGTATATCGTGATCCGAAAGCGAAAGATTTTCTGTGGAACAAAAACCGCGAAAGATCTTCTTGAAGTCATTAAGAAACACTCCAAAGAGAAATTTATTTTCCCTTGTTCTGATATCAGAAAAAGCGATATTCCTGATTTCATGACCGAAAATAATTATCACTTCACAGAAGCGGTGATTTACCGTACAGTAGCTAGTGATTTATCGGATTTGGATGATGTAACTTATGACATCATTGCTTTCTTTAGTCCTTCAGGAATCAACTCACTATTTGTGAACTTCCCTGGATTTAAACAAAATCATACCCGATTAGCTGCATTTGGTCCAACTACAGCCAAAGCCGTGTTGGAAAGAGATTTGGTACTCGATATCCAAGCGCCTATGCCAAATGCACCTTCAATGACTGGTGCCATTGAACAATACATCAAAAAAGCGAATGGTATTAATCAATAAGCCATTCTTTTAATCATAATGTAAGCCCCTCAATTATTGGGAAAGTCCAATATTGAGGGGCTTATTTTGCATTAGAGCCTGTTTGAACTTGCAGATTACGTTAATCCATCATGAGCAAAAATACCTTCAAGACATTCTCGAATGAAGAAATCATCGCCTATTATGATCAAACCGAGAATCATTATAAAAATGCGTATCATTTAGATGAAAGTATGGCGATGCACTATGGTTTTTGGCGGAAGGACACCAAAAATTTTCAGGAAGCACTCCAACACATGAATGAAGAAATGGCTCATATGGCTCAAATTACCGCTTCAGATTATGTACTTGATGCTGGATGCGGGGTTGGAGGTTCTGCTATTTTTGTAGCCAAACACAAAGGCGCTAAAGCAAAGGGCATTACTTTAAGCCAATTGCAAGTAGAACGAGCTACTGCTTACGCCAAACAACATGAAGTATCCCATTTAGTCGATTTTGAAGCCCAAGATTATACGGCCACCAAATACGCTGACGAAACGTTTGACGTAGTTTGGTCTCTTGAAAGCATTGCTTATGCCCCTAAAGGACTCATTGAAGAAGCCTACCGTGTATTGAAAAAAGGGGGACGATTAATTGTAGGAGATTGTTTTCAAAGTAGAGACGACCTCACCGAACACGAAGAAGCACTCAAACGCAAATGGTTAAATCCTTATGCCGCTTCTGATATTGAATCGAAAGAAACCTTAACAAAAATCTTAAAAGAAACAGGTTTCCAAACACTGCATTTCCGAAACATCACTGATCATGTGCGTAGAACTTCCATGCGCATTTTTCTTGGTTCTTTTGTCATGGGATTCTTCTCTTGGCTCTATCGAATTTACAACCCTAAGGTACGGCATTTTCCAAGAGATCATTACAAAGCATTGTACTATCAACACATTACTTTGCGAAAGAAAATTTGGGATTATTACCTCGTCTATGCTGAAAAGCCTTGATCAACTTCATTATTTTCACTTATACCCCTTATTTTAGCCAACTTTACCACGTTTGAGCATTTTCAATATGAGGCAACGAGCTGTTAAAACTTTTACTACCAAAGACGTAGGCGATTTGTACGATCAGACGGAATTGATTTATAAAAAATCGTATAATTTGGAAAAAAGTATGGCCTTACATCATGGCTTCTGGCGTGAAGATACCAAGGGCTTATGGCAGGCTTTGCAACACATGAATGAAGAGATGGCTAAACTTGCGAACATATCGCCAGAAGATTATATGTTAGATGCAGGTTGTGGGGTTGGCGGTTCTTCTGTATTTGTGGCTAAACATATTGGCTGTAAAGCTACAGGAATTACCGTAAGTAAGAGTCAAGTGGAACGTGCCACAGAAAATGCGGCAAAACATGGAGTGAGTCATTTATTGAATTTCGATCTGCAAGATTATACCAATACCAATTTCCCCGATGAAACATTTGATGTCATTTGGGCTTTAGAAAGTGTAGGTACCGCACAAAAAACCGAAGATTTCGTAAAAGAAGCCTTCCGCATACTCAAAAAAGGAGGCCGCATTGTCATTGCCGACTGCTTCTTAAGTAAATCCGATTTAAACGATAAAGAGCATCAATTGGTTCAAAAATGGTTAAATCCTTGGGTTTCTAATGGATTGGAAACCTCGGAATCCTTATCTACTCTACTTTCACAGGCAGGTTTTACTGATATTATGCCGCATAATGTCACCGATAATATCTTCAAAACCGCTAAAATCACCTATTACGGTTCCTTTGTCATGGGATTTTTTGGTTGGTTGTATAAATTATATAACCCTAAAGTGCGCCCATTGCCCCACAACCATTACAAAGCATGTTATTACCAATACATTGCTTTACGTAAGGGCTTATGGAACTATTTTATGGTATATGCAGAGAAGAAATAAGCAGGTAAGCAAAATGCCGTGCTCATTTTACTTACCAGCCTATAATAACCCATTCCTGATAAATACTGATAGTATACTGGATAGCTAAGTTTGATTAGTATTGCGTAAACGTGATATTAAACAATGGCGGCTTCATTAACCACATTAATTTCGTTGACTAATCGTTGTACTAATTCTTGCAATTTTAAGGCAGCTTCGCCAGTTAATTGTTTTTGTTCAGCATCGTAAACCTGATGGAAATTTCCCAAGCTGTAGCTGTCTACCACTCGACCACCCCACCAGCCTAGTAAAGGCTTCATATTTTTCAAGTTTGTTGCCCCACCATTTTTACCAGGAGAAGTACTTAACAATAGCACAGGCTTATTCCCTAAAAACTTCATGTTTATTCTTGACAACCAATCAATTACATTTTTAAATGCTGCCGGAATTGAACCATTATACTCTGGTGATACAATAATCAATGCATCTTGTTCTTGAATTTTGGCAAATAACGTTTCTATTTCTGGAGGAAAACCTTCCTGAGCCTGTCGATCAGGGCTGTAAATTGGAATGTCAAAGTCTTGCATGTCAATGAGCGCTACTTGGGCATCGCCTGCTAGTTCTATAGCATAAGCAGCGAGTTTTCTATTAATGGACTTTGAACTGTTACTTCCTACAATTGCGAGTATCTTTTTCATAGTATTAGTGATTAAACAATAGTTGTAATTACGATTTTAAACGTAAAAAAATAGATGATTAACCTCTTAATTTATCGAGCAGCTCATTGAGCTGTTTAGCTTCTGCTTGCGTTAAATTATCTTTTATAAAGTCGATATGCGTCATTTTGCTAGAAAGAAGCTTAACTACATCTAAACCAGCTTGGGTAATTTTTAAGTTGACCATTCTTCGATTTTCTGGATTGATGTAACGTTCTACATAACCCATTTTCACCAATTTATCGGTGAGTCGTGTTAAATCTCCCCGTTTGTTGAGTAATACTTCTTTGATGTGGCCAGGAGAAGCACATTCGGGATGTTTACCCCGAAGGATTCTCAAAATATTAAAATGTTGATCATTTAGGTTGTATGGTTTTAAGGTATCCATCGTCATCTCAGTCAATAAGTTTCCTGTGTAAATGGTATTCACTACCACTTTACCCCACTCATTGCTAAACTTACTCTTGATGACTTTTTCTAGCTTCATAACGATTTTAATTTGTAATTACAAATATAGTTAATACAAATTAAACACACAATACTATTCAAAAATACTTTGGGGTTTGTTTGTACAAATAGGCAAAGTGCAGTATTTCCATGGCTATGATTCTCTGGAGTTAGAAAATAAATTATCTTTGAATATGAAAAAACTTCCTATAGGCATACAAGATTTGCGTAAGCTTCGAGCAGAAGACTTCATATATATTGATAAAACCCCTCAAATTTATGAGTTAATTAAGGATGGAGGATATTACTTCCTTTCTCGCCCACGGAGGTTTGGAAAAAGTTTATTGGTTTCAACTATCGCGGAGTTATTTAAAGGCAATAAAGCACTTTTTAATGACTTATGGATTTCGAATCACTGGGATTGGAATAAAACAAACCCAACAATTGAATTTCGATTCAATAACGCTGCCTATCGGGAAGTTGGCTTAAAGCAATATCTATCAGATCGCATTAAAGAACAAGCTAAACGCTATGCCATTTCATTAAGTACAAAGTCATATCCCGATCAATTAAAAGAACTGATTGAAACGCTAGCTGAACAATATGGGCAAGTTGTTTTTTTAGTCGATGAATACGATAAACCAATTATCGATTATTTAGATGATGTGCCAAAAGCAGAGGAACATCGAGATATATTAAAAATATTTTATTCCGTATTAAAGCCACTTGATATACACCTCAGGTTTGTATTTCTAACTGGAGTAAGTAAGTTTAGTAGGATGTCGATTTTTTCAGAGTTGAATAACCTGAATGATATCACGATGCATCCAAAGTATGCTACAATGCTCGGGTATACCCAAAAAGAACTACTAGCTTATTTTGCGGAACACATTACAAAAATAACCACTAAATACGAAAGTAGAGAAGCCTTGCTTGACCAGATTCAGCTTTGGTATAATGGATATACTTGGGATGGAAAGAATAAAGTGTATAATCCATTCTCTACCTTAAGCTTTTTTGACAGTGGTGTTTTCCGAAGTTTTTGGTTTGAAACTGGAACTCCTACCTTTTTAATCAAATTGTTACAAGATAGACATATGATCAATTTAGAGGAAATGGAGACCGATGCAACTACTTTAGAAAGCTTTGACTTGCATAAAATATCTACGGAAACACTTCTTTTTCAGACAGGATATATTACCATCAAAAAGATTAATCCGTTTGGCTTATA
>JBMYQA010000007.1:0-29888 GCA_049600855.1 Flammeovirgaceae bacterium | reverse complement strand
ACGAGTTGGGCTATCCTAATCAGGAAGTGAGAGAATCCATGCTCCGACACCTTATTTTAGCTTTTACAGGTGGGCATCAAGGTTCTGCAGCAACTCCTGCTTTACGGATGGCTAGGGCTATACATTCAGATCATGTGGATGAATTTTGTGAAAATCTAAATAGCCTATTAGCAGCGCCCCCCTATGAACTGCATCAAAATGATGAGCCCTATTATCATAGTATTGCTTATTTAGCACTAGCCTTAATCGGAGTACACATCCAAACCGAAATTCATACTTCAAAAGGACGAATAGATGCCGTGATAGAAACAGAAACAAGTACCTACGTGATTGAGTTCAAAACGAATCAAACGGCTACCATTGCACTTCATCAAATTGAAAACAAGGGTTACTTGACTCCTTATTTGCAAAATGGTAAATCATTATATGCCTTGGCAATTAACTTTAATACAAAAGAGAAAAAAGTAGATGATTGGATTGTTGAAAGCATTCACTAAATCAACCCCATTTTCGATTGCTGATATTCCAGTTTACCCAATTCTTTTTGGATAGATTCGTCCATTTCTCAAACAAGGCCCAAACTAAAAAAGTAGACCCTATTCCTACCATTGCTCCAAAATAGGTGTCAATTAAGAAATGTTGATTGAGGTACACACGAGAAAAGCCAATTAGGGCGGCCAGTACTAAAAAAAGGTAAGACCACCTACGATCAGCCACAATCAAGGACAATAAACTAGCAAAGACAAATGCTGTAGCGGTATGCCCAGAAGGAAAGGTGTTGTGCCTGTTTTGTTTCACGCCCTCAATGGCATGTAAAACTGAAGGATCCTCAAAAAATCCCCAAGGGCGTAGCATACCCTTGAAAATCAGCTTCTTAAATATGAAAATAAATATCCCGTGTACTGCTCCTGTTACGGCCAGTGCAAGTGCATAGTATAATCGGATAAACAATAGGATAATGAACAATGGAATAAGCATTAAGCCATCGCCTAAATGCGTCAGGTACTTGAAGAAGAAATCACTTCCTGTGGTACTTTCTTGACTCATGACGAAGCGATTAATCATCAACGTCATCTCATCTTTGCTGATAAATATGATGATTGGGGCAAAAATGATGAAATAGACCAAGTATTGCTTGCTAAGAAATTGAACTCTTTGGGGGCTAAACGCTGACATATGGTTTGGGTTTAGGCAGTTTGTAATTTAGGTTCTTCTTTTCGAATGGAATAAATGATTCCAAGGAGTGAAGATAAGGCTGTAAGAATAAAAAAGAGCATGGAAAAGGTAATTGCATAGTTTTTATCCAGATCAAGCAGGGGATAGGCATGAATGAATACAAACTCTCGCAAGCCAAAACCACCTACGGTTAGTGGCAGCACCGAAGCAGCATTAGCTACTAAAAGCAAGGCAAGATAAGCCAGCCAGTTTGTTTCTACACCTAAAGCCATTAAAAGAAAAATTCCAGCTATCACCTGTGTACCTTGTACACCTACTGATAAAACTGAAGTCGGAACAAATACTTTAAGCAATGACTTAAACAAGGAGGAGTTAAAAATAAAAAAAGCTGGATAGAGGATAATCAGTGCGATGATGGTAAGTGGTGGAATGGCTACATGGACTGTCATTAATGGCGTGAAATAACCTAATCCTAAACCTAAGAATACTAATGCTGCTAATCCACTAATTCGATCTAGTAAGGTAGCACTAACAAGATTTCGGGTTTTACCCGGATATACTTGTTTTAAAATGATTACTTTGTATCCATCCCCTCCGATTCCTCCTGGTAAAAATAAGTTGTAAAACATCCCTAAGTAATACAAACGCAAGTGATACCACCAGGCGAGTTGTAATCCTAACGTACGGTAATAAAGCAATAAACGATAGGCAGAAATGACTTTAGAAAGGTTATAGAGTAAGAAAGCAATGAAAAAATATCCTAGATGAATTTGCTTTAACGTACCCAGAATTTCATTAAAATCTAATTTCTGAAATACAAACCACAGTGCTAAAACCGTGAGTACAACTTTCAGAATGAATTTAATGATGCTTTTATGCTTTTCCCAAATTGCCTTAATGGCCATAATAGTTGTTATGATTAAGGGATAAAAAGTTAGGCTGAAATGGTATTACAGCCTAAAATCTATGATCATTTTAAATTAAACTTCTTGATAGCTGAAGTTTTCGAGCACTTCATCCAAAATTGTTACAATTTCTGCCTCCGTAGGGGCTTCAACTAAACGGGTTCGATAAGGCTTAAAATTGTGAATACCACGGAAATAAGCCGTATAATGCCTGCGCATTTCGTAAATTCCTTTCCGATCGCCTTTCCATTCTACTGAAAAGGTTAAGTGCTTTTTACACACCTCTACGCGCTCAGCAATGCTTGGAGGTGGTAAAATCTCGCCCGTTTTGAAGTAATGCTTGATTTCACGGAAAATCCAAGGATATCCAATGGCACCACGGCCAATCATAATGCCATCTACGCCATAATCGCTTCGGTATTGAGCCGCTTTTACAGGCGAATCCACATCACCATTCCCAAAAATGGGAATGTGAATGCTCGGATGTTCTTTCACCTCACGAATAGGATCCCAATCTGCTGAGCCTTTATACATTTGCTTTCGGGTACGACCGTGAATCGCCAGCGCTTGTACCCCAACATCTTGTAAACGTTGTGCGACTTCCAAAATCTTGATATTGTCATGATCCCAACCTAAACGGGTTTTTACGGTAACAGGAAGCGTACATTGCTTGACAATCTCATCCGTCATTTTTTGCATTTTGGGCAGATCGAGCAAAATGCCAGCACCAGCGCCTCTACAAGCCACTTTTTTCACTGGACAACCGTAGTTGATGTCTACCAGCTCTGGCCCAGCTTCTTCGGCAATCGCAGCCGCTTCTCGCATGGACTCAATCTTTTCTCCAAAAATTTGGATGCCGATCGGACGTTCATAATCGTAAATATCCAACTTCTGTACACTTTTTACGGCATCTCGAATTAAGCCTTCTGCCGAAATGAATTCTGTGTACATCATATCAGCGCCATATTGCTTGCATACCGCACGAAATGGAGGATCACTCACGTCTTCCATGGGAGCCAACAACAAGGGAAATTCTCCTAAATCTATATCTCCAATCTTTACCACGTTCCTTCTAAAGTCTATTTTTTACTAAATTCATTGCCAAAATGAACATTTCAGCATCATTCTAGCTACTTCTTTGGCCTTAAGGCGCTGCAAAATTAATGTTTTGTATGCAAATTTGGGAGTACTTGCCCTGTTTTGATCGCGATTGATGGATTCATAACAAACGATAAACCATTTTTATGATGAGTAAAACACCTTGGAATTCAAATAAAATTGTTAGCATATCGGCTATGCTAATCAGTGTAATGACACTAATGGTATTGATGTATCAAACAAGAATTATGCGCCAAGATCAGCACCTTTCGGTGCTGCCGTATTTATACTTATCGAATTCAAACACTGGCGGCCCAAACTTTAAAATTTTACTCATGAATGATGGTGTTGGCCCAGCGCTTGTTGAGTCTATCAAAATTATTTATGATGGAAAAACGTATAATCAAGACCTTCCTAATTTTTTATACAAGCACATTCCCGAAATGGATAGCATCAACAATATTGTACATTCTAATGTAGCAGAGGGCATGTTAATTCCTGCGGGAAGGCAATTGGCAATATTGGAAATAGAAAATTCGCAAGAAGATGCAGACAAACTCTTTGAACTACTGGTCAAATTAAACAAAAAAGGGCTTGACCTAGAATTAATATACCAATCTATTTATAATGAAAGGTGGAAGATTGCAGGGGATAGTCATGCGCCACAAAAATTAGATTAACTCACTGTGAAAAAAATCGTGATTATAGGATTCTTCGTTTTGCTCTGCATTCCTTTTATCGCTATCAAAACCATTTTTCCCTTTTACCGTTTTGGTATGTTTGCCGAACCTATTAACACTGAAGTACAAACGGAAAAGTTTTTCGTATTCTATCAAGACGAGCAAAAAAACTGGCAACAATTTGATGGCACAGCAATCGGCATCAGTCGGAATGTGTATGCTGCGATGATGCGAAAATACCATTATCAACAACAAGGAGAATTGTTATTAGAAAAAACGGCTTCACTCGTTAAACATGAGGTACTTGTTTGGGAAATGTGGCGGGTGAGTCCAACAGATTCGGTGCAAGTGGGGCAATGGCAGCCATGAATAACCAAAAAACATATCGCTGGGAATGGATGGCCGTGATTGCTTATGTAGCGATGGTATGCACCTACCTTATTTTCATTCGGAAGTGGATACCCGCAGTCATTGATGAATCTGCACCTGCATGGTTTCAAAATCTCATTACGACCATCTACCCACGCCTACTCATTGAAAAGGAGCGTTTCGACTTGGCCTTTTTCATCTCTAAAGCTGATCAAGTAATTTTTCGCTTGGGCTTAGTCAGCCTGCTAGGACTTGGTTTTTCAATTTGGATGAAAAAATCTCAGCAATTCACCCAACAGGTCAAACAATTTTGGGGAAGTCGAAGCTCAAGGAAATCCATTGCCTTATTGAGAAAAGTGTATGCAGCAATTATGCTCCTTTACTTATTCGATTGGTATCCTTCCTTACTGAATGTAAGTCGGTTAAGCGTTTTTTACGAACCCATCCCTTTATTTAACTTTTTGCACATTCCCTTAGCTACAGCAGGAGTGATGAATAGCTTGGTATTAATTTATGTACTGAGTTTAATCGCACTGTTTTTCGGAAAGTGGTCATGGCAAGCGAGTATATTAGCTAGCCTTTGTTTTATCTTATTTCAAGGTTACTTTCAATGTTTTGGAAAAGTGAGTCACACCTTTACACCCTTCATCTATGCCGCATTGGTCTTCCCTTTTTTAATGCTTGAAGCACAAAAATCTAAACGCAATTCCCAAAAAAGCATAGCCAACTGGCCCTTGCGTTTAATCCAATTTGCCATTGCCGCTTGTTACCTATTTAGTGGATTAGAAAAACTGTTGATTTCCCAACTAGCATGGCTAAAACCAGACACCATCATCGATTACATCCAGTTACATCAAGCCCCTGTTGGCCTTTGGTTACTGGAATACAAATGGATAGTTTATTTCATGCCGCTAGGTGCTTTATTTTTTCAGTTCGGTTTTATTTCCGTGGTATTTCAACCCAAGCTCAAAAAGTTGTTTTTGCCAATGGGCCTCGCATTTCATTGGGGTACATTTTTCTTGTTAGGCGTAGGTTGGTGGATACATCCTTGGCAAGTGGCGTATTTATTTTTCATCGACTGGGCAAAAGTACCAGTATTCAAAAACCTCAAGTTGAATTGAAACCAAGCAGTTGAGTCTGCAAACGGAATCCTTTAGTATTGTTCTCCATTCGTGATAAACACTAATAAAGACATGAAACACTCAATTATTACCTATGCCTTACTACTCATCATCTTTTTGATGGCCTGTTCTTCTGAGGAACACCAAGAATTGCTTGGCGTTTGGGAAACCCATATGCCAGCCAGAAAAGGCTACCAGATTGAACTGTCGTTAGCAGATACGACAGGAGAATTAACGTTTACAGACTTCGAGACTCAAAAGTTTTCCTTTTTACTTGAGGTCGCGAACAAGCAACTCACATTTGCCATTCCTGAGATAAACGCGGTATTTAATGGTGCTTATTCCTCAGAAAATCAGAACATAACAGGAATATGGGAACAAACAGGACAAGCGCAGGATTTGATTTTTTATGCGCAAGATCAATCAGACACTTCTAATCGAACGGGAAAATACAAAGCGAGTTTACAACATGCTTTAGCCCAAGATTGGCATGTACTAATGGAGCTAAGTACAGGAAACTTCGGGAAGCTAATCACACATACTTATATTGTTGGGCAAGCAGCGTTAGGTGATCCTTCGGTAGCTGTACACTATGCAAACGGAGCATTAACGGTTAGCGAGTCAACAGGCAATTACACGCTTAAATTTGCCGAAAATAAACGAGAATTAATCGGATTTTATACGAACAATAAAAAAGAACAATTCGAAATTACCTTTCAAAAAACAGCCAAACCAGTTACCGATTACTTCCAACCCAGTTCAAATACAAACTATCAGTATTCCATTCCAGCAGAAAGCGCAGACTTTGACGTAGCCAGTTTAACGGATGTTGGCCTCCATGAAGAAAAAATCGCGAAAATCGTAAACAACATCTACTCAAAAGCATACCCAGGAGTACACAGCATGTTGATTTTTAAGCAACAAAAGTTGGTACTGGAAGAATATTTCTATGATTATGACCAACATCAGTTGCACGATATCCGATCGGTAAAGAAAAGCTTAGTGGCACTTGCATTAGGCATTGCCATTGACAAAGGCTTTATCAAAAGTGTGGACGATCAGGTGATTGATTATTTACCTGAATATAAAGCAGGGGCAAGTGAAGCAGTTCAGTCGGTTACCTTTAAAGACTTCATCACCATGTCTTCTGGTTTAGCGTGTGATGATATGGATCGAAAATCAGCAGGTAATCAATACAAGATGAGTAATCATTTTGATTGGGTGAAGTTTATCGTGGACTTACCGAAGCAATATAACTCTGACGAAGAAAGCGCTTATTGCAGTGGAGGCGTTGGCGTTGTGATGGCTGCGATTGCAAATGCCTCAGGGTTAAACGAAGAGGCATTTTTTCAACAGTACTTATTCGAACCTTTGGGAATAGTGGAGTACGACTATACCTTAACGCCTAAAGGTCAAATTGCCTTTATGCAGCTTAAACCCAAAGATATGCTGAAAATTGGGGTAATGATGCTAAATAATGGCTTGTGGAAAGAAAAAGAAGTAGTACCTACCAGTTGGCTAATGGAGGCAAGAGCTGCGCATGCAACATTAAAAATTGGTCGCCTTAAAACCTTCGATTACGGGTACCTGATGTGGCTAGATCGCTTTGGCTTTGATGGAGAAACGAGAGGATTTCATGCGGCTGGTGCTGGTGGACAAGCCATTTATGTAATACCCGATCAAGAAATGGTTGTCGTATTTACTGCTGGGAATTACAACTCAGGCAAACTAAGTAATATTACTTATGAAATTATACGTAAAAACATCATTGAAGCCATCAAATAACTTTTAACCAGAGAAAAAATCGTAATTTTACTTATGAAAATTCGTTAATTCATGTAATATTCTTACACCCTACCTTGAATTTTACTTTTATTCACAAGTAAAAACATTGATTTGTTGGAGCATGATCTACTTTTGTCTTCTCTGAAATGAATATAAATAAATATAAAGCGTCTACAACAAGCACTAATCATCAGCCAGAACAGGTAAAACTAAGTTATAGAAGTTAGTAAGAATATGAAACAGAAGAACTGGAACGGGAAGACTGTGTTGATTATAGACGACTCTGAGGAAGAAGCATCAGCGATTAGTAAAATCTTGAAAGAAGTCGGCTTTTATTGTATTTATGCTTCAGACGGTCAAAAGGGAATTGATATAGCTCATCAAAATCACCCAGATGTTATTTTAATGGATTGGAATATGCCCGGTATTAATGGGCATGAAGTGTTGGAAGAATTAAAAACGGCCAAAGATACCCGAATGATTCCCATCATTATCATCACAGGATCTAGTTTATCCAATGGCGAACTTTGTTTTGCCTTGTGCGATAAAGCCGATGATTATTTACGCAAGCCTATTGATCGCTTCGAATTAATTGGACGCATTGCGGCTAATATGCGCTTGTATAGGGTAATTAATATTGTGCAAGAGCGTAGTGAGCGCTTAGCGCAGTTGAGTTACACGTTGCAAGAAGCAAAAAAGTAGGCAAACGTTACAGTCGAATACCTATGATGGTGATGTCGTCCCGTTGGTCGCTGCCTTTGGTAAAAACATCATAGGTTTCATTCAATTTAGCATCAATGCTGGGCATGGGTAAGGCCGAGAACTTTTGAAAGAACTGACGAATTCGCTTTGAGCCAAACTTGCGCGTGGAGCCCAAACGATTTTGATCGGCCAAACCATCTGAAGTGAGGTAAAACACATCTCCTTTTTGAAGTTGAATTTGAAATGTTTCAAATGGTTGACCATTACTAAATAGCCCGCCAATGGCGCGTCTACAGCCTTCAATTTGTATTAATTTATTCGTTTTTTGTTCCCAGTAATAAAAAGGTCTTTTAGCCCCTGTAAATCGGACATTAAAGGCTCCATCATTCAAATATTCTATTGAACAAAAACCGACCTCCATGCCATCGTTGTTGGCATTTTCGTCTTGATGCAATACTTCTTTAACTTGTGCATCGAGGCGTTCTAAAATTTGATCAGGTGCTATAATATGGTTTTGAATAATGATCTCATTTAATAGCGTGTTTCCAATCATACTCATGAAAGCACCGGGAACTCCATGCCCCGTACAATCAACTACAGCAACAAAAGTCATGGGAAATGTAATTTCACCTCTCCATTTTTCTTCTTCTGGATCAATGTGAGCAAGCCAATAAAAATCACCCGAAACAATATCTTTGGGTCGATAAAAAATAAAAAACTCTTCAAAAGATTGTTTGAAGGTTTCACGACTGGGTAAAATGGCTTGCTGAATGGTCTTGGCATATCGAATACTTGCCGTGATGTCTTCGTTCTTATCTTCAATAATGTGATATGCTTTCGCATTATTCAATGAAGTGGCTACATAACTGGCCAAGTTACTCAATACATCCAATTCAGTTTGCGAATAGGCTTGTTCACGGTTACTTTGTACAGTCATTACGCCTAATGCGGCATCGTGAATGAGTAGCGGGTAAAAGATCAGGGAATTGAGCTGTTGCCCATGAACCGTTTTTGTAGCTTCATGCGAAAAAGATTCGATGTATGGATGGTATTCTGATTTTACATCATGAATGATGATGGGTTCTTTATTCTTTAAGCACCATACTGCAAATTGATTTTTTTCCTTGAGTTTACGGTAAAAAGGTTTTAGCCGCACGCCATTTTCTATCGCTAATTGATAAAATAATCGTTCATCTTTTTCTAAAATACCAACGGCAAATACCGTAGTATCCATAAATTTCCCCACATATTCATGAATGTAAGCCAATAACTTTTCGATATCAAAAGTAGAATTCAGTTGTTGCCCTAGTTCGCTCAGTAAACGAATACTTTGGTACGCTTTTTCTAACTGATCTTTTTGTGCGTTAATTTGAACATTCGCTTTCTGAAGGCTTTCCGCTTGCGATTTAATTTCTTCTTTCTGAGATTCTAGCTCAGCAGTTCGAGCAGACACCAACTCTGATAACCTAGCCTTATCTCGTTGTAACCTTTTCGCATTAAATCGCACAATAATAATGGTGAACACTACAATTCCTAATGCATATAATAGATAAGCCCAAATGGTGCGATACCAAGGTGGAGCTATAGAAAATGGAAAGGCCGCTACCGCTGTTTCTTTACCATAAATATTTTTTGCGCGTACTTGATAGATGTAGTCCCCTTCTGTAAGGTTAGTATATTCCTTTTTAGTGTCTTTAGCCCAATGACTCCATCCATTTTCATAGCCAACTAACCAATGTTGGTATTCCGTCTTTCCCTGACTTTCAAAATCGGGAGAAGAGTAAAAGAAGGTTAATGAGTTATTTTTATAAGGTAATATCGGTAAAGGGGCACTGCTTTCGCCCCAAAAAACGGTAGAGTCTTCTCCTAAATTTACTTTTCTGATTAATGTTGGGTAATCGGCATGATACGTTTTAGTCATTTTACCATCATACCGAAATAAACCTTCTGAACCACACAACCAACTGACTCCATTTGGTTCATGATAGATAGAAATGGCAAACATCTCAGGTACTTTTTGAAAAGGCTCTGCAAACCAAGATCCTTGACCATTCGTCATGGTAATGATACCTGGAACGCTATTTTTAGTAATTACGCCTGTTATCATCAGATTCCCATCTTCCAATTCAGCAAAGCCATATACATCTTTATTGCCATTACAAAACCGTTCCCCAAAACGGCAATCTGGTTCAAAACGATCTGTAGTGGGATTGTAGCTTAAAAAACCTTTTTCAGAAGCAACTAAGAGTTCATCCCGATAGGCATATACCATGGCATTTTTTAAGGATGGAATCCCTTCATCTTCTTGATAAAACTTGATTTGAGTCGGTTTTTGCCAATTTTCAGAAGGAACAACTTTGGCAATCCCATGTCGGAAAGTCCCAAGCCAAATCGTTCCATCATCATCTTCGAAAATGGAACGAATGTCGTCTTCAAAATTTTCAATAAGCCCTTCATCTATCCAAGTCCCTTGTTGATATCGCAAAGACAAGAGGCCATCATTCCAGCCAACAATTACGCGATTAGGATTCGACTTCAACTGATATAAACTTACGGCATGACGACCTTCCTTAATTAACTTCCGTTGATTATGCCCATTAAATTCCCAAATTCCCTGTTCGCTTCCCATCAGTAACAAATCACTCGTTGAGGTTTGGAAGTGCAACATGTTCCAATGTTGCTCATAAGCCATGCCTTTAATACGCTTAATTTGATTTCCTTCTAAACGATAAGCTGTGTTGAGTGTAGTAATATAAAGCAAGTCTCGATAGCGTTGGGCATCGATAACAATTCCTTCCAAGCCATCTTGACTGTTCCAGTATGTAATGGGTTCATTAACTTCTACTCTGCTAATGCAATCGCCTGTGGGTATCCAAAGTGCGGATTGTTTGTCGTAAAATACATCGAGTGTAGTTTCACTAAATAGGCCATTTTGTTTGGAAATGTGTTTCAACGTTTTTCCTTGATGATCAACAATTAAAACTCCAGCTCCAGTTAAGCCCATTACAATTTCATTTTTTGGAGAATACGCTAAGGCATAAAGTTGAAATTTCTTGACTAAGTCTACATCTTCCAACGGAATACTTTTAAAAGCATTTTCCGCGTTGCCAAAAGGAGAATAGATTAAAAGACCAGAAGTCGTACCAATAAGTGCTCGGTTTTCCCCATAAGGAAGTGCTGTAGTAAAGTCAAATTGATGAGATTGCTGGTAATGTGGAGCCTTTTGCCAATCCGTTTTACCATCCCAAATTAATAATCCTTCCTGCGTGTCTTTAATGTATAGCTGATCTTGTAAAATAAAACTTCCTCGCAAGTCTGATGGTGCTGAAAGAACTTGTATTGATTGAGTAGTACGTGAATAAGCAAAAATTTCTTTATAGGTGATGTAGATAATTTTATCTTTTAATTGATGAATCCAGCGAATGGAAGCAAAAGTTGCATGAACTGAGTCAATGAGATGATTGATAGATACATACTGTAATTTGCCCTGATTGTTAGCCTGAAGGTAACCGATTTCATTAGAACCCCCTACATAGATTTTGCCAGATTCATCTTTCAAAAGCGCTCCTGCAGAGGTATTATTCCCAATTCGAATGATCCGCCAGGTGGTTCCATCATATTCTAATACGCCCTCTGTGTTGGCAAAATACATTAAACCAGATTCAGATTGGATTGCATCCCAAGTTTGAGGAGCTCCATTAAACTCTTTTGGGAAAAAGTTTTGGATATTCATCTTACCTAACTCTTGACCAACAGCATGTTGGCAGAGAAATAAACAGCAAATAATCCAAAGTCTCTTTACGATCAATTCCATTCTAAATCCTTAAGGATGAAAAGCTAAAGCGTTAATTAAAGATAAGTCGTTTTACGAGCCATTATTAATAGATGAATGTGCAAGTGTAAGATTATTGTTTAATCAAAATATCATTTATGCGCTAATCCATATTAAAAATAAACAATAAAACCCACACTCATTGATAGTTATAATGAGTTTGTCTAACAGTAATGTTTGCTACTACATACGTTGTTTGTCAGGCACATTCACTAATGTGAGATAAGCTCAACATAAAAATATGAGCTTTCTGTAAAAACTACAACTTTGTTTCATTTTTGATAGATTCTTACGATTGCAGAAATAGCTATTTTAGCGTAAAGACAGGTTTAAAAGGCCGTTTGATTTTTTTGTGAATAGGTAATAATTTAATAAAAAATAGAACCTAGCTTGAACCATGAAGTTTAAATGGAAGTTAGTGACGCTAAATTGAAGGTGACTACGGCTAAAACTTTAGACAAGTAGGATAATGAATAATTGCGACTAAGGATGTTTTTTTTTTCTACAATTCACATTATATTGCTGTCAAAAGTACACTTGCAGTAATTGTAGGAGAGTCTGAAATAACAGAACTATCATGGCAGATAAAAAATATTTCTCAGTCATGCTCATTGATGACAATGAAATTGACAACCTAATTAACCAAAAAATGATAGAGGCTACCAACCTAAGTGAACACATTTATGTGCACTCAGGGGCAAAAAGCGCTATCGAGTTTTTAAAGAATGTTGAAAAGCTTACTGATCTTTCAGGTCAAATCCTACCAGATGTGATTTTCTTGGATATTGATATGCCATTAATGGATGGGTTTCAATTTCTTGATCTTTTTGATAAATTGAATGATAACACGAAGCAACACTGTAAAATTGTGATGTTAACTTCATCCATCAATCCTCAAGATATTGATAAGTCTAAAACCTATTCTTTTGTAAAAAAGTACATCAATAAGCCATTAACTCAGCAAAGCTTGTTGAAATTAGAAATATAGTCCATAAGGGGAAAGTTACTTCCCCTTTTTCAGTAGCTTGAATAAGTATTCTAAACTGCTTAACTCTTCATATTCTACTCCTTCTAAATGCCGCTCTTCTACCTTTTCATGTACCCAAGTGGTATGGTATGGAACGTGTATGGCTTTAGCTCCTAATGTACAAATTGGAAGAATATCAGATTTGAGTGAATTTCCGATCATGAGAAAGTGCTCCTTTGCAATACCATACCGTTGCATAATGTGTGCATAGGTAGCCACATTTTTTTCACTCACAATTTCAATATGATCAAATAGGTCGGCCAAGCCTGATCGGGCAATTTTACTTTCCTGATCAAAAAGATCACCTTTGGTAATAATCAATAATTCATATTTTCCCGCTAATTGCTGAATGGTTTCTTGTACACCAGGTAGCAAATGAATGGGATGCTGCAACATGTCCTTCCCCAAATCAATTAATTCTTGAATTTCATTCCCTGAAATTTTACCCGTTGTAAGCTCAATAGCCGTCTCAATCATGGACAATGTGAATCCTTTTACCCCATATCCAAATAATTTGAGGTTCTTCAACTCATATTCATAGATTTTTTCTTTAATTCGTTCAACAGGTGTATATCGACTAATGATTTGTTCACACTTTTCCTCCGTTTTCACAAAGATGGGCTCGTTTACCCAAAGTGTATCATCTGCATCAAAAGCAATGGTTTGGATTTGATTGTAATTCATAAGGAGCTAAATGGAGTTGTTTTTACCTCATCAATATACAGACAATAGCGACTTGCCCAAAATAAAAGCCCCAAGCTAATTAAAACTTGGGGTACTGAACTCATTGATATAATTGACGCTTACGCGGGAGTTGCTTCCAATTCAGGTGCTACAGGGAAGTCGATAGGAATTTGAGTAACGCCGTGAATAAAGTTGCTGATGATTTTATCACCAATCACCATGATGATATCTACTAAATTAGCTTCATTATATCCAGCAGCAAATAAAGTTTCAGTAAGGCCTGCACTCGGTTTTCCTCTGTTAATGGTGACATCTTTTACGAATTTAGCCAAGGCATCTAGTTTTGCGTCAAATGCAGCTTCTCCAGAACGGATTTCTAAGATTTGCTCATCCGTAAACCCATTCATTTTTCCTAATGCGGTGTGCGCACTTTGGCAGTAGCGGCAATCATTTACTTGGCTAACCACCAAATTAATGACTTCCCGTTCTTTTGCTTTGAGTGTGCTTTTACGATTTTGAAGGGTAAGGTAATCCCCTAGAGCGGTGTCATTATACGCATACGTCGCATATAAATTGGGCACGAAACCTAAACCTTTTTGCAAATTATCGAAAATAGCTTGGTTGTTTTCGCTTACTTGATCTCTAGTTGGAACTTCAAAAGTTTTCATGTTTGTACTGTTTTTGATTTGTTTAATAATGATTACACTACAAAGGTGAAGACTTTTAGGCTGTAGTAGTTAGGACGAATTTCCTCGGAGCTTGTACAAATTTCCCTTTTCTCCATTTTATTAGTGAATCTATCAGATTACACAACCCGTCATGGGCTTTACCTGTCATGTTAATCCAAAAAATCATTCAGTAGGGATCAAAGGCAAAAGATGCGGAGGGCATAAAAAAATCCCCAGCACGTGAGTACTGAGGATTTATTTTTCAAATATCTTTGAACCTTATTCTTCCCAAAGCAAGGCTTCGTATTCCATTAACTGAGCAATGGCGCGTTGTGCAGCCATTAGTGCGGCTTTACCTCCCGTATACATATCGACAATACGATTGTTTTTAGGACTTTGGTACTTTACTAAAGTTCCATGCCACAAGTGTAGGGTAAACGCATCTTTTAAGTTATGAGATTGTGCTGCGTTTCGAGGGTTATTCCAAACCGCATTAGGGTTGTTAGCAAATACTTGCTCACACAATTCTTTGTAGCTGAATGTACACAATTCACGATCAATTCCTGCATTGGTTTGTTCGCCGGGAATGATGATGGTAACGGCTAATAAATCTTCATACATTCTTGATCGTAGCTTATCGAAAATTAAATCTTCCTTGAGCTCGATCACATAAAGTTGCTTGGGTAAATATTCATCTGGTCCTGCTCCTTCTTCTGCTTTAGGGCTGCTGCCTTTTCCACCATCTTCTGTCCAAATTTCATCGTTTTCTTCAAACTTCTCATCTAAGAAATCATCATCACCTTTATCAGCAGGAATTCTTAAACGCTCTTCAAATTCTTCTAATGACATTCTTTGAGTCAGTGAGTCGTTTTTAAACGGACGAATGGAACCCATTTTTACGGCATCTATTAATAATCGGGTAATTTCATTGCCTTCAGCAAAGAAGGGAACATTCTGCTTCTCCCTCATGTCTACTCGAAACCACAGTGATTTTCGAAACATCTGATCATCTTTTCGTATAGCATTTATCGACCATTCGTTATATTGCCCATTATTACCTTGAGCAAATAACCCTGAGGCAATCAGGAGTAAGGCCAGCATTACAAAAAGAAATTTCTTAGACTTTAACATACTTCCTTCTATTTAGGGGTTTTGAATTCAAACAATACGCATACCGTTCGAATAGCAATGGTTTGTTGAATTTGTTTAATTGTTGGTTATGATGATTATTTCAAACACTATGCCGATATTTGAAATCTTTAATTTCTGTACAAAAATAGTTGGAAAAACTAGAAAGTTAAATACTTTTGCACTACTGTACTAGTACGGTGATATAAACCACGGGCAATTATGGAACATCCCTTATATACAGCAATACAGCACATTAAAAGCCAAGAGGAATTCATGGAACTCTTAGAAATTACGCTGACGGATAAGGAACGGGAAATGATTTTAGAACGATGGCGCATTTTTAAGGCGATTGATGAGGGGAAATCGCAGCGAGAGGTGGCAAAAGCAGTAGGCTGTAGTGTGGCAACTGCTACGAGAGGGGCAAAAGCTTATCGGAAATTTGGTAAGCGGGTAAAGTATTGGTTGAGTGTGATGTTTACAAAATCGTGATGAGCCCTAGATTTATAGGAATAGATGGCTGTAAAGTTGGCTGGGTAGTGGCTAGTATTTTTGAAAATGAGTTGAGTATTGAAATACATCAGCACATTAATGAGGTGTGGGAACGGTACAAGGAAAATGTATTATTAATTGATATTCCAATTGGTTTATTAGAAGACAGCTCAGTAGGAGCTGCAAGGCAATGTGATGTAGAGGCGCGCAGGCTTTTGGGGAAGAAGAGTAGTTCTGTGTTTCCAGTACCTTGCCGCCAAGCAGTATACCTTGCGCCTCCTGAAAAAAGGGACGGATGGTATAGGCAATGGCATAAAGCGGTGAACCTTCAAAATAAAAAGGTGTTAGGAAAAGGTTTGCCCATTCAGAGTTTAGGAATTGTTGCGAAAATCAAAGAAGTAGACGAACTCTTACAAAAAGAACTAATCGCGCAAACGCAGCTGTTAGAAGCACATCCTGAAGTTGCATTTTACCAATTGAAAGGAAGTGAATTAGATACGAGCAAAAAAACACAGGAAGGGGAAAACGAACGTTTACAATTAATTAAGCATTTTTGTACGATTTGGGACACGAGCTTAACAGGACTACAAGAAGTTCGCTTCCCAAAATCTAACGTAAATACAGATGACTTGTTAGACGCAGTATGTTTGGCAATTCACAGTAAATTAGGACAAATAAATGGTTTTGCTTCCTTAGGAAATCAACAAGATGCCAAAGGAATACCAATGAAAATATCTTATGGAAACTGCTGAACAGCAACACAAAATGGAAACATGCACGGTATCTATACCTTATCGTGAAGCACTAGAATACTACAAAGTTGTGAAAGGTGATGGACCCAGTTTTTTGGTAGAGTCTACCGATACAGCCAGTAAATCGAACCGCCTTTCCATTATGGGAGTGAAGCCTGTAATTGAGTTGAAAGGCAAAGTAGATTCCTGTGAGGTATTTTTATTAGAAGAAAGGGGACGTATATTTTTTGAATTTATTGCCCAGCAATTCTCTGATTTTACGCATCGAATTTCAGATCAGGAATTACTGTTAGACATTCCTAAAATCAAATTTGCGGGAGAGGAAAATCAGCGATTTACCCGCCAAAATACGGCACAAGTCATTCGAGCCTTACTCACCAATTTCAAAAATGAGGAACAAAACTATATGGGGTTGTACGGTGCTTTATCCTACAATTTTGTGTATCTCTATGAGGAAATTGAGCGTGCAAAAATTGCCGAAACGCCAGATTTTCATTTGTGCTTGTACGATACTTTACTCTTTTTCAATCACTTAAATCATTCAACAACCATTTACTGCACACGGAAAAACTTTGCTGATGCTCAAGCAGATGCATTGCGCTTCAAGGAAGTGTTGCTGAATGGAAGCGCTCAAGAAGATGAGAAACCCAAAATTAGCCATGTACATTCTATGCCTTCTGATGAGGAATTTATGGAACAAGTCAAGCAGGCTAAATATTTGTGCGAGCGGGGGGAATTGATGGAAATTGTACTTTCCAGAAAAATTACGGCTAAAATAGACGGGAGCCCGTTGGCTTTGTATGAATATTACAAGCACCTGAATCCATCTCCTTACATGTTTTATTACGACTTTAGGGATGAGGTGCTATTAGGGGCTAGTCCTGAAATGATGATTCGATATGAGGATGGGAAAATTACCCTTCGCCCGATTTCTGGCAGTGCTCCGCGTGGTAAAAATACCATAGAAGATCACTTCTTGATGATGGACTTATTGAATTCTCCTAAAGAAAAGTCAGAGTTAGATATGCTCATTGATTTGGGCAGAAATGATTTAGCGAGAGTATGTAAGCCAGGTATTGTGGTAGAAAATTACCGCGTGGTAGAGAAGTATTCACACGTGATGCATACAGTCGCCCAAGTAGCTGGCCAGTTAGAAGATGATAAAATAGGCTTGGATGGGTTGGCTGCTTGTTTAAATGCTGGCACCTTAACAGGTGCGCCAAAAGTGGCTGCCATGCGCTATATCGAAGAAATGGAACAACATAACCGAGGGTATTACGGTGGAGCTGTAGGATATTTCCTGTTCAATGGAGATGTAAATACTGCAATTGTGATTCGTTCTGCTTATATTAAGGAAAATATTCTAAATTATTTAACGGGAGCAACGTTATTGTATGAATCTGATCCTGAAAGTGAGTTAAAAGAAACACAATTTAAAGCTGCTGCATTTATGCAAATCATGAAGCAGTTTGAATAAGTAAAACACCATGGAACTTTTTAAAGAACTAGCCTCTACTGATTATTACTTTTTAGGTTTTAATAAAGAATCACACATATTGTTGATGAAGCTTATGGGCGATATGACCGATGAACAATACAAAGAATCTTGGAAACGTTCTTTTCAAATTACTTATGAGAAAGGGATAGAAAAGTTAATTATTGATCAGAGAGAAATTGGAAATGTGAGTTTTGCTGCCAGAGCTTGGGTGATGGTGAAAATGTATCCAAAAATTAAGAAAGAGTTAAGCCCTAATCTAATGGGCGCAATCATTTCATCTTCTCATATCATCCATCGGTCGGGCGTGCAATACTTGGTAAAGGCTTTTCAAAGAGTATCGGGCTATCAAATCAAGTTTCAGGATAGTTATGAATCATCAATCACGTGGTTAAATGAAGTAGAACGGTTGCAACAGACTGGACAGGTAATAAACTAAGGAACGTGTAAATAACATACTGATGAAGTTGAAGGGCTAATCTGATAGATTAAGCGCTAAAGTTAACAATTAAGCGTTACTTCATCAGACAAATCGAATACATTGTAGAACAAATACCAATGAAAGAACTAAAATCAGAGGACTACTGTAGCATAGAATATGATTCTGATAGTCATATTTTAAATATGCGCTTTATTGGGGATATGAAAGATTCCCAATACAAAGACATTTGGCGTTCATCTGTACAGTATGCTTACGAATATGGAATTGAAAAAATTATAATTGACCAAACGGAAATTGGAAGTGTACCTTTTATGGCGCGTGCTTGGGTAATTACCAGCATGTACAGCAAAATTAAACGCGATTTAAGTCCAGATTTGGTGGCATCAGTGTTGTCTTCGAAAGATGCTAGCCATCGTTCAGGTATGCAGTATTTAGTGAAAGGTTTTCAAAAGATTTCTGGTTATGAAATTGGCTTTCATAAATCCTTAGACGAAGCGATTGAGTGGCTCAACTCCAAGAAAGAATAATCATTCAACACGACTAAAAAAATAAGCGTAAACAAATAGCCTTATGCTAATTGTTCACTTGAGTTATACTTGTTTTTGTTTTTTAATAAATTGATAATCAGATAGTTAAATTATTTAATTTGCTTGACTCATGAAATTCAAGAAGATACTCATGATCGATAACTTTGACTCGTTTACCTACAACATTGTAGATTATTTCAAAGTACTCGGTTGTGAAGTAAAGGTGTTTCGAAATACCGTTTCACCCAAGCAATTGGAGTATGAAGAGTTCGATTTATTGGTACTCTCTCCTGGGCCATCTGTTCCTAAAAATGCAGGTAATTTATTTGATATTATTGGTAAGTTTTATCAAACCAAACCCATTTTTGGAATCTGTTTAGGCCACCAAGCTTTAGTAGAGTTTTTTGGAGGAAAACTCAAATTCTTGGAACCTCAGCATGGTAAAGCAGATTGGATTATTCACGATAACCAGTCGATTTATTCGGGCTTAGATTCTCGAATAGAAGTTGCGCGTTATCATTCACTGGCAGCAGAGGAGGTACCTAAGGTATTCGAAATCAGTGCGCGCTCGCAAGATGGAACGATCATGTCGATTCGGCATAAATCTTTACCTATAGAAGGCGTACAATACCATCCTGAGTCGGTGTTGAGTATGCGGGATGATGTAGGGATGAGTATCATAAAAAATGTAGTCAATGGACACATCGCAGCAGGCAGCTTAGATTATAAAGAATTTATGAAGCTGCTGATGAGTGATGAGGAATTGGCGGTAAAGCAGCTTACCCAATTCATTAATGCTGTAAAAAACGATCGGTTTACAGAAGATCAGATGTTGATTTTACTGGTTGCTCTATCCAATAAGCTGAAAAATCCTACTTATTGTGCGCGTTTCATTGAAGTATTGCAAAAGGAATCTACCTTCCAGCCTTCTTCGGAAATTGGGAACACGGGAATAGATATTTGTGGAACAGGAGGATCAGGATTGCCACGCATCAATACCTCTACCCTAACAGGCATTTTACTTTCTTATTTGGGTATGCCCATTATTAAGCATGGCAATAAAGCGTCATCGGGCCGATTTGGGAGTTTTAACTTATTAGAATCTTTAGGCGTGCCTTTTCCATTGCCACAAGAGCAAATTGAAGCGGCTTATGGTGAAACCAATTTAGCCTTCTTGTTTGCACCTAATATTCATCCGATTGTGGGGAAGTTTGTTAGTGCGCGTGTGCGTGTTGGCGTACCGACTATATTTAACACACTGGGACCTTTGCTGAATCCATATAGTCCTGATAAACAGTTTATTGGAACTCCATTTACGCAATACCATGACCTGATATTTGAAACAGGCATCATGATGGGTAAAAGTCACCTAGTAGTAGTTAGAGGCGAAGATGGATTAGATGAAATCTCTGTAAGTGCGCCAACTCATGTGAAAATCTATAAGGATGGAGCGCGAAAAGAAATCATTCTTAAACCTGAAGATTTTGGCATTGAAACCATTCCATTCGAGCACGTAAAATCAGAAGGACAAGAAGAAAATATTCGCGTAGCGGAAGAATTGATGCGGGGAGAGCTGAAAAGTGAACATTTCCAACTCATCGCTGTAAATGCCGCTTTCATTTATGCCGAGTTTGTAGAAGAAATGCCATTGCCTGAAGCTTACCAAAAAATGATAGCAGCCCTCAAAAAAGGTGAATTGGGCAAGCATTTAGAACAATATCGGGAGCTGACGGCGTTAAGTCCTGTGTAAATACATACTGGACAAGGTATTATGCCTTGTCCAGTATGTATTTGATGAATTATTCCTGATCTTCAGCAGTTTGAAGATTATTCTTTAACGTAGCCCATTGTAACTTTTCCTTTGCTTTGCGCTTTCCTCGGAAGAATAAGTATAAGTTGGCAAATAACATTAAACCTAGATAGATAGAGAATCCTCCAACTTTATAGCTTACGGTTTCTATGACGAGTTGCGTTGAATTGAAGTCATCGTAATAATCTATTTTTAAAATTAGTAAAGCGAAACCTACATTTAATAGGTAAAAGCCAACCTCAAATAGCTTATTGGTAGCTAATGCGATTTCTTCTCTACCTCTAAAAATATCGAGCATAAATACTTTACTATTTTTAAATAAAGCTTTTGCGACATAGAAAGTCAGTAATAAGGCAATTGGGAGATATACTCCATAGGTAATAACGACAAAATGGTTTTCCATGATTGACTCAAATTTAGTGTTACTGATGATTTAATATTTTGGGTAAAAATGTGGCTAACCACAAATTGACTCCGTGCATGATTCCCAGAGTGATGGTAATGAATCCGATTCTTGACGCTAATTCGCCAATCAGCTCATTTACTGTAGCGATGTGATTCCAATAGCTGAGTGTGATGGCCGCATAACCAAGGTTTACTAGGTAATAGCCAATGAGTAGCAATTTATTTACAATTTCCAGCCATTGATGATCCCCTTTCAGAATTCCCTTTAAATACACCACTCCATTTTTATAACATATCCAACCAACTTGAATCGTAATAAAAAAGGTAATTGGCAGATAGATGCAATAGGCAATGATATTTAAGGATTCATAAAACATGGAATTTTATTTTTTGTATTTTCAATAAAAAATGAAAGTTTAATTTCAAAAAAATAGCCTCCCGGCTGTTTCTTTGATACAAAGGTAATACAAATTTATTTTATTTTCAAAATTTATTGAAAATAAAATAACTATTAAAACAAATTAAAAAAGAAGCATTGCCCCATCCCTACATTTTTTGTGGTTTAAAAATAGGAACTCATGATACCGACATGGATCGTGATCCCGATCGGTATTTCCTTAAGCTGATGAACGCTTAGGGAAAATGAGTGATGATTAGAAAAAACTGTATGGCAGTCTAACAGATTGCCACACAGCGCACCATAGAACTAAGGAGTGCGTATAAAAGGATATAATTGTCTATCAGAAAATGGAATCCCATCAAAATTCCTGATGATATCCGCTCCCGAGCGTGTATCATCCTGCCAGTTATGCCGCCAAATCAAAGTTCTCATCTTCAATTTCAGCAAACTGATTCACATAAAACTGCTCTTCTGCCTGAAGAACGAGTCGAATAAGGGATTTTGTTAAATAAATCCCCGCCCGTTGCAATCGTTTCTGTACAACCTCAACAATACGATCAGTTGTCACTTTGCATTTTTGCGTGTACGTCAATCCTGAAAAATAATTGTACTTGTGTTGTAACAGGATTGAAATGCGTTCTACGGAAATGTGTTTTCGGGTTGGCACCGAAAGGTTCCGGAACGTGTTCACTGCTAAATCAGCTTCAATTGGAAAAATGGTGTTCACTAACATAGTTCTATGGATTTGAGTGAGTGAAAAATTATTTATACTTCAAAGGAAAAAGCTTAGTCCGTAAAGGTTTTACGGAGTGAGGGAATTCGCTATTTTTTTTTACTTTCGCAGTCTGATGGGTGTATCTAACGCAGTAAAAACAATGTGTTTAGGTAGCATTCTGAAATTACCTTTTTCAACTAAAGCATAATTCCCCATGGGAAAGAAAGAAGACAAGCACGAGAACAAACAGTTCCAAAAAATTATAGCCCATGCCAAAGAGTATGGTTTTGTATTTCCATCAAGTGAGATTTATGATGGGCTCCAAGCTGTTTATGATTATGGCTCTAATGGGGTGGAGTTGAAAAATAAACTCAAGCAGTTTTGGTGGAAAAGTATGACGCAAATGCATGAAAACATTGTAGGGATCGACTCTGCCATCTTCATGCACCCTACCATTTGGAAAGCTTCGGGACACGTAGATAGCTTCAACGATCCAATGGTAGATAATAAGGATTCAAACAAACGCTATCGTGCAGATGTATTGATTGAAGATAAAGCTGCCGAATACGAAAAGGCTGGCGATAAGGCAAAAGCAGATGCACTGTTAAAGAAAATGGGTGAATTGCTAGACGCTGAGGATTTAGCTGGGGTAAAGGAGCTGATTGAAAACGAAGAAATCGTTTGCCCACTTTCTGGTACAGCCAATTGGACGGATGTACGTCAGTTTAACTTGATGTTCGATACCCAATTGGGTTCTACTGCTGATGGAGCAAGCTCCATTTACTTGCGTCCAGAAACCGCTCAAGGCATTTTTGTAAATTTCTTAAATGTCCAGAAAACTGCTCGCCAAAAAATTCCTTTTGGCATTGCCCAAATTGGTAAAGCCTTCCGTAATGAGATTGTGGCTCGCCAATTCATCTTCCGCATGCGTGAATTTGAGCAAATGGAAATGCAATTTTTTGTACGTCCAGGAGAAGAAATGGAGCACTACGAAGCTTGGAAGGAGCAACGCATGAAGTGGCACAAAATCTTGGGTACTGCTGACGATAAATTGCGTTTTCACGATCACGAAAAATTAGCACACTACGCCAATGCTGCCTGCGATATTGAATATGAATTCCCATTTGGTTTCAAAGAAGTAGAAGGAATTCACTCGCGTACGGATTTTGACTTGATACAACATCAAAAGTTCTCGAAAAAGAAGCAGCAATATTTCGATACGGTGGTGAATAAAAACTATGTGCCTTATGTGGTAGAGACTTCCATTGGTGCTGATCGCTTGTTCTTATTGATGCTTTCTAATGCCTATACTGAAGCCGAAGGTGTAGATAATAAAGGCAATGCTAAAATCCGTACCTTCCTGAAATTCCCTCCTGCATTAGCTCCAGTGCAAGCAGCAGTATTGCCTGTGGTGAAAAAAGATGGCTTAGCCGAGATTGGTCGAGAGGTGTTCAATTTACTTAAATTCGATTTTAAAGTCATTTACGAAGAGCAGCAGGGGATTGGTAAACGTTACACTCGCCAAGATTTGATTGGTACACCATACTGCATCGCAGTAGACCATCAAACCAAAGAGGACAATACGGTTACCGTTCGTGACCGAGACACAACAGAGCAAATTCGTATGCCAATTGATGCCTTAGCAGCCTATTTAGGCGAGCGTGTAAGCATGAATAGCCTGTTACGTCAGTTATAATCGAAATACATTTCAGAGTCATTTAGGGCGATTACATCATTCGTGTAATCGCCTTATTCATTTTCCACTAAATAAGCATGAATCATTTGCTGCATAACTCATGAAAAAATGCTTATATTTATCATAAAGCATATCGATAAAGGCTACGTTTGCTGATAAAAAGAGCAGATACAAATGCGCTCAACCATTTATGGCACTTAGTAAATATGCTATTTAGTTTAACAAAATTACTGTACAGACTTTTAGTTGATTTATAATTTATATTGCTGCATGTACTTCTTGAAAAGGCTCATTGCAAACATTATCCTTCCAATAAAAAAATACCATTACCTTCTATTTTGTTACTTCATCTGCAATCAGACATGCTTAGTGGCACAAGTAGAGCTTCATCAACTTCAAGATTCGTTACAACTTACTCGTAATGACTCTACAAAGAGTGAAATTTTACTCCAGATCTCTACGCATTATTCTCGAAAAGGCATTCACGATTCAGCACTAATTTATATAGATAGTGGCTTAGTATTGGCCAAAAAATACTCGTCTGTCACACTAGAAATAGATGCATTGAATCGAAAGGCGAGAAATCATTATTCATTGTATAATGATTCGCTTGCCAAGCTTTATGCATGGGAAAGTATCCAGTTGGCAAAACGCTCAGGAAGTTCGTTTTTAATTGCTAATAATTACATTCTCATTGGTGCTGTTTTACAAGAAGTAGGCGATTATCAACAAGGAGATTCCTTATTACAAGAAGCGGTTCAGTTAGGAAAGAGCACAAAAGATAGTGCGGCTTTAGCTAATGCCTATAATAATTTGGCAATTGGATTTGATATCAGGGGACAAGCCGATAGTGCCATTTTTTATTATCAAAAAGCCTTGTTAATTGAGAAATTAAGAAATGCAGTAGGCAACTACAGTAGAATTTCCAATAACATCGGAGTAGTGAAAGAAACGCAGGGGAAATACCTAGCAGCGTTAAATCATTACTTTGATGCAATTCGGGTTCGTGAACAAGCGGGAGATACAAGCGGAGCCGCATTTAGCTATGAGAATATTGGCAATGCGTATTTAACATTGGAAGATTACGAGCAAAGCTTACATTTTTTGCAAAAAGCATTAGCCATTAATAAAGCATACAATAAGTTTCGTGATATGGCTTCCAACCAAATTTTGATCGGCAAACTTTACATGAGGCTTGAGCAATACGATAACGCTAAAATGTATTTTCAAGAAGCACTAAAAATTGCAGAACAGTACAAACTTAAAAGCTCCAAGGCTTTTGCTTATACCTACATTGGTGCTATTCTATTCCAAGAAGATAGTTTAGAACAAGCAAATAATATGATTGACCAAGCACTTCATATTGCTCAAGAAGTTGAATCACAAGAAACACTTATTGAATGTAAAATTTATAAAGCAAAAATATTGCATGGCCTTAAACAATCTAATTTGGCACTTAAACGGGCTAAAGAGGCTTATTCCCTTGCCCTGCAATCGCAATCAATAGATGCATTGAAAGATGCTTCTGAAATTTTAAATAAACTTTATGTTTTATTAGGAGATTACAAACGCGCACACGAATACGCACAACTATATCATCACTACCACGATAGTATATTCAATGACTCTAAGGCCAAAAAACTCGGTTTTTTAGAAGCTGAAATGGCATTTACTAAAAAAGAAGAAGAAGCTAAAGCGAAACGAGAACGCGAAATGATTATGCAACAAGAAGAGGCATTGAGAAATCGTCAGTTTCGGAACTTTTTAATCCTTGTATTACTGATTGCTACCGTACTACTATTTTTCGTATATCGCGGATTTCGATTAGCAAAAAAAGCCTTGGCTGTTATTAGCGTAAAACGTCAACAAATTGCTGATCAAAATGAAGAACTTATTGCATTAAATACCGCATTAAATGAGCAAAAAGAAGAGATCAGTTTACAAAAGAATCGAATAACAGATAGTATCAATAGTGCATTGAGAATTCAAACAGCCATGCTGCCCTCTGAAGAGAATATACAAAAAGCCTTGCCCCAATCATTTGTTTTGTACCGTCCTAAAGATATTGTGAGTGGCGATTTTTATTGGCATCAAGAAGTTGAAGGAAAGCACCTGATTGCCGCAATTGATTGTACAGGACACGGTGTTCCTGGTGCAATGATGAGTATGTTAGGATATGATTTGTTAGATAAAATTGTAAATGGAACTAAAGTGGTTAAGCCAAATTTGATTTTGGACGAACTGAATGAAGAAATCAGTAAAATGCTGAAACAAAATGATGGGCAATCTAACGAAGGAATGGACATGGCACTATTAAGCTATGACCCTTTAACGCAAGAGCTCCAATTTGCTGGAGCTAAAAACCCATTGGTCATCATTCAAAATGGAGCGCTTGAAGTCATTAAAGGGGATCGTTTTCCAATTGGAGGTCGGGCTTTATTGGGTCAACAAGATAAAAAACATGCTGTTCATACGCTTAAAGTAGTGCAATCAACTACCATTTATTTGTATTCAGATGGCTATCAAGATCAATTTGGTGGTGAGCGTTTTCAAAAATTTATGGCAAAAAAGTTTAGAGCTTTGTTATTAGAAATCAGCAATTACCCAATTCATCAGCAAAAAGTAATGCTCCAACAACGATTAGACCAATGGCAGGGAACAAATAAACAAACAGATGACATTTTAGTGATTGGCATACAACTTCATTAGGGTATTGTTTAGTATGAATAAATCATGTCAGAAAGGGTTTCTTTCATCCCCTAGAATTTTAATAGATTTGGGTGCGAAACTACACGAACTTAAATCGATAGCGCATGAATCTTGAAAGTCAAGCTTTATTCTTTTTCAGTGCCTTAGGAGCATTTAATGGCTTACTCTTGGGAATTTATTTTTGTGTCTTTAGTCGACCTAAAAAAGTCTCAAACTATTTTTTAGGAGGATTACTGCTAGCGATTAGTTTACGTGTGGGTAAATCCGTATTTTATTTTTTCAATCGCGACTTGAGTAAAGTCTACTTGCAAATTGGCCTTTCCGCATGTTTTTTAATTGGCCCAATGCTCTACTTTTATCTACTGCATGAACTGAAAGAAGATAAAGTCAAATCGAGAAATTCATGGGTGTATCATTTTGTTGTTCTTGGCGTATTCATTGCAATGGCTGCGATTTTCTTTCCCTATACTACGCACCATGAGTTATGGGTCAGGCATTTAATTCCCATCATCTATTACCAATGGGTAATCTATATTATCGTTGCTGGTTTTTCAGTAAAAAAACAGTTTGCTCAGCTAGTTACTAAACAGAAAAAGCTAACTCAACAAGCTATTTGGGTGTTGAGTATTTATATTGGAAATGCCATCATTTGGATTGCGTATAATACTGTAGCTTACACCTCTTACATTGCAGGAGCTTTATCTTTTTCATTTATCTTCTATTTATGTGTTTTGTTGTTGCTTTTTCAGCGAACCAAAAAGCAAGAGACGAAAAAATATGCAAATAAAAAAATTGCACAAACCGAAGCGCAGGAACTGTTAATGCAATTGGAGCAGTTAATGGAGCAAGAAGCGCTTTTTAAGAATCCTAATCTCAAATTAAATGATGTGGCGAAAGCATTGAATATTTTGCCCCATCGCCTATCGCAATTACTGAACGATAATTTGGGGAAAAGCTTTACTTCTTATATCAATGAATTACGGGTTGCAGCAGCTAAAAAACTGCTAAAGACTGATCATCCATTTACCCTCGAAGCCTTGGGTTATGAATGTGGTTTTAGCTCACAATCTAATTTTTATGCTTCCTTCAGAAAAATAACGGGAACCACCCCAGCGAAATATAAAAAAGCCCTTCAATAACTGCTTATTTTCTCCTGAATTATAATCGAGGACACCTGAATTACAATCAAAATGCCTTTTTAAGAGTCGTATACGGATATTGCGTGCAAATCAGCAATGAATGGTTTTGTCTCACTTTTGAGTTGAACAAATACAATTTTAATGGGCAATCCAACGCTTTGCTGAGTTTCAAATTAATGTTAAACATAATCACGTAAAATGATGAAAGTACGATCTTGCTTCCTCGCTTTTTTAATGGCCTTTTGTTCGTTGTATGTGTATGGACAAACCGATGATGAACAGGTAAGAGTCACGCTGATGAACTACATTGAGGGGAGTTCTTACAGCGAACCTAATAAGTTGAAAGCTGCTTTTCACGAACAGTCGAACCTGTACCTCACCAAAAAAGATAATCCCATGTGGATTGTGCCTGCTAATGAGTACATCAGTTGGTATGAGAAAAATGAACAAGGCACATTTACAGGGCGAATTGGCAATGTGTTATTTATTGATGTTCAGGGAGATATTGCTACAGCGAAAGCCGAGATTATTATTCCCAAAGGGCAAACCCGCTTTGTCGATGCCTTTTTATTAAAGAAAATAGATGGAGTTTGGAAAATCATTAGCAAAACAGCTACCAAGCATGAGTCCAATGCAACTGGCAAACGAGTCTTATTTATTGTCTCAAATGCCGATGTATATGGAAAATCGGATATCCGAACGGGAAATAGCTTTGCCGAAATTGTAAAAGCCTATCATACCTTTCAAGAAAAGGGCTACATAGTTGATTTTGTAAGCCCAAATGGAGGGGCAATTCCTTTAGCTTACATCAATACGACCGATCCCATACAGAAGCAATACCTCTACAACACAGATTTCATGGATCGCATTAAACGTACCCAAACGCCTGAACAGACGAATCCTGCAAACTATTTAGCGACGTATTATGTAGGTGGTGGTGCAGCCATGTATGGTGTGCCTGAGAACGAGGCCATTCAATCCATTGTGATGCGCATTTATGAAGAACAGCATGGAGTGGTGGCATCGGTGTGTCATGGTACGGCAGGAATTGTTCATTTGAAAACAAAAGACGGAAAGTACTTGGTTGATGGAAAAAAGGTAAATGGTTATCCAGAAAGTTATGAAAATCAAGAAGCGCCTCATTTCAGTCATTTCCCCTTTTTAATCCAAAAAACCATTGAAGCACACGGCGGAAAATTTAAAAAAGGTAAACGAAATACAGCACATGTAGAAGTGGACGGACGATTGGTTACAGGGCAAAACCACCTTTCCTCTACTCCTGTTGCATTAAAAATGATTGAGTTGATTGAGCAGCACAAGGATAACTAGTTTAGGAGATGAGATGGCAATGCGTTTAGCTGAAGTATAAACCGTATGGCTCGACTTCAGCTTGTATCTGCATTAAAAATTAGGGGTGCAGCACCCCTTTATGCTTGAAAAAGCATATCTCATATCAAAAGTTTGCAACTAACCTTTAAGCAAGGGTGTAAAATATTTCTTTCTCAAAATCGTGAGAATGTAATACACCCTTTTGCGTCATGTCAACAAGCATACGCCTAGCCCTGCGCTCAGAAATATTCAAGGCCTTTCCTAACAATCGAGCAGTCACGCGCTCAATGTCGTCAAACAAAGCCAATACGGTCTGTTCAATTCGAGAAAGCTTGCCTTGATAGCCTCCATCACCATTTTTCATGCTGTTTATAGCTGTTTTACCTGCCTGAATACTTTTGTCTTTAAAACGTACATAAACATCCCAACTCCCAGTTTTACTCTGAGCATAATGGGGTTTTTGTTCGCTTTCAGAAATTTCAGCAACTAAAACAATGCGCCCTTCCTCGTCTTCCACTTGAGTGTAATCAATATTGACGGGAGGTTTGCAAAAATAATCAGCAGCTTTTTGGAGTTGGAAACTTTCCTGATGCGGATCAACACCAGTGATTTTGCCATCGTCTTCCACACCGATGAGCAATTGACCGCCCTTGGTATTGGCAAAAGCGGTAAGGGTTTTGGCAATTTTATATGCCTTCGAGATACGTCTTTTGAAGTCAAGTGTTTGGGACTCACCTTCATAGATTAATTGACGTAGATTATGAGGTTTCATGGCCGTGTGCCTTAGTTTCTTAAATATAAC
>JBMYQA010000006.1:0-50029 GCA_049600855.1 Flammeovirgaceae bacterium | reverse complement strand
CTGCTATTCAAGGCTTCTGAGCCTTGAATTCATGATCGAAAGTTTCCTAACTTTCGAGTTTTAAGCAAGTTAGGAAACTTACAACAATGGAGTCAACGTTTTGAAACGTTGACTAGCATAATTTATATATTTGATTATCAGAACTTTGCAAAATCATCGGGTAGAGTATGGTCAACTAAGCGCCTAAAAAACTCCCCCTAACCGATTCAACTAGATTAGGGGAATTATTCTATTCTTTTTTAGGATGGGACTAAAATTTCACTTTCACCACTGTTTTAGCTCCATCCCAAGTAATTGGAACCCGTAAAGTATGGTCTACCTCATTCCATACAATTTCTGGTTTCTCTTTTCCTGCCTTTAGCTTACTTGGCTTAGCGAATACATTGTGAATGATTAATTGCACTTGACGACTTTCGCCTGTAAACTGGCTTCCTTTTTCCTGCGCTAAACTCACTGTCAATTGTCCATTTTTGTACTTGCTTGCAAACTGAAGTAATTCATACTTTCCTTTTGCAAACGCATCAGGCGTTTTTCCATCATCGTGATACATTTGCCCCTTACCTACAGCTACTGAAGCATCGTGATAATAGTGTAGATCTAAACGCTTGGTGCTATATGCTTCTGTTGTTTGCACGGGTTTCACCATGGGGATGAATGCTCCTGCTCGTACAAAAGTAGGGATATGATCTTCCGCTGTTGCCACCTTGCGTTTGCTTCCGCCTTCATACTTTTTATTGGTGTAGAAATCAAACCAAACATGATTTTTTGGAAAAACTACTTCTTGTTGTGTTACACCCGCTGCCATAATTGGACTCACCAAAAACGCATCGCCCCACAAATAGGTATCCTTTTCGCTAAGCATTTCCTGATTGTCTTGATCTTCGAACAACAATGGACGCATAAAAGGAATGCCTGATTGACTATTTTCAAAAGCTAAGGTGTAGTTGTAAGGCAATAAACTATAACGCAATTCAATAGATTTTTTGGCTAATGCTTTCGTCTTTTCATCGTGAAAAACGGGCTCAGCGGGAATGTGCTCCTGAGCGTGTGGTCTAAATATCGGCTGGAATACGCCATATTGAAGCCATCGGGTGTACAATTCGGCATCAAAGGTTTCACCGCCTGCAAAACCACCCAAATCGGAATGCATGTATCCAATGCCTTGCATGCCCATTTGTAAGGCAATTTCCGTTTGTGCTTGTAAGCCTCCCCAGCTTCTGCTCACATCGCCCGACCAAGGGATTAAGCCATAACGCTGTGAACCTGAGTAGCCAGCCCGCATCAAAATGAAAGGGCGCTGATCTGGAAAATCCTTTTGGTAGCCATTGTATACTAATGCCGCCCAATCGTGCCCATAAATATTGTGAACCTCATTGCCCGAACCAGTCGCATGTTGTAGGTCGCCAGGGTGGACTTCTGGTTCGCCTAAATCGCCCCACCAGCCGGCAACACCCATTTCGGTGAATTCTTTATAAATGTTCCAAAACCACTTTTTGCCTTGCTCACTGTAAATATCGATCAAACCCGTTTCCCCAAAATAAAAATTAAACTTGTAAGGATTTCCTGTTGAATCGAGGCCTAATACTTTTTCCTTTACCGCTTCATCCCATCTGTTGGAAGTCGTAAGCACAAATGGTTCGGTAATCAATATGGTTTTTACGCCTTTTGCCTTAAAATCATCAATCATCTTTTGGGGAGTTGGGAAAGAATCCTTCAAAAAACTCAAATTTCCCATATGTCCCTTAATATCTTTGCCAAACCAATAAATATCAATGATCACGGCATCCATCGGAATCTGATCCTCAAAAAACTTATCTACCGTCATGCGCGTTTCTTTTTCTGAATGGTAACCAAATCGGCTGGCAAAATTACCAAACGCCCAGCGAGGGGGAAGCGGTTGACGACCCGTTAAGGCAGTATAATTTTTAAGGATTCCCTCCCAAGTATCATCAGCAATTACTTGATAAGTCATTCGGCCACTAATGGTTTCATAAGTGAGTGAATTATCGTTCTTACTATCTAAATCCAAGTAACCAATAGGCGCATTATCAAAATGAATGGCGTAACGCTTAGAAGACATGACAATGGGCAAGGTAAAATTCATCAATTCAGAGCGCGTTTCATAGCCATAATGTGCCTTGTTGTATAATGGTAAACGATTTCCTCTTCGGTTCATCCCCAACACACGCGCGCCTCCTCCATATAACGCTTCTTCCTGATCAAGATTAAAATTAATGATTTCTGCGCTGTCGGTATGTACATAACCTGCTTTCTCCGAAATCAATGCCTTGCCTTTGTATTCATAACGAATTTGAAAAGGTTTTTTGCTGATTTTCACCGACATTACAGTTCCCCTATACTCCAATACATTTCCCTTCTCCAATAGTTTAGCCTTTACGGTTGTCGGCTGCATCACCACCGCATGTGAATGATGATCGAATGCTTCGCCCTTAGGAATAAAAGCCGTTTCTACGATGTAGTCATTATAAAGTTTGATTTGATAGTTGCCATCAGAGGTGCTGATTGTCAATTTGCCAGCCTCTAATTGATGACTGAGGTAGTTTCTTTCCTGATTTTGCCCAATGAGGCACGAAGGACTGATGGCAAGGAGTGCCACAATTAAAAGGTATTTCATTCTCATATACGATGTTTATTGCTTAAGCGAAAACAGATTCTAACCAATCAAAAATACAGATTAGGGGCATAAAAGCGGTGCTTTCGGAAAATTAGCTATCAGCAAACGTTTACGAAAATGTAACATGACTTCATACTGATAAACTCCCATAGGATCATGGGAAAATTAAAACTCACACGCTTGTAGGTATGCCTTGATGATTTGGTCAAGACCACAACATGTCCCCGATTTGTCCCTCATCTCCTAGTCGTAAAGCCAATAAATTCAGCGATATTCGCACGTAACTCAATTCAGACTACTTTCCTGAAAGCCCAAGCCAGTATCTTGTTTGGGCTTTTTTACATTCATCACCCTACGCAATCGCACCCATAGATTATTGCCTTCCTTCAAATACCTTTGATTTCAGCACGTTTGTGCAGTTTATCCATAAACATTAATCAATCATCTACACGAAAATCATGATTCGAGTTTACTTTTTCTTTTTTTGCTTATTAAGCCTAATCAGCTGCGATTCAAACACTACTTCCGTTTCCGAACAGTCCACCAATCCGGTAGTAAACCACATTCCATTTTACATTGGCACCTACACAGATGGAGACAGCAAAGGCATTTATAAAGCTACCCTCACTTCAGATGGACATTTAAAAAACCGCATACTGGCGGTACAAACTGAACAGCCTTCTTTTCTCGCGAAAAGTGCTGAGCAACCTTATCTCGTTGCTGTGAATGAAACGGACAAGGAAGAAACGAAAGGAGGCACGATAACATCATACAGAATAGAAGGTGATAGTTTACATTTCATTAGTAGACAAGCATCAGGAGGTGCGCATCCTTGTTACGTATCTATCAATACGCAAGGCGATGTATTGGTTGCAAATTATACTGGGGGAAATGTGGGTTACCTCCGATTAAATCAAAATGGACAATTAAGTGAGCTTTTAGCCGTAGAGCAACACACGGGAAAAGGCACAACTGCTCGACAAGAGGCACCACATGCGCATGCCGTCCAATTTTTACCATCAGGAGAAGGCATTGTTTCAGTCGATTTGGGGAGTAATGAATTGTGGTTTTCTCAGCTCCAAGCTTCATCAATCGAAACAAAGTTTAAGCTCAACATGGAAGCCGGTGCAGGGCCTCGCCATATAGCCTTTCATCCCAACCAAAAGTGGCTGTATGTCATCAATGAGCTGAACAGTACAGTAGGCTTAATCCTGAAAAATGCGGCAGGAGCATATGAACGGGGAAGTACTGCATCTACTCTACCTGAGGGGTTTACAGCTACAAACCTATGCGCTGATATTCACATTTCGAGTGATGGTAAGTTTTTATACGCTTCGAACCGTGGGCATCACAGCATTGCTACTTTCCAGATTAATCCGCAAAATGGCTCCCTCACTTCGCTGGGTTATACACACGTTCAAGGGGAATGGCCCCGTAATTTTGCCCTATCACCCGACGAAAACTACGTATTGGTTGCGAATCAACATACCAACAACGTGGTGCTCTTTAAACGAGATCAAACGTCAGGATTGTTAAGCTATTTGGAGCAAATGGAAGTACCTAACCCCGTATGTATTGTATTTTAATGGGCTTTCTTCTCAAACTTTAAGCACTAGTACTCATCCTAAAAAACGACGGAATTGCGACTAAACTCGATTTCTTTAGCTGTAAGTTCCAAATCTAGTTAACTTACAAACCACTGAATGCATATAGCTGCTGGAACAATACACCACATTTTGGGTCAATTTAAAAAAAATAGCGTTCCAGTGTAATAAATGAGCTAAACGCATTACTAATCAGTTGTAGTCTGGAATCAATCGTTCAACATTACCTATTGCAATCAAGATGAAACTAGTTATCCAAAACTTAACAAAAACCTATAAAAACGGGGTGAAAGCTATTGATAACCTCAATTTAGAAATTGGTACAGGCATGTTTGGACTTTTAGGCCCCAATGGAGCTGGAAAATCTTCCCTCATGCGTACCATTGCCACCTTGCAAAGTCCTGATTCAGGAAGCATTTCCTTTGGAGACATCAATGTATTGGAAGATAAAATGGCGCTCCGAAAACTATTGGGGTATTTACCACAATCCTTTGGAGTATACCCTAAGATGTCAGCAGAAGAGTTACTGGATTACTTTGCTACGCTAAAAGGCATTAGTTCCAAAGCTGAACGGGCTGCTATCGTAAAAGAAGTTTTGGAAATCACCAACCTGTATGAAGTCAGAAAGAAACATGTAGCCGGTTATTCGGGCGGAATGAAACAGCGTTTTGGCATTGCTCAATTATTATTAAACAACCCTAAACTCATTATTGTAGATGAACCAACTGCTGGATTAGACCCTGCTGAACGCAATCGCTTTTTGAATGTATTAAGGGAAGTAGGCACCAACAGTACGGTTATTTTCTCTACACATATTGTAGATGATGTAAAAGAACTTTGCCATGAGCTTGCCATTTTAAATGGCGGTCGAATTCTTAAACATACCACACCCCTAGAAGCTACTAAAGAAATTGAAGGGCAAATCTGGTCAAAGGTGATTGAACGAGACGATTTGGAGCAAATGGAAACAACCTACAATGTGCTTTCCTCTAGCTACAATCAAGATAATACGATCACCATAAGAGTTCATGGATTGGAACAACCTTCGGAAGATTTCAAGTCAGTGCCTGCACAACTAGATGATGTATACTTCATCGCATTAAAACACGATGAACCTGTACTCAGTGCTTAAATCACTTATCAACCAAAATCATCTAGCATGTTTACGACAATCTTTAAACAAGAAATCAAGCATTGGTTTAGACAACCTGCTTTTTATATCTATTTAGGTATTATCTTCTTTCTATCGATATTTATAGCCGCAAGTTCGGCTGGAATCTTTGATGCCCTTTCGGGAAGTACAAGTTCAACTAAAATAGCCAATTCACCAATTGCCATACACGCAATCATTAATGATTTCTTAGTATTCATCGTCTTTTTATTTCCCTCCATTATTGGCGTATCCATTTACCGAGATTTTAAGAGTGAGATGCATACCATTCTTTACTCGTATCCATTCACAAAAGCCAGCTACCTCTTTGCCAAGTTTTTGAGTTCATTCCTCATCGTCATGCTCATCATGCTTTCCATTGGTTTAGGCATGATCATTGGTTACCGACTTCCCATGACGAATCCTGATTTGGTCATTGACTTCAACTTTTCAGCCTATTTATATACTTATTGCATCTATCTGATTCCCAACATCCTGCTGTTTGGCTCCATTGTTTTTGGCGTGGTTACTTTTACCAGAAATATAGCGGTAGGCTTCATTACCGTGCTGGCTTTAATGTTTATACAAGGTGTTTCAGAAGTCATTCTAACAGAGCGAGAATATCGTTACATCGCTGCCTTACTTGATCCATTTGGAGGGCAAACAGTGCTTTACTACACCCGTTATTGGACACTGGCTGAGCAAAATGAATTGATGCTCCCTATTAAGGAACTGGTCATTTACAATCGACTCATTTGGCTGGGTATTTCTTCATTAATCTTTGGATTGGTGTTCAAGTTTTTCTCCTTTTCGCAAAACCCCATCACCTTTAGTTTTCGAAAACAAAAAGGAGAACGCATGATTAAACGAAACTTTGGCGGTATTATCCGAATCCAATTGCCAAAAGTCAATTACGATTTCTCCTTCCTCCAAAACCTAAAAACGGCTTGGAAACTTTCGAATATTGATTTTAAATACATTGTCACCAGTTGGCCCTTTATCAGTATTTTATTAGTGGGTTTGATATTTATTCTGATCTCCAATGTGGTGTTAGGGCAACTCTTTGAAACGAGAACCTTGCCCAGAACGTGGCAAATGCTGCAAGTACCGGGGTCATTATTTTCTTTATTTATCAATATCCTCACATTTCTGTATGCAGGCATGTTGGTACACCGAGGAAAAATTGCTCGCGTCAACCACTTGGTCGATGTAACCCCCATTCCCAACTGGACACTACTTGGCGCTAAATTAATTGCACTTCTAAAAATGCAAGCAGTTCTTTTAGTCGTCATCATGCTCGGCGGAATGGCGATACAAGTTTGGAATGGCTATTATGAATTCGAAATCGGACATTACCTATTTGAATTGTATGTATTACAGTTTATCCATTTTATTATTTGGGCTTTGCTTGCCTTGATGATTCAAGTATTGGTGGGGAATCCATATCTAGGCTTATTCATATTATTAGTGATTTCGATTGGCATGCAATATTTGTCACAGATTGGGATTGAGCAATCCATCTTCAAATATAACCGAGGATCAAGCTTCAGCTATTCCGACATGGATGGTTATGGAAATACCATTCCGCGCTACCTGATGTATAAATTCTACTGGCTACTTGCAGGTTTAACCCTACTCATTACAGCAGGATTATTTTGGGTAAGAGGAATCCCCCATTCGTTTAAAGAGCGCTTATTGATTGCAAAATCAAGACTAAAAGGATTGACCTTAGTAGGCTTTACCGTATTCTTACTTGGTTTTCTCGCACTTGGTTTCCGCATTTATTATGAAAATAACATTGCCAACACCCGCTTATCTGCGAAAGAACGTGAAGAACAACAAGCAGAAGGGGAAAAGAAATACAAGCAATATGAAGATGCCATTCAGCCAAGAATTGTATCCGTAAAGGCACATGTCAATATCTTTCCTCAAGAGCGAAACTTTGATGCCAGCGGCACCTACTTAATGGTCAATAAAACAGATCAGGCTATTGATAGCATTTTCTTAAATCACAATAGCTATCCGAGTACCTTTGAGTTTGATCAAGCGAATACCTTAGTCTTAGAAGATACCACCTTCCATTTTGACATCTATCAGCTTGCTCAACCCTTACAACCGGGAGATAGCTTAAGCTTAAACTTTACCGTAAAAAATAAGCCCAACACGATTTTACGAAGTAATTCTCCTGTAAAGGAAAATGGTACGTTTATCAATAACACCCAATTTTTCCCTTCTTTAGGCTATAGCAGTCGTGGCGAATTAACGGATGATGAGGTTCGTAAAAAATACGGTTTACCCAAAAATGAACTCCGTCCACACCCTTCAGATACGACCGCTTTAGGCAATACCTACATCGCCAAAGATGCCGATTGGATTGCATTTGAAGCTACGGTAAGTACTTCACCAGATCAAATTGCCATTGCACCCGGTTACTTACAAAAAGAGTGGACAGAAAACAATCGCAGGTATTTTCATTACAAAATGGATAGTAAAATCTTAAACTTTTATGCCTTCAACTCAGGCCGCTATGAAATTAAGAGAGATACCTGGAATGATGTAAATTTGGAGATTTACTACCTCAAAGGGCACGAATACAACCTAGATCGCATGATGGCTGGCATGAAGGCATCATTAGCTTACAATTCGGATAATTTCAGTCCGTACCAGCACAAACAGGCGCGCATCATTGAGTTCCCACGAACGAGTGGTAGCTTTGCCCAATCCTTTCCCAATACCATTCCATTCTCCGAAGGAGTCGGTTTTATTGCGGATGTAGATGATACCGATGAAGGTGGCGTAGATTACCCATTTGCCATCACTGCACATGAAATTGCACACCAATGGTGGGCCCATCAAGTGATTGGAGCCGATGTGTTAGGCGCAACCATGCTTTCGGAAAGTTTGTCGGAATACGTTTCCTTAAAAGTACTCGAACATCAGCATGGGAAATCCAAAATGCGAAAGTTCTTGAAGTCAGCCTTAGATGGCTACCTCACCCAACGAACCCTAGAACGTAAGCGTGAAAAGCCATTGAAGTACAACGATGGACAAGGCTACATTCATTATCAAAAAGGTTCACTCGTGTTTTATGCGCTCAGTGATTACATTGGCGAAGATACCCTCAATGCTGCCTTAAAGCGCTATGTAGATCAAGTCAAGTTCCAAGAACCTCCTTACACAACTTCCATTGAAATGGTTGACTACATCAGCGAAGTGATTCCTGATTCATTACAATACTTAGTTCAAGATATGTTTGAAACCATCACCTTGTATCGCAATAAAATTGTGGATGTTAGTGCAACTCCCTTAGCGGATGGTACCTATCAGGTCGATATTGAATTTAATGTGAGCAAATACCGAAACAACGAACGCGGAAAACGCTATTACACCGATAGCGCAGGCGATTCCATTTCTTACCAAACGGAGAAGATGAAAAAACCTCTCCATTCTGTTCGATTAGCTGATTACATTGATATTGGCATTTTCACTGAAAAAGAAACGAAGGATGGGAAAAAAGAAGAAGTGGAGTTGTATTTGGAAAAACACAAGATTACCCAAATTAACAACAAAGTTTCGATCATTGTGAATGAAAAACCCACCGAAGTCGGGGTTGACCCTTACAACAAATTGATTGATACCCAATCAGACGATAATCGACGGAAAGTGGTGGTTAACGAATAAACAAACTTTTCACCAATGAATCAGGCACAAGTCGTTACTTGTGCCTGTTTTTTTTGAGCGACTGTTTATCCGAGTACTATTCGGAAAATAAGCCATTTTCGTATCAATTCGCCCATTAATAGATCTTTTATTAATTTTAGTAAAAGAATCACATTACTCACTTAACCCACACCATGATGAGCGGAGGCGCAGGATTAATCCGAAATATGGAAACACAAGTAAGGCAAAACAATGCTTTGCTCAATTCACAAAAAAGAAGAGATAAAATTAAATCATGTTATACCATCTCCTCCAAAACCTATATCAAATCTCCCGATATCAGTAAAGAAAAGCTTGAGCAAATCAAACAGCGGATTCGTGAAGAAGGGAAATATGAACGCAAGCGCTATTACGTAGGATATGCATGCTTTTTAGTGGGAATGGTGTCGCTCTTTTTATTCCTCATCAGTTGATGAGCAAACGTGCATAAAGCACTATCTCGGCCTGAAGAGTAGCACACTCAATCCCGAACTACTCAGATGCTGTTAAACTACACCCAACTTCACCATTACCTTATAAAATTCTGCTACGAACATCAACAACATCACCGCAGGGATAAACCATTTGAGGGTGAAGGTGAGGAATTGCTTCATTCGGTCACTTGGGGAATAACCCGCTACTGTAATTTCCTTAAAAATGCCTTCCATAGTCCATTTGCGGCTAATAAAGGTGGCTAGAATAAAGGAACCTGCAATCAGGCAAAACGTGCCAAAAAAATCGAGCACAAAATTAAAATAGCCCATGGAGATTTCCCCATTGTGGTTATCGCCATATCCAAGAAAGTTGGTAAAAATAGCAGGGTTTGTGGCATCTACGGAAAGAATCACTGGGATGCTCATCACGAAAATGAATGTTCCTACTGCAATTGCATAGAATTTTCTTCCTTGTTTCTTTCTTCGTGCTAAGTAATTTACCGTTGGTTCCAATAATGAAATGGCTGAGGTAATGATGGCGATGTTAAATAGGGCAAAGAATAGAACTCCTATGATGCGTCCCCATAAATCGCCGAATCCATTAAACGTTTCTACTAAATTGATAAATACTAAAGGAGGGGCAGCCATTACTTGCTCGTTTGCCGCAAACAAGGGGATAATCAATAAGCCTCCCAAAATCGCAACTATGGTATCGGTATGCACAATAAAATTGGCATTTTCCACCACATTGGTTTCTTTATGCGTATGTGCCCCAAAAGTCACCATGCCACAAGAGCCCAGCGATAAGCTAAAAAAGGCTTGTCCTACTGCTTCAATAATTCCCATCCGCCCACTTGCATCTACTTTAAATAGCGCTCCGAAGTCAAAAGTGAAGTTCCCATAGTTTAAGGCTTCCCCTTTCACCACAGGCACCAATAAAATCAGAATAAGTACTAATACCACTAATAAAGGGACAAAACGCTTACTTACGGCTTCTATTCCTTTTCTAACCCCTCCCGCAACAACCACAATCGTAGCGATCATGAACAAGCCTGAAAAGAGAAATACTTGGGTTTCATTGGTCACAAACTCCCCAAAGAGTTGGCCTGTATTCATCGTTGTGATGGATTGTATGTCAAATACGTACAGGTACAAATAATACAGCGCCCAGCCTGCTACTACAATGTAAAATGAGAGTACAAAACAACAGGTAATCAGTCCTAACACCCCCGCATATCCCCATTTTCCTTTGCCTATGCCTTGGTACGCATCTACTGCATCGCTTTGCCCGTGTTTTCCTAAAGCCGTTTCTCCAATCATTAAGGGAATGCCCAAAAGAAAGGTGCAGAGTACAAATACTAAAATAAAGGCTAGGCCACCATAATTGTACACTCGCGCGGGAAAGAGCACTAAATTGGCGATGCCTACGGCTGCACCTGTTGCAGCGAATACATGGCCTCGATTAGAGAAACTAATTTTTTGTTTCATGGAATAGTGTTGAGATTGAGGGTGCTCTAGGGAACAGCGCAAGTCGCTGACTTCTATTTGGTCATTTTAGGTTTAGGTTCAAGTCGTCAGTTTTCAGACTTGAACCAGTGAATTGTACACTCACCAAATCAGGGTTTAAAGTCCAGCATGTCATCCATGCCGAAAATCCCTTTTTTGCCTTTCAACCATTCTGCGGCAAGCAATGCACCTTGGGCAAAACCTTGTCGGCTATGAGCGGTATGGGTAATTTCTATGGAATCTATCTCACAGGAGTAATTTACTTGGTGTGTACCTGGCACTTCATCAATGCGATAAGAAATAATCCCAAGTTCATTGTCGCTAAGTTCTTTACCTTCTTCCTCTAATTTCCACGTTTCTTTGCGATCTAAGTTTTCAATCATGCCTTCCGCAATGGTAATCGCCGTTCCACTAGGTGCATCTTTCTTATGAATGTGATGACTCTCTTCAATATCCATTTCATACTGAGGCTGTGCATTCATCATTTTTGCCAAGTATTTATTGAGATGGAAAAAGATGTTTACACCCACACTAAAGTTAGATGCATAAAAGAAAGCGCCTTCATTTGCTTGGCAGGCTGACTCTACTTCTACTCGATTTGCCAACCAACCCGTTGTACCACATACTACAGGAATGTTGTTTGCAAAACACGTTTTCAGGTTATTTACGGCAGATTCGGGTTGTGTAAACTCTATGGCTACGTCCACTTGATCACTTGTGAAGTTAGCTAAGTCGGTTAAATTATCCTTATCAATTTTCCCCACAATTTGATGCCCTCGATCTAAGGCAATTTGCTCGATGGTTTGTCCCATCTTGCCATATCCAATAAGTAATATCTTCATGTCGATTTAGGTAGATTTTTTTCAGTTGAACCGCAATTACCAGCCTTTTCGTTCCTTTAAACTGGTAATGTGTGCCAAGTGATGATCACCATGCCATGCAAATAAAGCAATCGCTCCATACAAGGGCATGGGCCTTGGCACTTCTGGATGGACAAAGGTGCGTGCTAAGTCTTGTTCTGTCAATGCCTTTAGTAAGATTTCACTTCGGGCATGAATACTTTCTAATAAATTTAAAGAAATTTCAATGGGTGCTTCGGCAGCATCTTTCAAGTTTGCCCAACCTTGTTCCTCATAGGTTTTGATGGTTGGGTTCTCTTCTGTTAAGGCTAATCGAATACGTGTATAGAGGTTAATGTGGCTATCGGCTAGGTGATGAACGAGTTGCCGCACCGTCCAAGCATTTTCACGAAATGGGGTTTCGAGTTGCTCTGCTGTTAATGTTTCAGTGGCTGCTCGCAAGCGTTGAGGCAAGTCCGTTATTTCTTCAATGTATCCTTCTAAATAGAAGCTTTCAAAACTTTTAGGAAACCTGAAATTACCAATAGGATATCGGAGTTTTGTCAGTTCGATTTGGGTCATAGTGTTAGCGGGTTTTCTTATAAAAACTAAAATACCCTTTCGCTCTTTCATGATGAGTTTTCAAATCTATCACTCAGCGAAAACGCAAAAAAATAAGTGACTTCAGCAGGCAAATAAAACACATATGGCATTTTACTTAGCTGCCTAACTAAAAAATATAACCGTTTTGTCAGAAAACCGTTCAAAATGGCATCAAATTATTTCCAGAATCCTTTATCATAAAACAGGCTTGATCACTTTTTCAGCGCGATCAAGCCTGTTTTTCTTTAGCTATATAGCCAGCATCCTGTACGGACAAGGCAATGCCTTGTCCCAACGTGACAATACCTTGTCCCAACGTGGCAGTGCCTTATCCCAACGAATGCCTTTTCTAATGCCACTTATACATTGAAACGGAAATGCATCACATCTCCATCATTCACCACATATTCTTTACCCTCAATGGATAATTTACCGGCCTCCTTGCAAGCGGTTTCCGACTTATATTTCTCGTAATCTTCAAAGCTAATCACTTCCGCTTTAATGAAACCACGCTCAAAGTCAGTATGAATCACACCCGCTGCTTGAGGTGCTTTCCAACCTTTCTGGATCGTCCAAGCACGTACTTCTTTTTCGCCCGCAGTGAAATAGGTAATTAAGTCTAATAAAGCATAAGATGCGCGAATGAGCTTATTCAAGCCTGATTCTTCTAATCCATATTCGCCAAGAAATAGTTGACGCTCTTCAGGGTCTTCCATTTCAGCAATCTGCGACTCAATAGCGGCAGAGATCATCAATACTTGTGCATTTTCTGATTTAACTGCTTCTTTTAACGCTTCTACGTGTTCATTACCTGTCAATATAGATTCCTCTTCTACATTCGCTACATAAATTACAGGCTTGGCCGTTAGCAGGAATAAATCGTTCACCACCTCCCACTCTTCTGCTGTCACATCTGCACCACGTGCATTTTGCCCTTGCTCCAAATGGGTTTTAAATTTCTCTAAAGTTGCTACGATTTTTTTAGCATCTGCATCGCCTACTTTAGCCATTTTAGCATATCGGCTAATCTTCTTTTCTACAGATTCTAAATCTTTCAACTGCAATTCGGTGTCAATGATTTCTTTATCGGCCACTGGATCTACTCGACCTGACACATGAACGACGTTGTCATCTTTAAAACAACGCACCACATGCAAAATCGCATCTACTTCACGGATGTTCGCCAAAAACTGATTTCCCAATCCTTCTCCTTTACTCGCTCCTTCTACTAAACCTGCAATGTCTACAAATTCAATGACGGTTGGTAACACTTTCTGCGGATTCACCAAGCCTTCCAATACATCTAAACGATGATCAGGAACCGTTACTACCCCTACATTGGGCTCTATCGTACAAAATGGATAATTGGCTGATTCTGCCGTGCCACTCGAAATGGCATTGAACAAAGTGGATTTACCTACATTGGGTAAGCCTACAATCCCACATTTTAATCCCATAATCTATGAATTGTCTTCTTCTAAGTCTTCTAAAATTCATTCTTCACTTATTCACATCAAGAATGAAGCGCAAAGATAAGCTAATTGTGGGATTATGAAATGCTAAACGAAGCTAATTATTTGCGAGACTGTTTTAGCACTAAACAAAAAATTCAAACAGTCTCTAGTGCTCTGTCACACTTCAAACCCAATGACTAAAATATCATCTGTTTGTTTGCAGGAACCTTTCCAATTCAGAAATGCTTTTTCTAATTCCTGTTTTTGTTTGGCCATTGGTAAATGACTGGTGTCTAATAAAATGCTTCGAAAGCGCTTTCTTAAAAACTTTCGGCCTTCTGGCCCGCCAAACTGGTCTTGGTAACCATCAGAGGCAATGTAAAATTTATCACCAGGAAGCATATCAATTTCTTCTAATTCAAATTCTTTTTTAATGCGAAACTGATTGCTACCGATTGGAAACTTAGAGCCTTTATACATCTGAATTTCTCCATCTCTCACCCGATACAACGGATTTTTAGCCCCTGAGAAATAAAGTTTGGCGTTCCAACTATCTATGAGCAACACTTGCATGTCCATGCCATCATTCACCCGACCGTTTTGCTTATGCGTAGTGCCATTTAACGATTGCTTGTTTGTAGCGGCAACGACTTTAGCATCCAGCGCTTCTAGGATTCGATTAGGTGCTAAAACCTCATGATCATTCACAATTTCATTCAAGATCGAGGAACCCATTACCGTCATAAATGCGCCAGGCACGCCATGCCCTGTACAATCTGCTGCAATCAACAATTTTTTACGTTGCTTGAGATCGGTCGTTTTACAATTCGTAAACCAATAAAAGTCTCCTGAAACAATATCTTTTGGCTTAAAAAGTAAGAAAGCATCTTTAAAGTTTCCTTCGATGAGCTGTTCTTCTCCTAAAATCGCACGTTGAATGCGGCTCGCATAATTGATACTATCGGTAATTTTCCGATTTGTTGTTTCAAGCAACTCGTTCTGTTTATAAATCTCTTCGCTTTTAGCGATGAGTTCCTCTTGCTGTTGTGCCAGCGCTTCATTCTTTGTAACAATCTCTTCATTCGCAGCAGTAATTTCTTCGTTCTTGGCTAAGATTTCTTCACTCGCTGCGGTAATTTCTTGATTGGCTTGTTTCAATGTTTCTGCCTGAAGCTTAATCTTTTCGGTACGTTTTTCAACAATGACTTCTAAGCGTTGCTTCTGCTTGCGCAATCGTAACGTATTTAGACGAACAATGAGCCAAACTAAGAAAATGGCTCCCAATGCGTAGAGGGTATAAGCAAAGTTTGTTCGGTACCAAGGTGGCAAAATGGTAAAGGAATAACTCGCTTCTTGACTCACAATGCCGTAGATATTTCGCGCTCTAACTCGAAATACATAATTACCTTCACTGAGGTTTTGAATGTGTTCCTTGGTTTCCTTCTCCCAATGCGACCAAGTATCGTAGGCACTTCCTTCTAATTTATAACTGTACTCATTTGCCGCCTCATCAAAAAAACTATTGGAGGCAAAATGAAAAATAAGGCTATTTGCCGTGTAAGGGATTTTAATCTTTTTAGTTAAATCTTGCTCCACTAATACCTTTTCAGTTCCCGCCGTGGTAAATGCGCCATGGAAAAGCAGTGAATCATCGCCTGTTGTTACTTTGCGAATGAGGGCATTAAAGGTTGTTGGAGCCGACCAACTTTGACTATCGTCGTACCGGTACAATCCCCAAGTACCTCCAAACCACACGCTGCCGTTTTCTTCTGCATAGGTTCCCTCTAACCAAGTATCTGTTACAGGAATCCTTCTTAACGAAACCGAGTCAATGGTAAATGTACCATCAGGCTGTTTGTAGGCGACTTCATGCCAAATGTCATCTCCCATTTGATACGCATAATACCAGAGATTTCCTTTGGCATCCTCTTCAAAGAAATAAAAACCTGTGAAATAGTCGGCCAACTGCTCCCCATAGCTTGAGGCAATTTGGAATTTTTTCTCTTGCTCGTTAAAGCGATAAATTCCTTTCTCAGATGTTAAGAGGAAATCATCTTTTAACGCAGCAAAGCCTGTAAATTTGTCATCAGGTAAACCTGCTTCGAAACCAAAACTTTCCTTCTTAGTTGCCCAATAACCATTTCCATCATAAGTAACATCAAAACGCGTCACTTTACCACCAAACGCAATCGTCCAGATCTTTCCTGTTTGATCTACATCAAGTATATCGTGCCGCATGCCCTCTAAACCAAGTATAGCGCCTTCATCTACCCATTTCCCTCCTTTGTATTCATACAGTCGTACTTGTGTTCCATCAGTAGCATAAAGTCGGTTAGCTGGCTGATTTGCAGCTCTTAAAATAGCACCTTGGTTAGAGAAATTAGGAAACAGTTGTGTCAACTTGGGTTCTTCTCCCTGCATTTTGACACTATAAAGCCCTGCTCTCGACATGAATAATAGTTGTTCATTGCCAGCTTGTGGCCTGTAAATGTGACTCGAAAGCACGTCAGCCGTTAACCCCTTTACTTTAAAAAACTCCGAATGGCCTTTCCCGTGATCTACCAAATAATAAATTCCCTTAGTGGTACCCACGTACAATACCCCTTCAAATCGTTTCAGGGTTCTCGCATAGCCATCCAATCCTGAAGATTCATCCCAGCTATTGATTGGGGTGGTAATCTCAACACGCGAAGTACCATTGCGCAAAGCCAGCCACAAAATCTGATCTTTGTCTTCAAATAAATTAATGACTCCATTGTCTTGTAAGCCTGTAGAGCGATCTACAAAACACATCAATTCAAAGTTCACATCAACTATTGCGGCTCCACCTGTGTAGGTTCCAATAGCGAAAGCACCAGAAGCCATTTTAATGGCACTGGTAACCGTGTGTTTTTTTAAGTAGTCATCTAAAGCAGTAGGAAAACGCTCAAATGAATGGTAATTATTCTCTGATTGGTTAGTGATGAATACGCCTTGACTTTGAGTAACAATTAGTAAGCGTTCATCGTGAAATGCTAACCCTGCACTAATCGCATTATTTTTAAAAACTTCTCCGCCATTCACCAATTTAAATTCACCATTTTCAAGGCGGTGTAACCCTTTACCATACAGATTAATGTGCAGCTGTTTCATGAAAAAAGCACCATTTACGGCATCATTAAAGGCCCATGTTTTTAGCTTTTTTCCATCCCATAAAATCACATGGTTAATGGAGACAAATACCATTCCGACATCGGTCTTAAAACAGTCATTAATTCTGCCTAAATTCTTGCTTTTTATTTCCTCATCTAATTGATCTCGAAGCGAAACATAGCTCAATTTGCCTACTTCATTTGGTACCAAATAGCCAAACTCATTATCTCCTCCTACATAGGGAATTCCCTCCTCGCTCATTTCCACACAATAGGCGCTACGTTGATTACTGAGGTGGGTATCGTTCCAAGTTACGCCATCGTATTCCCGAATATTCCAAGCATTGGCAAATAGAAGGACTCCTCGATGATCTTGAGCGATATCAAACATGATGGAACCCGCATTATATTCTTTGGCACTGTAATTTCGAATAAATGGCTTACCAAGCTCTTGAGCCTGAAGCCATGCTGTGCAGGTGAAGAGGAAAAAAACAATAACTATGGTGAGTTGCTTGGTATTCACGTTCTCTTTTATAGTGTTTTTGCCTTAATTTCTCAAACAGCATACCTCATTTTGAAAAATTAAAGATAGACAAACATCTAAAAAATAAATTTCATTACCTGTGATTTAACTGTTTTTTAAGAGACTTTTTCCAACTGTGGAGACACTAAAAAATTTCAAAACAATCCCTAAGGAATCCAATCGTATTTCTTTAAAATCTCCTGATAGCGTTGATCTGTTTGATAATGTTTGAAAGGTTTCTCCTGTAAAATACCAGGTTCATTAAACCCTTTACTAAAAGCAGAATCAACATTTACATAAAATCGTTCCTTATTTCCTTCAAATTCTTCTATCGCAGCTAAAATCATGTAATTATATGCTTCGTTAGGAGCAATTTCAAAGGAAGCATTCAAATATTTTCGAGCATTTTTGGGCTGCTCTGTTAACACATAGATATAGGCTAAAAAGAAGTTGCCAAATGGTGTATTGGGATTTTCTTCTAATAGCTTGTATGCGATATTGAGTGCTTTTTCGTATTTGCCTGCATTTGCTAAAACTACACTGTAATTAATCCGAAGCTCTAAATGATCTTTATTCAGCTCTAGTCCACGCTCAAAATAAGACAAACCTTCTTCTACATCGCCCAATTGACATAAAGTACTCGCATAATTATGAATTAATTCTGGATTGCTTGGATCGATTTCTATGCCTTGCTTCAAGGCCTCTCTTGAGGATTTAAAATCTCCCAATTCAAGATAAGCATGGCTCAGTCGAAGATACGGCCACCAGATTTTATGATCCAAATCAATCGCCTTCTTAAATTGTACCTGCGCTTTCTCGTATTGCTTCATACTCATGTATACATTACCCAAAGCTACGCGAACATCTACTGACTCTTGAATTTTTAGGGATGCATTAAATTTTTGGATAGCTTCTTCATATTGCCGTTTTTCTACCAAAAGGTGCCCCCAGTTTGTCCAAGGTAGCGGGTAGTTTTCATCTAACTCAATGGCTTGTTGATAGCGCTTAATGGATTCTTTGTATTTTTTGATTTGGCTACTCCGCAAAATATTTCCCCAAAGGTTATAAGCCCATTGCCTCTCATCAGGCTGCGTGGAAATCGTCTTTTTGATCATTTCTAAGGCTTTCTCATACTGTAACTTACGATCAAAATACACAGCTAATTGGTAAGGTTCACTCATTTCCATGACCTTTTCGCCTGCCTGTTGAATCAGGCTATCCAAGGCTTGGTGTTTCGTGATTTCGATGAAAGACTGATGAAATGTAATCGGATTAGTGTCTGTCATGCGCAGGGTTAAGCTTAAAACGCTATCGTGATTCACTAATTCTCCACTAATTTGTGTTTGATCTATCCCTAGTGCATGCCTGATTTGATAAGCTAAGGAGTTGATGGAAAAGCCTACTCCCATAATTTGCAAATCTTGCACCGCTTCCTCAGATTTTTTGGTGTATGCTGCTGTTTCTTTCATCGTTACGGCTTGCTGCTGAATTTCAGTCACTTTATCTAACAGTTTATTTGCCACTACCACTCCACTGTAACCATCATATTCAAATGCTTTAGGAACCTGAAAAGCTCTTAAGATGTAAGAATCATTTTTTAACTCTTGATACAACAAAAAGAAAAGTCCAAAAATTAGAATTAATAAGCCAATCCGAAGAAAAATAGAAGTAATGACAGACAAACGTTCTTCAACCTGAATTAAAGTGACTTTTACCAAGGTATTCCATAGCTTCCCCACTTTGCTTTTAAACCAATTTATTAGCTTACTTAAGCCACTGATTCTCTTCGTTTTTTGACCGTTTTGTTCTAATGGGTTGGCTTCAGTTTTTGAGATTTCCTCCATAATTGTAGTTATTCATCGAAAAATCAGGACGAATGCAAACAAATGGATTAATTTCCAATGTTTCTGCCCAAATTTCTTCTATATTTGCAGCCTTGATTTTTCCGCTCAAAGTAATAGTTACCAAAGTACTGAAAAATTAAGAAAATTAGTAACGCTTAAACGAAGAGCAACTTTACGTTGAATTAAAATCAGTTTGTCAGATGGACTTTATCTACAACAACTTTATCTATTTTATTCCACTATTTGGACTGTTGGCTTTGGCCTATACAGCAGTAAAAGCATCTTGGGTAGCCAAACAAGACGCTGGAGATGAGCGAATGCAAAAGCTAGCCGGCCACATTGCCGATGGAGCTATGGCCTTCCTGAAAGCAGAATGGAAAGTACTCAGCATGTTTGCTGCAGTAATGGCTATTTTCTTAATCTTCTTAGGTTATACCAATGAAAACTCCCATCCTATTATTGCGGGTTCTTTCATTATCGGTGCTGTATTCTCAGCTTTCGCTGGTTACATTGGGATGAACATCGCTACTAAAGCGAATGTAAGAACTACTCAAGCAGCGCGTACGTCATTGGCTAAGGCCTTGAATATCTCTTTTACTGGTGGTGCAGTAATGGGTATGGGTGTTGCAGGTTTGGCAGTACTTGGTTTAGGAGCCTTGTTTATCGTTTTCTACTACGTTTTTGTAACCAGTGTTGGAGGAAGCGTCAACGGCCATGAAATGGAAGTTGCCCTTGAAGCCGTAACAGGTTTCTCATTAGGTGCGGAAAGTATTGCACTTTTTGCGCGTGTAGGTGGCGGTATTTATACCAAAGCGGCTGACGTTGGTGCTGACTTAGTAGGTAAAGTGGAAGCAGGTATTCCTGAAGATGATCCTCGTAACCCAGCAACTATTGCCGACAACGTAGGTGATAACGTAGGTGACGTTGCAGGTATGGGTGCCGACTTATTCGGTTCTTATGTAGCTACCGTATTAGCAACAATGGTATTGGGTCGTGAAATTGTTTCTGATGACCTATTTGGCGGAATTGCTCCCATCTTATTGCCCATGTTCATTGCTGGTTTGGGTATCATATTCTCGATGTTAGGAGCTGCTTTAGTACGTGTAGAAGAAAATGGAAACGTACAAGCTGCTTTAAATATAGGTAACTGGGTATCTATTGGTGCTACGGTAGTGGCATCTTATTTCGCCATTACTTGGATGTTGCCCGATAACTTAGAGTTAAGAGGTTTCGCATTTACTCCATTAGATGTATTTGGAGCCGTATTTGTCGGCTTAATTGTGGGAACCTTAATGAGCCTCATTACTGAATATTACTGTTCAATGGGTAAAAAACCTGTTGATTCAATTGTACAACAATCATCTACGGGTCATGCCACTAATATCATTGCTGGATTAGCAGTTGGTATGGAATCTACGGTGCTACCAATTTTAGTACTTGCTAGTGGTATTATTGCCTCTTACATGTTTGCTGGTTTGTACGGGGTGTCTATTGCTGCGGCTGGTATGATGGCAACTACTGCCATGCAATTGGCTATTGACGCTTTTGGTCCTATTGCTGATAATGCTGGTGGTATTGCCGAAATGAGCGGACTTCCTGAAGAAACACGTGAGCGAACAGATATTTTAGATGCGGTAGGTAACACCACAGCTGCAACAGGTAAAGGTTTTGCGATTGCATCTGCTGCCTTAACTTCATTAGCACTTTTCGCTGCTTTCGTAGGAATTGCTAAAATCGACTCGATTGACCTGTACAAAGCCCCAGTTTTAGCAGGTTTGTTTATTGGTGGTATGATTCCTTTCATTTTCTCTTCATTGGCAATTGCTGCGGTAGGTCGTGCTGCAATGGCGATGGTACAAGAAGTAAGACGACAGTTCCGCGACATTCCTGGTATTATGGAGTACAAAGCCGAGCCTGAATACGATAAGTGTGTAGAAATTTCTACAGAAGCTTCCATCAAAGAAATGATGTTGCCTGGTATCATCACGATTGCCGTGCCGATCATCGTAGGTTTTGGATGGAGAAACTGGATGGGCGTTCCTGCTGCCGAGGTATTGGGTGGTGTGTTAGCTGGAGTGACCGTTTCTGGTGTATTGATGGCGATGTTCCAATCAAACGCTGGTGGTGCTTGGGATAACGCGAAAAAATCATTTGAGAAAGGGGTAATGATTGATGGCAAAATGGAATACAAAGGTTCGCCTGCTCACAAATCTTCGGTAACTGGTGACACCGTAGGTGATCCTTTCAAAGATACTTCTGGTCCTTCGATGAACATCTTGATCAAATTGATGTCTATCGTTTCATTAATTATTGCACCAAGTATTGCCATGACTGATGGAGCTAACACCGCTGATGCCAAATATCACACCACGGTGAATGCTGCCATCGTTGAAAATACAACAACTGAAAAGACGGTTATTGACGATTACTTGCCAACAGATATCAATACGGTATTCTTTTCTGATAAAGTAGCAGAAGGAGAAATGGCAGCGTTAGAAGGTTTTGTGGCAAAATTAGTTCAAGACGAATCTGTAAAATTAACCTTCAAAGCCATTACTAACCAAGACCTAGCTTTTGATGCTACTGAGCGTGAAAAGTTAGTAAAAGCCTATTTTGCTAATAATGAAATTGCTGCTGATCGCATTTCTGTTGCATACGCTAAGAATGATTCAGATAAAAAAGAAGTTTACCAAAAAGTAAACATCGAAGTCGCTGAATAAGCGATAAAAGCTAACCATATAATGAAGCGGCATGGAAGTTTTTCCATGCCGCTTTTATTTTGCCTTATCCCAATAAACTCAAGCCATCTTCTAATGCTTTCAAGGCTGCTTCATAAGAAACACCATCCTTAGGTAGAATTCGAATAAATACAATCTTATGCGAATCTGGCAGCTTCTCACTGATCGTTGTGGATGCTTTGGGTAGCTGAGTTAGGTGAATCGTTCGGCCTTCGGTTTTACCCAATAATTGAAACGTTTTCCCATCTGTACCAATCGCTACCACTTGCTTGACATCAGGTACTCGATCCGTTAAGGTAATTTTTAAGGGATTATTTTCAGCGATTTCATCCAATCCCTTCACCTCAAACAACTCTAATACGGCCAATCCGCGATCTGTATTCCAGCCCTGCGTAAACTTGATGGCCTCCATCTCGAACTTTTCCGATACTGCGGGCGGGTAAATGCTTCTCCCAATTCCACGAATGGCTTGCTCGGCTGTAGCCAAACTCGCCATGCCTGAAACCACATTATTTTGATGCACTTCTACCCTAGCCCATAATTCGGCTTTGGTATTCCAACTGAATGGTTTTAAAGGCAATGGCTTGATGGTCTTCACAAAATGCTCTTGGGTAGTCCAATCTCCTGCTAAGAAGTTGAAGTCATCTTCCTCATAAAATTCAGAGTCTTCATCGTAATCTAAACTAGCACGGGCATCCAATACGGGTAATTTCAACCCCGCTTGCTTCTTAAACTTATCAAAATTAAAACGATCGGTACTCGCCACGATTTTTAAAATGTCTAATCCTTCTGTTAGACCTGCATCCGCATAATCACCTTTCAAATCAGCAGTAATTGGATTTCCATTCATCACCCAAATCGTTTCATTCGGCTGTAACTCCTTTACCCATGTAAACGCCCTTGTTTTGTTCCCATGCAAATCTTGAGATACGGCTACATGCATGGGCATATACTGAATGCCAAAACGTCCTGAAAAGTAGAGAATACCCACATGCATGATTTCATCTTGGGTGTTGGTGATCCGCAATCTGAATTTATAGGGTTCCCATGCGCCATGAACGTATTTACATTGTAATTCGTGTTGTGTGCCCTCCATCAGCACTTCTTCTTCTACTTTTCCAGCTCCGCCGACCTGCTTCAGCACTTTAAACACCTCCACCTTGAGGGGAAAAGTGGAATAATCTGTATCGGGATTGGTAAAAGCAAGTCCCGTTTTCCAACGGGAAATGCATTCCAAGTCATTGGCTACATTAATCGCCGATTGCTGATTATATCCCTTCGCTTCGCGCGCTACAGGCCGATTGTCTGTCGTGGTAGTGATGCTATACTTCCCTTTGTGTGCGAACACGCGGTAATCGGCATTTGCCTGATCTGCAGTAAGCCCTATAAAAGCGGGGCCATTTTGCGCCGCACCTAATACAGATTTTAACGGACTTAATCCTTCCGATTCACCATCCAAATACACCATCATGGGTTGACTCCCCCAATCTTCTACCACCGCTACATAGGCCGTATCTTTATCTCTTTCTAACGCACTCGGCATAATTAAGGTAGCAGTATCTAAATCCGTATCCATTACTGTAGCTTTGCCTACCGAGTTTTCTACTTTATTCATCTCCACAGTAGTTAGGCCAGCAGGATACAAGCGAAAAGTAGTTGGCTTACGTTCATCTTGTTCTATGGGAATTCCTTGTAGACTTCCTGCATTAACGTGCCAACCTCTTATATCCTTCCATTCTACTTTATATTGATCTTCGCCAATTGCCATACCGCCACCTAAAAATGGTGCATCAGGGTCTACATCTCCAACAATGTCTAATTGTGGTAACTGATCGTCTACTTTATTGAAGGCAAACACTTGTGTTCTGTAAATTAAATCTTCGTAACTGATGTCGTTTTTAGCATCTTTTAGCGCCTTAATTAATGCGTATGTAAATACACCACGTTGCGCACCATCAATTTTTGTTTCTTTAGCGGTTTCATGGGAGCGTGCGGCTGCTAATAAAAGATGAGAGCCATAAGGGAAATTAATGATTGCTTTACCTGCATCATTTTTGGTTTCACTTCTTTCTTCATACCCTAAGTACTGTTCAATTTGTCTATTCTTCTTCCTCAAATCCATCTGCCTACTTTTCGTGCTATCGCCCGTAGATCGCGTGCCCGAACCTGAATGACAGCAATCCATAATCGCCACAAACGCTGGCGGTTTCGATTTGCCTTTCGTTTTAACCTTATGAATTAAGTAACCTAATTCTTTGTTCACCAAATCATTGCCTCCTTCCAAACGGCTATCGTAACAGACAATGCTCTGAATCAATTTCTTCTCATCCGTTTTATGCAATTCCCACGGCATGGGTTCTTGCGCACCATGTCCACTGAAATAAAAAACGGCCAAATCTTTTGACTTACCATCCTCAAAACCTGTTGCTTGCATTAAATGTGTCATAAACCCATCAATCACATTATTGCGAGTCGCTTGTTCATTGGTCAATACCTTTAGGTGTAAATTGACTTTTTCAGGATCAAAACGACTTGTTAAGTACGATTCAAAGGCGCGCATATCGTTTACACAGCCATTCAGTTTGTGTCGGTCAATGGGGTAATCGTCAATGGCTACTAATAAGGCGTAGATATTTCTTTTAGACATGTTGATGCGATTAGGTTTGAATGAATAGAGCGGTGAGTTCCTGAATTTAAATATAGAGAAATTGGCAATCAATAAAAACAAGCGGTAAAAGATTCAATTATAGGATGAAATAATTGGTTAGTGATCATAGAATCTTTCTAAATAAACTCTTTGGAAACTTTCGCAAACACTTCCATTTCTCATAATTCTGTCCTATTTTTGAGACCAATAAAATGTATGCAAACGATTCCATATGCTTCTACAGCATATTTTTTTTGATAAAATATAGTATGCATGCATAACAAAAGTATTGATTGTTGAGTTTTAAGATTGTCCACTTATTGGATGGAGAACCCTTAAATTACCATTAAACATCTTATAATATGAAAATCCTAGTTTGTATCAGCCACGTACCCGATACGACTACCAAGATCAAGTTCAAAGACGATCAATTGGATAAAGATGGCGTACAATTCATCATTGGCCCATATGATGATTATGCATTAGCAAGAGCTGTTGAGTTAAAGTCAGAGGCAGGAGCCACGGTAACTGCGTTAAATGTTGGTTTAAAAGACACTGAGCCTACCATCAGAAAGGCTTTAGCTATTGGTGCAGATGATGCCATTCGTATTGATGCTGAGCCTGTAGATGCCATTTTTGTGGCACAACAAATTTATGCCGTAGCGCAAGAAGGGAATTACGACTTGATCTTAATGGGTCGTGAGTCTAGTGACTTCAACGGAGGTTTAGTTCATGGCATGGTTGCCGAAATGATGGGATGGCCGTCAATTGCTCCTTGCATGAAACTAGAACTAAACGGCAATACAGCTACTGTTGCGCGTGAAATTGAAGGAGGAAAAGAATACTTAGAGGTAAATACGCCATTTGTCGCTGGTTGCCAAGAGCCTATTGCAGAGTGGAAAATCCCGAATATGCGTGGAATCATGATGGCACGTAAAAAGCCATTGAAGGTCATTCCTGCTGTTGAAGTGGCAAACGCTACAGCTTACAGCAACTTTACACTGCCTGAAGCCAAAGGTGCTTGTAAAATGGTGGATGCCGACAACATGGACGAGTTGGCAGGCTTGCTTAAAAATGAGGCTAAAGTCATCTAAGACTAAAAAACCTCTTGATCTTATTTCTTTTCAATTGAATTCTACAAGATAGGGTAAGCCTTATCTTCAAAATATAAACAATTATGAGTGTACTTGTTTTTGTAGAAACTGACGGAGGAGCCGTAAAAACCTCATCACTTGAGGCTGTATACTATGGTTCTAAGTTAGGCGATACTACTGCCCTTGTTTTGGGCGATGCCAATGCTGATGAATTGGCTGGTTTAGGAAAATATGGAGCGGCGAAAGTATTGCATGTTGCTGATGCGCGCTTAAACGATGGCGTGATTCAAGCAAGCAGTACTGCAATTGCGCAAGCAGTTGAGGCTACTGGAGCTGATACTGTAATTATGGCACGTTCTTCACTCGTTGATGCTGCTGCACCACGTGTAGCAATTAAAACTGGGGCTGCTGTAGCTGCTAACGTAGTAGCGCTTCCTGATACTTCTAATGGTTATTCTGTAAAGCGAGGTGTTTACACAGGAAAAGCCTTTGTTGATGTAGTATTGCCCGAAGGCAAGCGTGTATTAACAATTAAGAAAAATACATTAGCTCCTGAAGAAGGTGATGCCACTGCAGCTGTTGAAGCTTTTGAAGTAACATTCGGTGATGCTGACTTTGCCGTAAAATTAAAGGAAACACAGAAAGCAGAAGGTGATGTATTACTCCCTGAAGCTGATCGTGTCATCTCTGGTGGTCGTGGATTGAAAGGCCCTGAAAACTGGGGAATGATTGAAGACTTAGCCAAACTATTGGGTGCCGCTACTGCTTGTTCTAAGCCAGTTTCTGACATGGATTGGAGGCCACACCATGAGCACGTTGGTCAAACGGGTGTAAAAGTAAGCCCTAATTTATACGTTGCCGTAGGTATCTCTGGTGCCATCCAGCACTTAGCAGGGGTAAACTCTTCTAAAGTAATCGTTGCCATCAACAAAGACCCTGAAGCTCCTTTCTTTAAGGCTGCTGATTATGGCGTGGTGGGTGATGCTTTTGATGTAGTTCCTAAACTAACGGAAGCAATTAAAAAGGTGTTATAAGCCTTTCTTAATACTATTCAAAGCCATATGCCTTCAGGTGTATGGCTTTTTTATTGCGCTGATTTTCGCGGTTGTGTAAAAAATATAGCAGCAGCAATGACCAACACCACAGAAAGACCATAAGGAAAAGGTTTAAGCTGCTCGATAAAGGAAGTCCAATTGGCTCCATTAGCAGCTAAATCTTCGATTTTCAAGCGAAAAAGTTTGATTTGAACGATATCTAAGGTAATTCCACCCACTACGCCGAGTAATAAATACACCAAGTAACGGAGATGAAAGGTAATGGGTTGATTGGAAATATCTCCAGCAAATCTTCGATAAAAGAGTCCTAAGGCTATGAATGGGCAACTCGCAAATAAGATCGCTACGGCAAATCTAAAACTGTCTAAGCCATCTACGCTCATCAAACTGAAGCGAAATCCCATCATTCCACTAATAAAACTCATTAATTTGAGGGAAACTGAAAAGCCTAAAAAACCAAGAATGATGGCTGGCAACAGGCCTAATTGTAAGAAGTCTTTTTTCATGGCAAATGTACTATGCTTGTTAAGGGTTTTCTTATTGCTCGCTTTCTAAAGTAAAAATATATTCTTGAAACATCAACTTAAAATCACGTTGAAGTCATCAATACTTCTTCGATCTCTGCCATTTGTCCGTCAAGTAGTTCGACAGCAATTTCTTCCACAGATTCTTCATCAAACAACTCAAAAGCGGAAATAAATTCGCCATTCACATACAGCGCAAGCGTATCACTGCTGATTTCTTCTTCTACCGTAATTAACTTTTCTTCGCAAGGTAAACCAAGTGCTAACTCAATTTGTTTGGCAATATAGGCAGGAAGTTGTTCTAACATGATCCATTGTTTTTTAAGCGAAACGATATATAACATTAAACCACAAATGTCCATAAAATCCAGCATGGTTTGAAACCTCAACACTCATTTCCCGTACATTTCCTACTGAACTTGTCTAACACGAAAAACAAAATTTACAACCCAAAAAACCAACAAATTAATGGGAAACATTCTTTTTACTTCAGATCATCATTTCGGCCACGAAAATATCATTAAATTCTGCAATCGGCCGTTTCAGGATGCAAAAGAGATGAATCAAATCTTAATTGAACGATGGAACAAAAAAGTAAAACCACGGGATACCGTTTACCATTTAGGTGACTTCGGATTAACCTATAAAGAAAATCTAGAAACTATTTTAAATCAGTTAAATGGTAAGATTTGCTTAATAGTAGGTAACCATGAAAATGCTGCATTACAAAGTCGTAAACGCTTTGAATGGGTAAAAGAGTACTATGAGCTCAAGGTAAAAGACCCCGATTGCCAAAATGGGGTGCAACGCATTATTTTATTTCATTATGCCATGCGTACTTGGCGTGGTGCCTCAAGGGGAAATTGGCACTTGTATGGTCATAGCCACGGCAACTTACCAGATTTAGAAGATCAACTTTGCTTTGACGTAGGCGTAGATTGCCACAACTTTTACCCGTTAACGTATGATGAAGTAAAAGCCATCATGCAAACGAAAAGTTGGCTTCCTCCACATCTTCGAAATCAGCAGGAGAATACTGATGGCTAATCACCTCTAGGTAATTAAACTAGCGCTATGGCACTAACAGTTGTTGGTGCCATTTTTTGTATAAATCCTAGTTTATAAAGTCTTGGTTTTGCATCAATAATAATCTTATTATCAAATAGTTACTAAAAATATACTAACATGCTAAACACCATTCTGATGTCCGATTGGTTTATCACTTTATGTAATTAACCATACTTTTACAATCGTCAAGCTAAACGTGTTTTACTTTTATCGACACCTATTTACTTCCTTTAAATAAAGATGCCATGCGTTTTTTCACATTCCTGTTCCTATTCTTGACCTTATCGTTTGCTAGTTTTAGTCAATTGGTTCATGATGAGTCCTATTCGGACATGGATTTTTGGTTGTTTAAGCAAAAACTCGAACAAGCGGTTATTCATAAGAACCAAATGGCATTCAAGGATTTACTAGCAGATACGGTCTGGGAAGGTCATTTCCTCTGTGGGGAATGTTCGAAGGATGCATTTATGCAAGACTATTTTGGCGATGGAAAAGCAGCACACACTTGGAAGCAATTATTGAATGTGATTCGATTTGGTTTTAGCAAAATACAACAGTCCCCAAACGAGTCCTTCATATTTAAGGCTCCCTCTTATTTAGATTCAGTGGATACAGAGAATGAACTGATTATTTTAGGCGAAAATGTAAACATACGAGCAAAAGCAGGCACGAACTCAGAGGTGATTCACCAAGCAAGTTATGAAAAGTTTAAATGTGATTGCAATATCACAACGAACAAAGATTCTACCTTTCAATTTGTGAATAATCAACTGTGGGTCGAAATTTATGTGGATGATCAAACTACTGGTTATGTATTGGCTTCCCTCACGTCTCAGGCAATCTATAAACGCATGACGGTTAAAAAGATAGATGGAACTTGGAAAATTACTTCATTTTATAATCCTCCTGGCTGTTAAGCTGATAACTATTACCTGAAAGAAGTTTGTTTTCGAGTAATGCTACATCACTTTGTCAAATCAATTACATCTTCTTTTTTGATTAACATGACTTCATCACCTACATGAGAAGATATCATAAACGCGCCAAAGGCATCTGAAGCGTTCATTAGCTTTTGGGATGCAGTAGGATTTATGTTTTCGCTTTCCACTTGGTTTAAATCGACCTGAAATGGATTCATTGATCTGCGAATGGTCTTGGCCTTAACGACCTTATCCTTTTCCTTTACATAGACGTGCGGCAGTTGAATGGCCTGAGCGGTTAAATAAATATCGTAATGACTTTCATCCTTTCTAATGGCTAGTGGCTTGACGCGATAAAACTTGTATTGATCATTCATCACCTGCTCAATGTAAGCATCTGCAATAGCGATTTTCAGCAAACTCCAATCAACTTTTGTTTGCGCCTTTGCTGCAAGTATTTGGATTTTTTCTTGGAGTGCTTGATCAATCAATAGACTGTCCACATCGGTTTCTGAAAATGCTTGTTGCTCATCAATTTTCTTCAATTGTTTTTCCAAATCAATGCGCTTTAGTTCATCCGCTGGGAATCGCCCCTTCTGCGTTACCGTTGCAGCCATATCGCTGATGCGCTGATTCAAATAAGCCTCATGTAATTCGTTTACGCCTTGCTGTTGTGAATTACAAGCAACTAGTCCAATGAAAAATAGGAGGCAAATGCTGAATGATTTCATATGTATATGATAATGAGTTTTCCAAATTTGATACTGCGTAAAAACCGTTTTTAAGTACCCCTCAAAAAATAATCGTGTAAATTTAGCTAGCTCATTTTCTGTGTGGTACTTAACTATTTTGCTGTAAGTGTAAATCTGAAGATTTACTTGATTCTAATTCGTAGAAGACGTTTCACTAATTCTACGAACAGCACCGCACAACTAGTTTAAAAACGCTTTTACAATCTATTTAGAGCGCAAATTTTTATTCATTCAAGTAAATATACAAGAGTTCGGCACCTTCATTGTAAATCACCTCCGCATCAATGCCATAAAAGTTTACAACATCCTTCAAATTGACTAGCACATGATCTTTTAGATAATACGTATGATCTTCTCCTGGTACAGTACTTTGTACCGTTAACGATCGCTTTTCACAATTTTGAAGTGCTTTCAGTTCTGGAGTCAATTGCCAAACAATTTCATGCTGATTTGCATTTTCTTGATTGGATAAGGTCACGTTCATTTTCCCAATCAGTTTTCCAATTTCACCCGAATCTTCATTTTGGTACTTTTGTGCTACGAGTTGATGCTGACCTAACACCACATAACCATCGTAACTTTTCTCTTTTTTATCAATGAGGGTATAATTTCCTCCCAAAATATTGGCAACTACATCTAATTTGGAAGCCTCCATCCACACGGCATCACCATCGGGTAGCACGAGATGTGCTTTCATAACTGTCGGGGTTTCCCCAATTGCTAATTGCTGTTCTACTCCGCTCTGCCCCATTAATGAATATAAATAGACTTTTCCTTGCTTACTGACAGCAATGTTCACCAATTTTTGATCTGCTGAACAGGCGCTTAAACAGTAAATCGCACATATAATTAGGAGGTAGTTTCGCATCATTTTATCAGTAGTTGTGCCATCAGACTTGTTGAAAATAAGTATTCCCTTACTCTACCCGATGGTTTAACATTTTAATCTGCTATTCAAGGCTTCTGAGCCTTGAATCTATGCTCGAAAGTTTCCTGACTTTCGAGTTTTAAGCAAGTTAGGAAACTTGCAACCATTGAGTCAACATTTTGAAACGTTGACTAGCATAATTGATGTATTTGATTATCAGAATCTTGCAAAACCGTCGGGTAGAGAAGTATTCGCTTACCTTACTTAGAACAAGAATCCAAAACGAACAAATATTCTTCCACCTTCCTCGGAAGTGGTATAGTCGGCGATTAGCGAAAGCGTATCAAATGGCGTGATCCAAATTCCTCCGCCATAGCCATTGTGCCATTTGTCTGAGTTCTCACCTTCCAACCAAACACGCCCGACATCATTGATTCCCATAATTCCAAACCCGCCAGGGAAGAGTACTGTACGGAAGTTAAACAGTTTAATCCGCAATTCCGTATTTTGGTAAAAACTGGACGTTCCTGCAAAGCGCATGCGATTATATCCCCTTAAATTTGCAAAGCCCCCCAGTGTATTGGCCTGAAAAAACTCAAAATCCCCTTGGTTGATTGCGCCTCCCACTCTTGCTGCTAAGGTAAATCGCTTGGTTCTGCCCGCACTCGCATAAAACGAAAATGCACCTTTAAATTGATAATAATTGATATTTCGTATCTCATCTCCAATTCCCTTTACTAAGCTATTTTCCAAGCTTAAGCGAATTCCTTTCGTTGGCAAAGATTTATTATCTCTGGTGTCGGCAATGTAACTGACTGTTCCTGCCACAAAGCTTTGTCCCACATCAAATAATGCAGATGAAAGTGGATCGGTACTTACAAAGCGATCTTCATCGGCATCTGGTTCTTCAATTTGAACACGCTGGTAATATCCTCCAATACTTAGCGTATGATGCTGATTGGTAGATTGTTTTCTCAATTGCGGATGTACAAAAATTTGCGAGTAGCGCACCCGATAAAACCCTTGTTTTTCATCCCTATCTTTGGTAGTTTCATTGCCCATGCCGTAATAAAAGTTAGTGAAGGCAGGCACTCTCAAGTCGGTTTCTAACACTACATCCCAATTTTTTACAACTTTTCGCCATTCAGCTATGTAGTAAAAATTATAGGAATTGGTTCTTGGGGCAATATTCGCTGTAATCGAATGTTTAGATGCATATGGCTTTTTGCGGAATCCCTGATTTTTCCACGTTACCCCTCCACCAATAAAAACGCCATCATCAGGGTTATAGGCAAAGCTCAAGGCTGGTCCAGTAAAGTCGTATACAAAGTCTTTTCGCTCATAGGCATTTATCCCTTCTTCATTAGAAAGGCGATTTTTCGTTTCTGTAGATTTTGTGAGTTTCGTGTCTGGCGTATCATAGGCAATGGTTTTCTTAGCAGGACCACTTACTTTTGATTGATCTTTAATTTCATCCTTACCATCTCCACCAATTACCCGAATTTTAATTCCTTTTTTCACTTGGCCTTCAATTTCAATCACATCCTCACCTGCCAAGGCATAAATTCTAATTTCCTTGGTTTCCGAAGTCTTAAACACACGATCATAAATTTTATGCTTTTTCTTCCCACTCTTCCGTTTTCGTTTCCACATGCGTACCCGTGTTTCCTCATCATTCAACCGCTCTACTTTAATGAATTCATGCTTGGCAGTTCCTACAATACTTACTTCTTTCGAGAGGAAGGTGTAAAAATCATTGGCATACACTTTCAAATTATCCCGGCGTTCTTTGAGTTTCTGAATAATTTCTTCTCCATGAAGTTTAAATATCGGTTCGGGCAAACGCTTCAAAGCAGCTTCAATAAGCTCATCGGTGAGTGCTTTTTGTAACGCTTCGGCATGCTTTAGCCAAACCGCTTTGGACATGGCATTGGTAAATGAACGATCGAAGTAGCGCGCATTAAAACTAAAGCCTTCTACATCTCTGATTTCCTTATGAAAACCTTGAAACTTACGAATGCCCCACTTTCGGCTTCCTATGTCGAGCAAAAAACCATCTGAGAAGAAAAATACCTGATCGCGATCTCTTGGGATTGGGCGGTAGAAGGTACGATCTTTTTCATCTTTAAAAGAAGCCCAACGCCATTGATCATCGTGCCGATCCCAATCGCCTAACCAAATATCAAAAAGCCGTGATTTGACTACCCAATCTTGATCGACATATTTGTCATTATCACCTTGGGTCTTTGCAAGTACTTTGGCTGTGTTTATGATTTTCTTAGAATTTCCAAAAAACTCGGCATCACTCCAATCTTTTGCAGGTCTTTCCTCATACAAGTAGAGCCGAGCCCCAAAGTCTTCTTGAAACTTGCCCAAACGCGGGTCATCGGGCAACCACACCAATTCGGGATTGGTATGATAAACTCCTGCAGCATCGGCCAATGGCGGAACAACTAATGCGGCATAAGGGTGCGAGGCTGATATTTGATCTTTTACGATGGATTCACCCACTGTTCCACGAAGGGCTTCTGGCACTGCGTTTTCTGGAAACTTCTCAATCGTTCTTAACACATACTGTTTACCATTTTTTGCTTCTAAACGCAGCGATTTCGTTTGCATTCCGCCTCCTTTCTTAACAATCTCTAAGCCTCCATGCTCTTTGCCTAAATCAAATACCCGAATGCTATCTAATTTAGCTGCCCATTCTGCTCGATAATTCTTACCCAATAAGGCGTTTTTCATCCCTTTCGCGCCCAATAATGTAGAAGCTTGCGCCTCACGAAATTGTCCGGTATAATCAGATTCTGCTATCGCCACTACTTTTTCCTCCAAATAAGGCTGATTCATTAGTTTTTGACGAAAAATCATTTTTCCCTCTTCGCTTTCTGAGGGCACCCAAAACTCCAACCACACATCTCCATTGTCGTAAAAGTTCACCCTTGAAAACCCTTTGTGTCCGTAAGCAAATTGGGCTTTTTTGCGATGAGTTGTATACGTTTGCTTACAACCTGCTCCACTTACGATGTAATGTTGTTCTCCTTTTTTAAAATATTGGAGATTGTGGTCATGCCCAGCAACGTACATTAAATTGGGATGAGTCTCAAAGATTTTGAGTAATGCCTTTTTCAAGGCTTTATAACGCGGATTTGGGATGTCTTGTACATTTCCCAATACCGTACGGTAAAATACATATACTGATCCTAATACGGGAAGCGGGACGTACAAATTTTTCTTGGCATCGGTTAAAGGAAATAAGTGTGTAGTCGGCTTTGCATGTCCACCGTGTAAGCCATTACTAAATAATGGATGATGCCCCGCAACAATAATTTTTTTGTCCTTATTTTGTTTAATAATATCCGCAAGTTGAATCAAAACATCATATTCTGTTTCAATGTCGCAACCATCTTCTTCCCCTGTTTTTTCCCAAGGATGCAACCACCATTGGGTGTCAATGACTAAAAGTAGAACCTCCTGATTCAGTTGTACTTCTACAGGGCCGGGGCAGCCATCAGTAGGCAAAAACACACCTTCTTTCCCCAAATATTCATGGACAAAATCTTGCTGATTTTTTAAATAACGTAAACCATGTTTCCCCATTCGATCCCAGTCGTGATTTCCGGGAATCATAATGGCTTTCCCCTCATAATTCGCTAATAAATCCAGTTGAGTTTTCAAATATTTTTCAGCAGTTGCTCGGCGTTTGTCGGTAGAATCTGGTAATCCATTCGGATAAATATTATCTCCTAAATAAATGATGGAGCTTTTATTTCCTGCCTGCTGCATCTGCTTTTTCAGCAATACAAAAGTAGGTTCTAAAGGTTGCGTAGCTGGCTTTCCTGCATCGCCAAGTAAAAAAACCGTTTGAGTCAAATTGGCATCACTTGCAGGTTGCTGCGTAGCCCAGTCTTTTACCGCTGTATTATAAAACGGCTTTTGCGGCGCACAACCAACCATGAAAACGACTAAAATGAATAAGAGTAATAGTTTGCGAAGCATATATCAAGTTATATTAATGATCTGATACTGTTGTTTGCGATATGATATGAAGCACAAAGCGAGTGAGCTTTAAAGTCTGAGCGCATGCTCTAAGTTACATTTTGAAATTCGAAGGACGAAATTATTCATGGGCTAAACTTGATTTACATGAAGCGTTATTCGTACATTCCTATTAGTGTTTATCGGATATCCATTTCAATCCTTTTGCTGCTCCAGATTCTGTAGTCAAACAACTGGCTGTTGTTGGGCGAAAGGTTTTTCGCCCGTATATTTTTGCCTTTTTGCTCTGATTTAGTGCTGCACCACATTCGCTAGGAATATGCTATTTTACATGGTATCTAGGCTTAAGCTTTGGGCTGCAAAAATGAGGAATCACCATAGCTTAAAAAGCGATAATCTTGCGCTAATGCTGCTTGATAAACGTTTTTCCAATCCTCTCCTATGAAAGCCGCAATTAGCAGTAATAAGGTGCTATGGGGCATATGAAAGTTGGTGATGAGTCCTTTGCAGACTTGGAATTGATAACTTGGGAAAATGTAAATTTGAGTTTCTCCCATCAGTCGTTCAACTTGCTTTTCTTTCATCAATTCTTCTATGGCAGTCATGGCATCTGCTAAAGAAGGTAATTCGGTAGATTCAAATCGGTAAGGAAAGAGCTTTTCAATGAAAAAGTCTTCACCTAAATCTTTGAGTAACTTCACGCCATACCAATATAAACTTTCTAGTGTACGCATAGATGTAGTGCCCACAGCAACTACTTGTTTCCCACTTTTTAGCGCCTTCAAATTCGCTAAGGTAACCTCAATTTGTTCTTGATGCATGTCGTGCTCAATTGCATTATCTACTTTAATAGGTTGAAAAGTGCCAGCACCTACGTGTAAAGTCACCTCTTCTTTTGCTACGCCTTTTTGCGCCAGTTGTTGAATAATTTCATCCGTAAAATGAAGCCCTGCTGTTGGAGCGGCAACAGCTCCTTCATTTTTGGAATAAACCGTTTGGTAGTTTGTTTTATCGCTTTCTTCCGCTTCTCGCTTGATGTAAGGCGGAAGTGGTGTTTTCCCTGCCGCCTCTACCAAATCGACAAAAGCCACATCTTCCTCCCAGGAAAAACGGATCTCACGATTTTCACGATTCGAAAATGCAGCTTTCACCTCTACTTTTGTGCCATTATCAAGCTCTACAGTTTTAATCAATACGACCTCTTCTTTCCAACGCTTTAAGTTTCCAATGGTACAATGCCAAGTACATTCGTTTTTCACCAACATTGCTTCTGTAATCACTGGCGTTGGTAAAACAGGGTTAAGCAGGAAAATCTCTATCTGTGCCCCCGTGTCTTTTACAAAATGCATTCGAGCAGGCAACACTTTGGTATTATTGACAACTAATAGGTGTTCAGCATCTAATAAATCTGTAATGGCAGCGAAGTTTAAGTGTTCAATTTTTCCCTTTTGGTAATGCAGTAATTTTGAGGTACCTCTAGGCAAAGGATATTTTGCTATCCGATCTTGAGGTAAAGGGTAGTCATATCTATCAGGGTTAATTGCTTTTAAGTCTTTCATAAGATTCAATTATTTTTTCTTAGCCAAGCTTGTTGGCATAGGGCGAAAGATTTTTTGGGTGAAATGTTTTTTCGGTTTTTGGGCGAAAAATATTTCGCCCGTACAGCAAAAATTGAGCTATAGCGCGATGCATGATTTTGGAAAATCAGAAGATCGAATGATTTTTCGTTTTGATTCTTAGCATCCATTCTCATGGCATGCATTTATCCAATCACGCCAGATCCAATCAACTCATCTTGTTGATACCAAGCTACGAACTGCCCTGCGGCTATCGCTTTTTGGGGCTCATCAAAAATCACATACAATCCTTCTTCGCGCATGGTGAGCGTGGCAGGCTCTAATCCTTGGCGGTAACGAATTCGGGCTAAATACCGAGCACTTTCTCCAATAGCTAATCGCAAATCTTCCCGAACCCAATGAATCTCTTGGGGATTGACCACTAAACCACGCCTGAGCAGCCCTGGATGGTCGCCACCTTGCCCGGTAAAAATAAGGTTTTCCTTTACATCTGTACCAATTACAAATAAAGGTTGGGCTTTCCCACCAACATTCAACCCTTTTCGCTGACCGATGGTAAAATAATGTGCTCCATAATGCTCTCCCACTTCTATGCCATCTGTTTTTTCATACTGATAGGGTTTCGCTAACAGTTTGAGCTCGTCTGTTTCCTCATTGTAGTGTTGCTCAAATAAAGAACTATCGCGAGCGATTTCCACAATTTTCCCTGTTTTGGGCTTTAATTGCTGTTGTAAAAAATCAGGCAAACGTACTTTTCCAATGAAACAAAGCCCTTGAGAATCTTTCTTTTCGGCAGTAACCAAATCCAGTTCTTTAGCCAACTCACGCACTTGGGGTTTGTTTAAATGGCCGATTGGAAACAACGCTTTCGCCAATTGTTCTTGATTCAATTGACATAAAAAATAACTCTGATCTTTATTAGCATCCACACCAGCAAGTAAACGATGAATCTTTTTGCCATCTTTTTCAATGGTATCTTTACGGCAATAATGTCCTGTAGCTACGTAATCTGCCCCTAAATTCATGGCAGCTTTTAAAAAGATATCGAATTTAATTTCCCGATTACACAACACATCAGGATTAGGCGTACGTCCATGTTCATACTCTGCAAACATGTAATCGACAATACGTTCTTTATAATCTTCACTCAAATCAATCACCTGAAAAGGAATTCCAAGCTTCTCAGCTACAAGGATGGCATCATTGCTATCCTCAATCCAAGGGCATTCATCATCAATAATTACGGACTCATCATTCCAATTTCTCATGAACAGTCCAATCACTTCATGCCCTTCTTCTAATAACAGGTGAGCAGCTACGCTGGAATCCACTCCACCTGATAGCCCTACAACTACTCTAGCCATTCGTTTTATTTCCTAATGTTTTTACCTAAATTTATATGTTCGGAATGTTTTTATTGACGAACATTTTTCCAATTTCACGCGATTCTTACGTTTGTACTGATCGAAGTTATTTAAAATATAAATTACAATTTTATACTTTAAACAACATATGTAAAAGATTCGCTTATCCTTCAACAATCTTTAAACACAATTTCTGCAAATTTAGTTGATCAAAAGAAGTTGGACATAATTGATTTTAAATAATTTATTCACCCGCTGAGCATTATAATGGGTTATACCACTAAAAAAATAAGCGTCAAATCGCTTTCAATAAATTTAATTACAACACAAATTTGGGTAATATCTGGATCATACAAAACTATGAAGTTAGGATTTAAACGCATTTTCTATTCAACATTATTGAACTATTATCGAAGAGTATGTCATATACCTACTCTTTTCACGCTACTCTTTTCCTTACTTGTAACTCCTCATGCGTTAAGCAATCCGACATTAGATAGCCTTTTCCAAAAATTATCAGCCAGTGAAGGCGATCTGGAAAAAGCCAATGTACTCATTTCCATTGCCCAATATTACCGCTTTAATCATCCAGATTCTTCGGCAAACTATGCAGAACAAGCACTCTTACTAGCCGAATCCATTCATTATGAAGAAGGAAGAATGCAGGCACTAAACTACTGGGCCTTAGCAGAGCAAGCAGAAGGAGATTATTCAGATGCCATTAAAAACCATTTTGAAGCTTTAAAAATTGCTGAAAATATGGGTAATGAGCAATATGCAAACCTGACTAAGATTTATTTAGGCTCGGCAAACTATATGAATAAAGACCTTGAACAGGCGGAAAAATTTTATCAGGAAGCAAAAAAATATTTTTCTGCGGCAAACACCCCAAAGGACAAACGTTATTTAGCAAGTGTATTGAATAATTTGGGCATGTTGAGCAAAGAAGCGCAAGATATTGATAAAGCCATTGAATACTATAAAGCATCGATGGAAATTAAAGAAGAGCTCGGGCAAAAAAGAGGAATCGCCAATACCCTCCATAATATTGGAGCGCTATACATTGAAACCCAAAAGTATGAATTGGCTTTGGTCTACTTGCAACGCTCTTTAAGCTTAAAAAAAGAAATCGCTGATAAAGTAGACATTGCTTCTACTTATATTCAAATTGCCCAAACATATTTGCTACTTCATCAGCCAAATAGGGCGCTGAGCTTTACGGAAACGGCACTTCAACTAGCCACTTCAAGTGGAGAAAAAGATGAATTGAAGGAAACCTATCACATGTTTTCTAAAATTTACGCCTACAACAAACAATTCGACAAAGCCTATGAATACTTCAATAGGTATCATAATATGTACGATAGTTTATTTAAAACCGAAAATTTAAGACACATTGCCGAGCTCCAAGCGATTTATGGTATTCGAGAGAAACATATTCAAAACATGGCACTACTTCATGAAAAATCTGCACAAGAAAAAATTAACTCCCGCTTACGTATCACTAACTTTGCCGTGATTACGGCATTAGGGGTAACACTGGTTTTAGCCTTAGCACTGTTTAGAAATAATCGCTTAAAAAGGAGAGCCTATCAACTTTTAGAAATTAAGAAAAAGAAGTTGGATGTTCGTACACAAGAACTCACCAAGGCTAATGATGAAATGCAGCGATTGACAGAAGAGTTGTCTGTTTTACTCGAAAAAACACGTTTCCAGACCCAAATTTTAAAGCAACATCAAGAAGAAATTCGATCACAAAATGAGGAACTGCTTACTCAGCAAGAAGATTTAAACCATAAAAACTTTGAGTTACAAGATGCCATTGACCAATTAAAACACGCCCAATCTCAATTGGTTCAGTCTGAAAAAATGGCTTCTCTAGGGCAGCTAACTGCAGGAATCGCTCATGAAATCAATAATCCAATTAATTACATCAACTCAGGAATTATAGGCTTAAAATCAGTTATCCATGATTTAATTCAGGTCATGGAAGGGTATGACCAACTGAATTTAGCCAATTATGAAGAGAACTTTCCAAAAATTCAACAGCTCAAAGAAGAACTTGAATTCCACGAACTGATTGACGGGTTAAATACCCTAACCCATAATATTTCATTAGGCGCACAACGCACTGCTGACATTGTGAAAGGCTTGAGAAGGTTTTCCCACCGAGATGGCCGCGAGCCTAAACAAACGGATTTACATGAAAACTTGGACTCTACCTTAATGCTTTTGCACAATCAATACAAAGAACGCATCGTGATTGAGCGAAACTATGGAGATATTCCAAAGGTGGAGTGTTTTGGTGGAAAAATGAATCAGGTATTTATGAATGTGTTGAGCAATGCGATTCAGTCCATTGATGGCAAAGGAACCGTTTCTGTAACAACAAGCTTTGTAGCAGATTTTCAAAAAATAGAAAAGCATTTTAGCATTGATAACTCCATTTCAGAACCCGTTGTATTGATTGAAATTTCGGATACGGGAAGGGGCATGCCCAACGGAATTCAAAATAAAATTTATGACCCATTTTTTACGACAAAAGAAGTTGGTCAAGGTACGGGTTTGGGGCTTTCCATTAGCCTAAATATTGTAAAACAACACCGTGGATTTATTGATTTTGAGAGTCAAGAAAAGGCTGGTACCACATTTACCATCTGCTTACCCATAAAACAACCAAAAAACTTAGTTGCTCAAGTGGAAGTCTAATTACACTATTTCATAGTAGAAATAAAAAATTATGCCTTAGCCGTTGATAAAGGGGATATTTTTTTGTTATTTAATCATGAATTTAGGTCAGGTATTAAAAAAATTATATTTCATATGCTAATGGCAAGCCTTATGGATTAGGCCTAAAAAATGATTGCTGCTGTACGATAACCTCAAGAAATGTGTGCCTGCCATTCGAAAAACATGTCCAACCTTTAAATAAACCTCAGCATGGGAGCAAAAGGAGTACGTATTGCCACATCCCAAAACGAATTAAACGTTTTCACCCGACTTTTACTAAAAGATATTCAAGCATTAGACAAAATGCTGAAGGAAGAATGGTTTGAAGTAGACGAAATCATGATTGGCGCAGAGCAGGAAATGTGCTTGATTGATGAACATGGCCGACCAGCACCAATAGCTGTAGAGATTTTGGACAAAATGAACCATCCGAAGTTTACCACAGAATTGGCTCGTTTTAATTTAGAAGCGAACCTAGACCCCGAATTATTTACTGGAGATTGCTTTTCTAAATTTGATCATCAAATACGCGGTTTTATTCATGCGCTTAAAGAGGCGGCCAATGAATTTGAAGTTGACCCTTTACTCACAGGTATATTACCAACCATCAGAAAGTTTGACTTAGGAATTGAAAACCTAACGCCAATTGATCGTTATTATGCGTTGATTGAATCAATTGATAAATTAAGAGGCGAGGGACATCAGTTGAAGATTGAAGGTTTAGATGAGCTTAGTATTAAACATACTTCGGCCTTAATTGAGGCTTGCAATACTAGTTTTCAAGTACACTTACAGGTAACTCCTGATGAGTTCGTTAATAAATATAATATTGCTCAAGCAATAGCGGCTCCTGTAATGGCAATTGCTTCCAATTCTCCCATGCTATTTGGTAAGCGTTTATGGAGTGAAACTAGAATCGCCTTATTCCAACAGTCTGTAGATACGCGTGTTACAGGAGAACATTTACGAGATTCCAGCCCACGGGTAACCTTTGGGAGCAAATGGCTGAACGGTTCTATACTGGATTTGTATAAAGAAGATATCGTTCGCTTTAAAACGCTATTAGTCACCGATGTTGAAGAAGATGTGTTGAAGTCGATGGCCAAAGGGATTACCCCTAAATTAAAGGCTTTAAATATTCATAATTCAACTGTTTATCGCTGGAATCGCCCATGTTATGGCATAAGTAGTAGCGGAAAGCCACATTTGCGCATTGAAAACCGTATTTTACCAGCTGGCCCAACGGTAGCCGACGAACTTGCCAATGCCGCCTTTTGGCTTGGCTTAATGATTGGATACGATGATGTGTACCCCGACATCACGAAGAAAATGGATTTTGATAATGCCAAATCGAACTTCTTGAAAGCAGCAAAACTCGGTCATGGCTCTAAGTTTTATTGGACGGATGGGCAACTCATTAGCGATTCAGAACTGATTGAAAAAGAACTCCTTCCAATTGCCCGTGCAGGCCTTGAAAAGAAAAAAGTAGATCAAGCAGATATTGATAAATACTTAGGTATTATTGAAGAACGTAACCGCTATGGTCGAACGGGTGCCCGCTGGATTGTGGAATCTTATGGACAGTTGATTAAAGAAGCTGGCAAAGAAGAGGCGGCAACGGCCTTGGTAGCAGGCATTTTAAATTACCAGCGCTCTGAAAAGCCCATTCACCAATGGGAATTAGCACACATTCATGATATCAAAGATTGGACCCCTTCATCTTTACTTGTAGAAGAGTTTATGACTACCGACATCTTCACGGTATCTAAAGATGATATTCCTGATCTAGCAGCCGATATGATGGATTGGCAACAAATTCGCTATTTACCCATAGAAAATAGTATTGGTGAACTTATTGGATTACTGACAGTTAGAGGCGTATTGAGACACTTCTCTGCACTGTGCCGTGATAAAAAGAGTAATGAGGATGTGAAAATTGCCGATATGATGATTACCAATCCAATTACGATTCATCCTGAAGCCACGGTATTGGAAGCGATGGATATTATGACTGAGAATAGTATCGGTTGTTTGCCTGTGGTCAATAACAATAAGCTAGTCGGTATGATTACGGAAGCAAACTTCCTAAATATTACCAACAGCTTACTAAAACGCTTGAAACGAAATAGGAAAAAAAAGGGAAAAAATTAATAAAGTAAAATCTTAATCCTACATGCCCTTGTCCATATAAGCGTTGAACAAGGGCATCTATTTTTTTGTTAGTACCTTGTTGAATGGTAGATTTGTTCAACATGAGTTCATCATGTGTTCACTTGATTGATTACTATGAAAAGAATACTTGGAGATTTCGGAAACAAGAATGCAGATAAACTATTTGTATGTGTTGGAAGCTTACATGGCAATGAACCTGCGGGGTGGAAAGCACTAAAAATCATTTTTCAACAGCTTGAAGAACATCAAATTCAGCTAAATGGCCGTTTTATCGGGATTACTGGAAACTTAACAGCACTCAAAGAAAACAAGCGATTAGTTGATCATGACCTAAACAGATTATGGTCAGCAGAAAAGGTGTCAAATGCACAAGAGTTTCCACTCGAAAAAGTAGAACATCAAGAACTGGTTGAAATTCATGAAGTCTATGATGAAATCGGTTTTGAACGTTATACTGAAAAATATTTTTTAGACTTACACACAACTTCAGCAGAAAATGGCATCTTCCTTATCGTCAAGGAAATATCCAAAGTCCAACACATTGCCAATAGTTTGAAAGTACCCGTATTATTAGGGTTAGAAAATCAGCTGCACGATACTACGGTACCCTACATGACTGATTTAGGCTTTTTAGCTATGGGCTTTGAATCTGGTCAACACGATAATCCTCACTCAATCACTAACAATGTAACCGTGCTTTGGCGCATGCTAGTGGCCATCGGTATGCTTGATCAAGAGGCTATTCCAGCTTCGTTTTTAGAAAATTACTACTTGGATCACTTTACCAATAGTATTCCTTCTCATATGAATGTGGATTATCGCCATCACGTAACGCCAGAAGATGATTTTGCAATGATTCCTGGCTTTAAAAACTTTGACCCTATAGAAAAAGGGCAGTTGCTGGCTTACGATAAGAATGGAGAAATTCGGGCCAATAATCATGGCTTTGTATTGATGCCACTTTATCAAAAGGAAGGAAAAGATGGCTTTTTCTTAACCAGTGAAATTACCGATCTCAGTAGACACATTACTGGTGGAGACCGCATCTAAATTTGTAACAAGTTTTTATTACATTACCCAAATAATAAACAATAGCACGTCAGTATAAAGAGTTGTATGAAACTGAAAACAATCGCCTTACATCTTGGACTATTTATTCTTACTTTACTCACTACGACATTAGTAGGAGGAGAATTCCAATCTGGCGGTTCTTTTTTAGGAATATTAGATGAACGAATTCCTCAATTGGGTTGGGTCGAATTTATGGCAGGTCTGTACTATTCTATCCCTTTTTTGGGGATTCTTACTGCACATGAATTTGGACACTATTTTGTTGCCCGTTTCTACAAGCTGAAAGTGACGTTGCCTTATTACATTCCATTTTACTTGCCCGGCATGCTCCAGTTTGGAACTTTTGGCGCAGTAATCCAAATCAAAAGCCCGATGCGCACCCGCAAGGCTTATTTTGATGTAGGGATTGCTGGGCCTTTGGCTGGCTTTGTAATTGCTTTAGGCGTGCTTTACTATGGCTTTACGCACCTTCCTCCCCCAGAACATATTTATACCATTCATTACGACTACAAAATGTATGGTTTGGATTATGCGAACTACGTGTACAGCAGTAGAGAAGGTTTAGCCATTGGCTCTAATTTATTATTTGAATTTTTCACACATTTTGTTGCGCCTGATCCTAACTTAGTACCCAATCCATATGAAATTATCCATTACCCATTTTTGATCGCAGGTTATTTAGCCTGTTTTTTCACAGCACTCAATCTATTTCCTATTGGGCAATTAGATGGAGGACACATTCTCTTTGGATTAATAGGTCCTAAAAATCATAAAATTGTATCTCCCATCCTATTTACAATATTGGTTACTTTTGGAGGCTTAGGATTATTCTCTTTGTATGATGATGTCTCTACACTCATTCAATGGGCTCCTTTATACATCTTTTTCCTTTATTTCATATTTGAAAAAGTTCATCCGAATAAAACGACAGTACTCCTAATTGCAGTATCCATTTTCACATTCCAATTTGTTGCAGCCTCTTACTTTGATGTAAAAGGCTATCCTGGCTGGTTATTTTTTGGTTTTTTACTTGGCCGCGTGTTGGGCGTTTACCATCCTCCCGTTAGTTCAGATCAACCACTCAGCACAGGCCGTAAGGTATTGGGATGGATATCCCTCATCGTATTTATCCTCTGCTTCTCCCCTGCTCCATTTGAATTAGTGGAGTGATGCAAACTTTATAATGAAGCGTATTTTTATTAATGTTAAACTATGGGAGAACTAAAGTTAGATCAGCACTATACCATTTCCGAATACCTCGACTTAGAACAACGTTTTAATTCGAAGTATGAATACTTCAATGGAAAACTCTATGCGATGTCTGAGGGCACCATATATCATGGTATGCTGATCTCCAATACTTTATATGCCATCAGATCGGCTTTAGCTATTAAAAAGAAAAACTGTTTTACCTTCAGTAGTGACGTTAAAGTGAGTATCCCATCTGCAACAAGCTATCTCTATCCAGATGTTTTTGTGGTTTGCAATGCAATTAAGCGAGATGATCAACTTGAGGAGGCAATTACCAATCCAATATTAATTATTGAAGTCTTATCTAAGTCCACACAAAGCTACGATCAAACGAAAAAGTTTAGGTTATATCGTGCCATTCCTACATTCAAGGAATATGTACTTATTGATCAAGAGCAAGCAACTGTTGAAGTGTTTTATAAAGAAAGTGAATCGAATTGGAAAATTGCCACCATACCTAGACTGGAAAGTGAGGTTCACCTCCAATCATTAGGCATTCGCCTTAAAATGGCTGATTTATATCAAGGTCTTGAGTTCTAAATCTCGTCCCTTTCCTCCCTTCTTCTGTTTACCTTTCTTTCCATGCGTCATTATAGGTAAAAGATTAGATGAACTCGACTCCACCTAAAAAACGCTTTGGCAATTGGGCAGAAAAATATGCTGAGCAGTTTTTGAAAAACAAAAACTTTCAAATTCTTGAACGCAATTACCGATTTAAACACGCCGAAATTGATTTAATCACGCAATATCAAAATACCATTGTTTTTATTGAAGTAAAAGCCCGCTCAAGTACTGCTTTTGGCTATCCTGAAGAAACCGTTAGCCAGAATCAAAAAAAATCCATTAAACGGGCAGCAGTTGCCTACTTGGAAAGTAAACAGTTAAACGTTGAAATCCGATTTGATATCATTTCCATTTTAAGGAAAGGAAATTGGAAAGCGATTTATCATGTAGAAGATGCCTTTTATTGAGTCTTATCCCACCATCACATGCCCGTCAGGGTAGCGATAGGAGTTCGTAATTACTTTATTACTTAATGCAAGCGCCAAAGTTAAAGTCCCTACCCGACCGATATACATGGAAATGATGATGATAATTTTCCCTATTGACGATAAATCAGAGGTAATGCCAGTACTCAAACCCGCAGTGGCAAAAGCCGAAACTTGTTCAAATACAATTGCCAAAATGTCTTTATCAGCCTCCGTAATGGTTAAAATAAAGATCGCAATGATATTATAAGTCGTGGCAAACATGAAGATCGAATAGGCTTTACGCACCAAGTCATTGGGTATCGTTCGCCTACCTATTTCTATGCGTTCTTGTCCTTTAATGCTGGCAAAGGATGAGCGAGCAATTAAGAAAAATGTGGAACTTTTAATGCCTCCTCCCGTTGAGCCAGGGCATGCGCCAATAAACATCAAGAAGATACACAAAATGATGGTTGGTTTTTGCAAGCCTCCTGTAAAATCTTCACTGCTCCCATCATCGCTATTAATACTAAAGTCCATCGTATTGAAACCCGCCGTTCGGCAAGTTACCGATTGGAAAAAAGACGTGTTCAGTGCTTCTACAATGGTTCGATCTCGCAATTGATGTGATTCTAAAACCATAAAACCTACGGTACCAATTAAGATCAACCAAAGTGTAGTTTGCAAGGCAATTCGAGAGCTAATTTTTAAATCTTTCCAAGGATGAATTAAGCGATCTTTGATTTTGCTTGGGCTCAATACATCTTCTATCGTTCCAAAACCAATTCCTCCTAATACAATGAGAATGGCAATGACGAAATGAAGTAAATACATCTTCTTGACACTTACATCACGATCCCCATCGCCATCAAATAATGGGGTATCAGAAGCAAGCATATCGGTATATAATCCATCGCTAAATAGGCTAAAGCCAGCATTACAAAAGGCAGAGATCGAGTGAAATAAGGAGAAAAACACCTTTTGCCCCAAGCTTCGAAAATGTAAACTTTCATCCCATGAAAAGAAAATAAGGATAAACCCAATAAACTCGATGGAGATGGTAATAAAGATAACTTTTCGTAAGAGAGCTTTCGCTGAAATGAGGGATTCACTGCTTAAAAAATCTTGAATGATGGATTGATGCTTAATCCCTACGCCTTTCGCTAAAAAAGTGGCAAAGAAAGTGGCAAAAGATACAATCCCAATTCCCCCCAACTGAATCAAAAACATGATAACCAATTGCCCCTTAAAGGTAAAATAAGTTCCTGTATCTACTACCGCTAAACCCGTTACGCAAGAGGCGCTTACCGAAGTAAATAAAGCATCCAAAAAAGGCATGCTATCGCGATAAGACATGTCGGGTGTCCCATACGTCATCGCAGGAAGCATCAGCAGGGCCGTGCCAATCAAAATCAAAATAATGAAACTGAAAATAAAAGTTGCCGCAGGCTTAAAGTTCAGGTCAGAGATTCTTGTACTAATTTTAATCAGCTCTAATCCGATTAAAACAGTCAGGTATAGGCTTAAGATGTCTTGATAACTTTTTATCGAATGTTCGACAGAGAATAATTCCAAGTAATAAAGAATAATTTTGAGGTCGAATACCTTATTGGCTACTCCATTAGCCAAAATGAACATAATGAGTACACACTCAAACCAAGTTCGTTTCAGGTAATCAATACGCTGTATCGCAAAAAGCAATCGGATGAGGTAGACTAAAGCAAAAATAAAGAAGATGATATCCAAATTAGAGTAGACATTATCAATCTCCAATTGTGTTAAAATGAAGCCATACCGATAGATGAGATGAAAAACCGCAACAATTACCGTAATGACAGAAATTGCGCTCACAAATCCCAAAGTACCATCTTTCCAACCGTAAAGTAGCTTATTAAGTCGGTTGATAAATTCTTCCATGCGAAACACTAGCTAGTGGTTCAATTTTTTCCGTTCACTAAAAAAGAGTTTGCCTTACACCGCTCTTTGGTTCTTAACGCAGTATTACACACGAAATTATGATAGTAGTACTGCATTATTTCACCTAAATGCCTAAACCTAATCATTTATAGCTAAGCACTTCCCTAAAATCTAACGAATATAAAAACAATAAAGGGAGCTAACAAGGTAGCTCCCTCAAATCTATTTCATCTGAAATGTAACGTACGCTAAGCTAAAGAGCCTTATCCAATTTTTGCAATCAAATCTGCAGCACGGTGAGAATAACCTGCTTCGTTGTCATACCAACCTACCACTTTTACCAATGTACCGCTTGTGGAAGTCATTAATGAATCAAAAATACATGAATGAGAATCACCAATAATATCAACAGAAACGATTGGATCTACTTCGTATTTCAAGATGCCTTTCATAGGGCCTTCAGCAGCGGCTTTCATGGCTGCGTTTACTTCCTCCTTCGTTACTTCTTTCTTTAACACTACGGTGAAGTCAGTTAATGAACCATCAGGCACAGGCACACGCATGGCGCAACCATCTAATTTACCAGCAAGGTGAGGCAATACCAAACCTACTGCTTTTGCAGCACCAGTAGAAGTAGGTACAATAGAGCAAGCAGCTGCACGTGCTCTTCTCAAATCACTGTGAGGTGCATCTTGCAAACGCTGATCGGCCGTGTAAGCATGTACTGTAGTGATGAAACCTTTCTCAATTCCAAAAGCATCATCCAATACTTTAGCCATAGGAGCCAAGCAGTTTGTAGTACAAGAAGCGTTTGAAACGATGGTTTCTTCGCCACTCATCGACTCTTCATTTACACCTAATACCACTGTTTTGATAGCACCTTTAGCAGGAGCAGAGATGACTACCTTTTTAGCACCAGCTTTCAAGTGTTTTCCAGCACCAGCTTCGTCTCTGAAAATACCTGTAGACTCCAACACAACATCAATATTCAAATCGCCCCAAGGCAATTCTTCAGGATTGCGAACAGCATATGTTTGAATTTCATTGCCATTTACAATAAATTTATCGTCAGTGTAAGAAACTTCTCCATCGAATTTTCCGTGAACTGAATCATACTTTAGCAAGTGCGCCAAAGTTTTGTTGTCGGTCAAATCGTTGATGGCTACAACCTCAACATTTTCTTTTTCCAGAAGGATTTTGAAGGACAATCGACCGATTCGTCCAAATCCATTGATAGCTACTCTGATTTTTGACATAATAAGACTGATTTAAGGACCTTTGTCAAAATAATTTTCTGCACATCCCTCCTCCAAAAAAAACAGGTATTTTGGACGATTTTGAGATGCGTCACAAAACTACAAATATTTTGCTATTTAAGAAGCAATTGTGAAACACTCGTTTGCAGGATTAGTTAGAACTTAATTTGGTTACTTGTAAATACATGGCAAACCTAAATAGCATAAGTTCAAAAAATCCTATTTTGAATAGAGTAATCCTTAAAAAAGCTGTATTAGATTCAAAATAATTCAATTGGGAAAAACCATTTGATGAAGAACAGCAAGAAGTGGATGGGTTGACCCGTCCGTTTATCGTGACGCGAGAAATGCAGCTTGCCCCGGGAACGGTGTTTAAACGAGAAACCGCTCAAGCTGACTTACAGCGCGTGTTTGGTTTGGGCTTATTTAAAGATGCGCGTTTATCGTTTTCTCCTGGCAGCAATCCTTCTCAAGTTGTGGTGAATGTTGACGTAGAAGAAGGCAATACGGGGTCGATCGCGGCGGGGGCGGGGATTAGTTCCTCAACCGGGTTCTTCGGCACCTTGAGCTATCAACAGCGCAATGTGGGGGGCAATAACCAACAATTGACGGCCGAGTTACAAGTCGGGGAACGAGAAA